>JAZBPT010000089.1:0-39238 GCA_036351755.1 Wenzhouxiangella sp. | reverse complement strand
TCGGATGCGCTTCGACGCCGCCGAAACGCCAGGACAACCTGTGCGAAATATTCGAACAGGAACCCGGCTGGTACGACCACGCCCATACCAGTGAACGGCGCTGGGGCATTCCGATTTCCGTCCAGATGGCCATCGTCCAGCGCGAGTCGTCCTTCCGGGCCCGGGTCCGGCCCGAACGCACGAAATTGCTCGGTTTCATTCCCTGGCGGCGCCCGTCTTCTGCCCACGGCTACGCCCAGGCACAGGATCCGGCCTGGGAGGAATACCTGGAAATGACGGGCCGCTCGGGCTGGTTCACCAGCCGCGCCGACATGGCCGACGCGCTGGATTTCATCGGCTGGTACAACTACACCAGCCATCGGCGTCTCGCCATTGCACGCAACGACGCCTACGAACTCTACCTGGCCTATCACGAGGGCCGCACCGGCTACGAGCGCGGCACCTGGCGCGACAAGCCCAAGGTACGACAGACTGCCCGCCAGGTCGCCGAACGTGCCGAGCGCTATGCCCGTCAGTTGCCGGCCTGCGAAGAGACGTTCCGCTGCGCCGCCTGGTGGAAGATCTGGCCCTTCTGTCGGTAAAGTAGGACCACGTACAACCAACCACCGACGGCGCCGGGCAAGCTTATCAACACCAGTCCGCTCCAGGTTCGCGCCGCGGCCACCACCATCACGGGCAGCATCGCATCCATCACGAGCAGCGCCACCATCGGCGCGGCGAAACCGGCGAATATGTGCAGCGACAGCGACCTTGCCGGCCAGCGGCGCGCCAGCCCGCTCGCGACCAGCAGAGCGACCAACAACCCGGCCGCGACGATAATGGCCCACAGCGGCGCGAAGCCGAGCAGGTCCTGAGCCGACGTTGCGAGTCGCTGCCCCAAGCTCACGTCCACGCCCAGGCCCGTAATCCGGGCGATGTTGATCTGGGTCTGGATCACGCTGCCGATCGAGGCCGTGACGAGCACCGCCGTCATCCAGGCCAGGAACCATCTCAATACCTTCATGCGAGGTACTCCGCGCTGCGTGGAGCCAACAGATTACCAGCCCCGGGGCCCGAGTCTGCTATCTTCTAAGCCACTGCCCGGTTGATAGAGCGTCCAATGGCCCGAACTGTATTGCTGTTGAGCCTGATCCTGATGTGTTGCCCCCTGCGGGCGCAGCCGCTGGCCGTAGAAACCTACGTCGACGGGCTCGAGCATCCCTGGTCGATGGTCTTCCTGCCCGACGGCCGAGCGCTGGTGACGGAGCGACCCGGCCGCTTGCGGGTGGTCACGGCCGACGGGCGGCTCGTCGAGGCACCCGTGGCCGGCACGCCGGAAGTCTACGCCGACAGCCAGGGCGGTCTCATGGGCCTGGCCCTGCATCCCGATCACGCCGAAAACGGCTGGATCTACATGACGCTGGCGCACGGCAGCCCCAAAG
The DNA here is from genome assembly GCA_036351755.1 of Wenzhouxiangella sp. GTDB lineage: Bacteria > Pseudomonadota > Gammaproteobacteria > Xanthomonadales > Wenzhouxiangellaceae > Wenzhouxiangella. The sequence goes on along the minus strand of JAZBPT010000089.1, from coordinate 37,817 downwards.
CCAATGCGACGCGCATCGTCCGCGGCCGGCTGGTGGACGGACGCTGGACGGACGGAGAAGTACTCTTCACCGCCCAACCGTGGAAGGACACGCCCGTGCACTACGGCGGGCGGATGGCCTTTCTTCCCGACGGTACGCTGCTGGTGAGCGTCGGCGACGGCTTCGACTACCGCGAACACGCCCAGCGCCTCGACAGCCACCTGGGGAAGATGATCCGCATCCACGACGACGGCCGGGTACCGGCCGACAATCCATTCGTCGAGCGCAAGGAGGCCCTTCCCGAGATCTTCTCCCTGGGCCACCGCAATCCCCAGGGGCTCGTGGTCGAACCGGCCGAGGGCCGCATCTGGTCCCACGAACACGGCCCGCGCGGCGGCGACGAACTGAACCTGATCCGTGCGGGCGGCAACTACGGCTGGCCGATCGTCACGCGCGGCGTGGACTACTCCGGCGCCCGGGTCTCGCCCTTCACCGATCGCCCCGGGATGATCGCCCCGAAACTTGGATGGACGCCGTCGATCGCCCCTGCCGGCATGAGCCGCTACACGGGTTCCCGCTTCCCCGATTGGCAGAGCGACTTGCTGGTGGCCAGCCTGGTGGAAAAGACCCTTCGACGAATCAGGCTCGACGGTGACGAGATCGTCGGCGACCAGCCGCTCGGCCTGCAACTGAACCGCCGGTTGCGCGACGTGCGAGTGGGACCGGATGGCGCGTTGTACGTACTCACCGACGAGAACGAAGGCGAGATACTTCGTGTAACTAATTGAATTTAAATCCATCAATGGTATGCGGCGCAGCGCAGAACAGCACCATAATGCGCGAACCCGGATTTCAGGCTCTGGTAAATTGATGGCCATCGAATATCGGGAGGGAGCAAGTATGTCGGCAAGAACCGCCCATCGCCTGGTCTGGCTTGCCGCCCTGTTGCCTTCCCTGATCTTTCTGGCTCACCTGGATGCGAGCGCCGTGACGTCGACGAGCGCCCTACTCAACACGGCCGGCCGGCTGACCGGCGTCGCCGGCCTGTCGATGCTGCTACTGGCCGCGATCCTGAGCGCCCGCGTCCCGGGTTTCGACCAACCCTTCGGCGGCCTGACACGGCTGTGGCGAACCCACCACCTGCTCGGCGCCTGGTCGCTCATCCTGTTGCTCCTGCATCCGGTCCTCCTGGCACTCTCCGCGGCCGGCGCCAGCATTGAATCCGCCGCCGCAACCCTGCTGCCGCCGATCTCGGACCTGGCCAGCTGGAGCGGCTGGGCAGCGCTGATCCTGATGATGATTTTCCTGGCGCCGAGTTTTTCATTCTTCGGCCGCCCCCGCTACGAGCGCTGGAAGAAGATACACCGGCTGGCCGGTCCGGCCGTCGCGCTGGCACTGGTTCACGATTTCTGGCTGTCCCGGGGGCTGCCGACCTGGCTCGATATCGTCCTGTGGTCAGCGCTGGCGCTACTCGCCGTAGGCGCGGTCGGCTGGCGTTTCGTTTTCTCCCGTCGCATCGGTCGCCTGGCCTACACGGTCAGCGAGGTCACCGCCGTCGCCAACAACGTGGTTGAGCTGAGCCTGGAACCGCGCGGCCGCAAGCTCCGACACGAGGCGGGCAACTTCGTCTATCTCACGCTCGAAGACCCATCACTGGCAGCCGGGCGAGGCGAGGAACACCCCTACACCCTGTCCTCCTCGCCCGACGAAGGGCAGCTTCGCGTGGCGATCAAATCGCTGGGCGATGCCAGCCGGGCCGCGCAGACGGTCCAGCCGGGAACGACCGCGCGCGTCGAGGGTCCCTATGGACGGTTCTTTGTCACACCGGATCGTGTTTCGGAGCCCGAACTCTGGGTGGCCGGCGGTATTGGCGTTACGCCCTTCCTTGCGAGAATGCGGCATCTGCTGCATCGGGGTGAGACCGCGGACGTGTGCATGATTTTCTGCGTTCAGGATCCCGCCCGCGAGATCTTCGCGACCGAACTGCACAACCTGGCCGACCAGCTGGAAGGCTTCCGGCTCAATATCCACTACTTCTATCGCGAGGGACCGCTGTCGGGCAGCTACCTGGACGAGGCCTGTCCCGACATCAGCCGGCGAAGCGTCTACATCTGCGGACCCGAACCGCTCAACGCGCTCGTCCAGCAGCATGCCGCAGCCGCCGGCATTGCGGCATCGAGGATCCACACAGAGGAGTTCGAACTGCTATGAAACAGGCCGTCTACACCATCTTCGTCGCATTCTGGGCTTGCGTCCTGACCGTCGTCGCACTCGACGCCCTGACGCCAGCCGCCGAAGCCGGCGATGGCCAGGAAACCAAGTCCACGTTCACCCTGGCCGAAGTCGCCGAACACGACCGGCTCGAGGACTGCTGGATGGCCATCGAGGGTCATGTCTACGACTTCACCGCCTACATCGATCAGCACCCTACCCCGCCGGAAGTCCTGGAGCCCTGGTGCGGCAAGGAGGCGACCGAGGGAATGCGCACGAAGGGGTACGGACGCGACCATTCCGAGCGTGCCTGGCAGATGGCAGAGCAGTATCGCGTCGGGTCGCTGGCCGAAAACGGCAACTGAATCAGAAGCGGTAACCCAGGGTGGCCAGGACGGCGGTCACCGAGTAGTCCGGGGCCGCCCGTCCCAGCAGGAGCAGGTTGGCCACGCTGTCGATGGCCACGTCCTCGAAGGCGTAGTCGCGCGAACGGAAGCGCTCGTGCTCGACGCGCAATTGCACGCGCCAGCCCGACGGCGCCGAGTAGCGGGCCCACGCGGCCCAGCTTCGCCGGCGGGTGAACGTCTCCGGCAGGGGCTCGACGGTCAGCCCCTCGGCCGCCCGAACGTCGATATCGCCGCGCGCCCTGACATGAACGAAATCCGCACCGAGGTCGACCCCGCCGTTGAGATCCAGGGCAGCGAGCAGGCGCCGCGCAAAAGCCGCATCCCGCCAGGCGAGCGAAGCGCTCGCCGTCTCGACCCGGTCGTCGTGGCTCGCCCACCAGTTCCTGGCGGGATCGAAAGCCAGCTGCGGCGCGAAGCCCGGCCAGTCGCGACCCGATTGCTCGGCCTGGTATCGATCACTGGAGAACAGTCCGCTGATCGTCACGGCCCGTGACAGCTGCCAACCGAAATCGACGGCGACGGTTCGAACTTCCGAGCGCTGGAGACCGAATCGTTCGTCGTCGTAGTCGTCACGATGATAGCGGCCACCGAGACCCAGGCTGAGCCGCGAGGTAGGCTGGATATCCAGGCGCAGCCCGAAGCCGCTTCGGTCCCGATCGGCGACGTTGTACTTGCGCAACTCCGGATGATTCTCGAAGTCTTCCGGCTCGACCGTGCCCGGCAGGCGTCCGGCGCGAAACGGCGCCCGACCGACGTACTCGTCGAATCGGCGAACCGATCGTTCGGCGTCCAGGCGAAAGCGCATCTTCGAGCCGATGCGGCCGCGCCAGCCGATCTCACCGCCCCACTCGTCCAGTTGCGCCACTTCCGCGAAATCATCCCTATCCTCTCGCTCGAAGGCGAGCCCGCCCACCAGCCGCTGGTACCCGTCCAGGCGCCAGCGACCGTCGATCGCCAGCTTCTGGCGGCGCAGGCTGTACGGCAGGTTGATCCGGGTCTCGTCGTCCGGGCGCTGATCCTGGGAATCGGCGCCGACGATCCGCCAGGGTAGCGAGGGCGTGCGATTGTCGCGATCGTCGTAGCGGTAGGCGACAACCAGGTTGACTCGGTCGGTCGCCTGCGTCACGAGCCGCAGGTTGGCCACCGTCGTGCGCATTTCCGCGTCGAGCCGGCTTACGGGAAGAGGCTCGTCGACCTGCAGCTGGTCGTTGGCCGTATAGGGAAGCAACAGGTCGTCCTGCCGCATCAGTCCATAGGCCAGGTCAGCGCCGAGGCGAGTCCGGTCACCCAGCTTCCAGGCCCCGAATGCCCGAAGCTGGTGGGCGCTGTTGTCGGGGTAATCGGCAACGCGCCCGAAGCCGTCGGGATGCCCGGTCGCGGGTGCCCACTGGGGATGACGGGTGAAGGGATTCTCGAAATCGATCGACCGGCGGTCATTGCGGTAGAACGACCCCGACCAGACCACGCCGTACTGGTGACCGGCCGGGTCGGCGTAGGTCAAGCGGCTCTCGAGGCGCTGGGTGCTGTCGTCGACCACCGCCGGCAGGAGCATGCCCCGCGGATTGCCGCCGGTATAGCCGAAGATGGCGCCGATCAGGCGATTGCCGTTGCGACGCTCTTCGCTCGCCTCGATCTCCACGCGCCAGCGATCGCGGAAACGCTGCCAATAGCCCAGATCGAGCCGCTTTCGTCGCGAGCGGATTTCGACCGGGTGCAATTCCGCATCACTCGCGGCCAGCCCGGCCGGGGTTTCCAGGCCCTGCCAGTCGCCCGGCAACGACAAGCGACCGCCCGGGCCGGCCATGAAAGGTGTGGCGCCGCCTGACAGACTCCAGCTGGGCATCTCCCGCCAACTCAGCGACAAGGCCTGCTGACCGGAACGCTCCGCGAGAAAGTCCAAGCGGCGCGACGGCAGGCCGAGACGCGTTCCCTCCAGGCGCAGGTACCAGTCATCTGCGTCCTGCGGGAGTCGCTCCAGGCGAATATCGGCCAGCGGCGAGGCACCCGCTTCGTCAAGGCCGGAGAAGCGGCCGTAGCGGTCGGCATCCTCGTCGAGCCAGGCGAGACCCAGGTCGATGCTCCCGAACAACTGCATACCGGCAGCCCGCTGGGGCCCGGTAATCGCGACCAGGAAGGTCGTGGCGAGCAGGCAAGCGCTGAGCGGAATCCTCATGGCCGCGGCCTACCGCGTGAAGCCCGGCGAGGACGGATGGTTGGAGCCGTGGACGGCCGTATGGCAGTTCATGCAACTCTGCCCGAGCAGGTTCGGGTCGGCGCCCAGCGGCGGCAGGCCCGTGCCGCTTCGTACCGTGCTCGGATGGTACTGAGCCAGGTGGCACTGCTGGCACAGCTGGGGCGGCCGTTGGCTCAGCAAGGCGTCGTGAATGGCGCCGTGCGGCAGGTGGCAAGTGCTGCAGTCCTCGCGCACCGGGGCATGCTCCCAAAGGAACGGTCCCCGCAATTCCGCGTGGCATTCGTAGCAGGTCTCGTTGAGCGTCGCGCCCTTGAGCTCGGCGACCGCGGCGCTGCCATGCGCATCATGGCAGTCGCTGCAGGAAAGCAACTCGGCATCCGAAGCGAATCCGCCGGTGGCCACGGGATGCCGGCTTGGCCGCATGAACTCCGCGCGCTCGCGCTGGTGGCAATCGAAGCACACGCCGGCCTGCCGCGAGGGATCGAGCACCGCATCGCCGGCCGCATCATGCGCGCTGTGACAATCCGTACAGGCCAGCTCCTCGAACTCGTGCACGCTGCCCCGCCAGTGGGGTGCCAGCTGTCCAGCGTGACAGGTTGAACAGGTCGCGTTGATCGCGGCACTCGGGTCATCCGGACCGAAGGGATGATCGGGTAGCGGTCGCGTGCCGTCTTCGGCAAGCCCCAGGTGCTCCCGGCTGGGACCATGACAGGCCGTGCACCCCTGCCCCCCTTCGCCGAACAGGGCGGCATGGCTCGAGTGAACGATGCCGGCCGCAGGCAGGGGAGCGTTCTCGCCGTGGCACATCAGGCACGCCCGCGAAGCATCGGGTTGCGAGGAATCCGGAGACCCGTCCGGCCCCGCGACCGCCCAGAGGCCGACCCAGGCACAGGCCAGCAACGCGCCCACACCTGCTGCCAGCAGGCGCCTGCTTGCTCGTGTTCGCGCTGTCTTCGTCATGCTGCCCTCGCACTGGCTTCCCTCGGCTTCCCCCTGGCCGACCTTCCGGTATCAGATTGGCATGGCGGCCATCACTGGACCTTGACCGGGATCAAGTGGCGAGCACTCAGGTCGCAATGGGATCCCGCGCGACCGGCATGGTCATGCAGCGACAGCCGCCGCCGCCGCGCGACAATTCCGCGCCGCCGATGGTCACGACCACCCGCTCATCGCGACCGATCTCACGACCGCCGTCGATCAGTTCCGGGGCGTCGACGACCTTGAAGCCGGCCTTGTCGAGCGCCTCGACGGTGTAGCGATTGTGCCGATAGCCCAGGATCTGGCCCGGGCCGAAGGCGAAGAAGTTCGCGCCGCTCGCCCATTGTTCGCGCTCCTGGTGGAACTCCTGCTCGCCCCCGCAGTTGATGGGGGCAAGCTCGATACCCAGCGAGGACAGCGCGGAAAGCACGTCACGGTGCTCGGTGATCTTCGCGTCCGGGCCGCCGTTGAAGGCGCAGTGGAAGGCCCGCGATCGGTTGGGGCCGGTGATCAGGGGCGGGAAGACCACGCACTTGTCGTGATCGACCATGGTGAAGATCATGTCGAGGTGGATCGTCGCACGCGTCTTGGGAATCTCGACGACGATGAAATTGCTGATCGGCCCCTGCGCGGCGATGGAGCGCATCAACTGGTCGATGCCGGCAACCGATGTGCGCTCGCTGTAACCGATGACCGCCAGGTCCTCCCGGATGACCAGCAGGTCGCCCCCTTCGATCGTGACCTCCGAGTTGCGGTTGTCGGTGCCGTCGAAGTAGAAGCCGGAGGAGTGGATATCCGGGTGGTACCGGAATACCGCCTTGAGCAGCAGGGCTTCGGCCATGCGCGCCCGGTAGGCCATGGATCCGATGATGATCCGGTCGTTGACGCACATCGTCGCGTCGCGGGTGAAAAAGGTATTGGGCAGCGGTGGAATGGCGTAGCGCGACGGACTCAGGTACTTCTCTAGACTGATCGCCTTCTTGGGTGTCCCCTCGACGAGCTGGCGCGCCAGGTCCTCGGCCGGCAGGTCGAGCAGTTCGTCGCGCACCTCCGGTGAGTCGAACAGGTCGCACAGGGCCTGCACGAGCGCCTCGCAGACCCGGCCGTCTTCCAGCACTTCCACCAGCAGGTCGTGCAACTCGATGGTGCGGCAGACCTTTTCGAGCACGCCCTTGAGCTGGCGGTGTTCGCCCGTGGCCAGCTCCAGGTTCAGGATATCGTCGTAGAGCACTTCGGCCGCCGTCTGCGGCGTCATGTTCTCGATCTCCTGCCCCGGGGTGTGAACGACGACGGTCCGCAGCGGACCGATCTCGGAGTTGACGTTGATATCGATGGACATTGGGGAAAAAGCCTGCCTTTGCGGTGATTCGTTCGGACCTGCGCCGGCAGGCCCGCTGATCCGCCGGATTATACCGGCGCCAACGGCACCACTGTGACCTTCGGCAGTTGCAAGCCCCTCGCGGCCCTGCCAGTATTCGCCAATCTCGAGGACAGAGGGAGCCCTTCATGAGCGAACGCGAGCACGTGCCGTTCCCGCGGCTGAGCCGCTACCAGATCGCATGGATACTCGCCAGCCTGTTGATCGCCGGCTGGCTGCTCTGGCTGCTCGGCCCAGTGCTGACGCCGTTCTTCATCAGCGTATTGATCGCCTACATCGTCAACCCGATCGTGGGATGGCTCGAGGACCACCGGATGCGGCGGGATCTCGCCGTGTCGCTCGTCTTCGCGCTGGCCTTCGTGCTCATCGTGATCGTGCTGCTGATCGTCATACCCGTGCTGGTGCGTGAAGTGGCGGACTTCCTGGGCCGCCTGCCCGGCTACCTGGACGCCTTCCAGAAGAACGTCCTGCCGTGGATCGAGGCGCAGCTCGGCATCGAGCTCAACCTGCAGTCCTTCGACGTCGAGCGCGCGCGCAGGCTGATCCAGGAGTATTTCTCCAATATCGCCGGCGCGGCCGGAAACGTGCTCAGCGTCATGACCCAGTCGGGCGGCCGATTCCTGGTCTGGATCAGCTCGATGATCCTGGTGCCGCTGGTCACCTTCTACCTGCTGCGCGACTGGCGCCTGTTGATGGACACGCTTCGCGACATCCTGCCGCGCAACATCGAGCCCACGGCGGTGAAACTGCTGGAGGATTGCGACGAGGCCCTGGGCGGCTTTCTGCGCGGCCAGTTGATGGTGATGGTCAGCCTGGGCCTGGTCTACGCGATCGGGCTCTGGATCGTCGGCCTCAACAACGCCATCGCCATCGGCATGATCGCCGGCTTGGTCAGCTTCGTGCCCTACCTGGGCGCGATCATCGGGGTGTTGCTTGCGGGCACGACGGCGGTGATCCAGGATTTCAGCTTCTTCTTCCTGCTGTCGGTGGCCATCGTCTTCGTCGTCGGCCAACTGATCGAGAGCTTCGTGCTCACGCCCAAGCTCGTCGGCGACCGAATCGGCCTGCATCCCGTGCTCGTCATCTTCGCGGTAATGGCCGGCGGCCAGTTGTTCGGTTTCGCGGGCGTGCTGCTCGCCCTGCCCGCTGCCGCGGCCGGAACGGTGATCGTTCGCTTCGCCTACAACAACTACAAGCTCAGCGAAGTCTACCAGGCCAGCCACGCCATGGACTACGAGGGAGCGGACAGTGCAGGGAATCGAACGGAGGAAGAGGCACCCGAGGAACGGCCAACCGGCGACTCCGCCTGACGCCGCCGCGCCAACAAAAAGCCCCGGCCGCACGTTGCGGCCGGGGCCTGGATACGTCCTGAAGACGTACTATGCGATCACTGCGCCTGATCGCTCAGGTTGCAGCCGACCGTATCCACCAGTCGCTCGAGCGTCCAGGTCGCTTCTGCACCCCCGTCGAGCATGGCGGTGAACACCGCCTCCGAGCACGAGATGAACTCGATACCGAAGGTACCGGCTTCCTCGACGTTGGCGCTTTCATCACCGGCCAGGGTCGCACCGCTGGCGGTGTAGAGCGTGCCCATGGCTTCTCTGCCGTCGAAACCGCCCTCACCGGAGTCGAGGGTGAACCAGGCCTGGTCGCCCGATCCGTCCGCAGCGTAGGTGTAGACGGTGCCGACGAGCTGGTTGCGGGCAGGAATGGGCTGGAACAGTAGCCCTTCTTCCGCGGCATTGGCCGACGTCCACCAACCGTTTACGCTGATGTCGACCGGCGTGCGGGTGTCGAGCAGTCCCACCGGTAGGGCGAGGATGCCCAGCGGCTGGTTGAGACCGTCGCCAATGGCGATGACGGTTACGTCGAGCCCGGCCGGAAGGTCCACGGGAAGCGGATCAATGTAATTGACCGTCCCATCGTTTGAGGCGACCTTGAGATCATAGTTGCCGGCCGGGATCGCGAAGTAGCCGCTTTCGGCGAAGTACGGCACGCCGACCAGGCCGTTGACGACATCGCCGCCGGCGGTGCGGATCGAAACTTCGGTCGCTTCCGAGCCCGCGGCAAACGGAGCGGCGTGGACGACGCGGATATTCAGGTTGCCGTCGCCAGGCGCCATCGGATCATCGACCAGCGGCCACAGCGCCAGATCCTGGGTGCTGCCGTTACCGGTGGCCAGGACGGTGTAGTCGACGCCATCCGACAGGTCCACGGAGGCCTCCATCGCGGGATCTTCCGAACCCGCCGGGAACACCGCCAGGTCATAACTGCCGGCCGGCAGTTCGACGTAGTCGGTGAAGTCGCCGAAACGGAAGTCCTCGAGCAGGGTGTCGCCGTTAGCCGTCACCGTGACCGCCGAGCCCTCGAGGCTGTCGGCAAATGGTGCGGCGTGGACAACGCGAACGCGAGCGTCCGCCAGAACGGTAGAAGCCGCGAAAGTTGCGGCTAGTCCAACAATCATTCCGAGCTTTTTCATTGGGGAAAACCCTCTGTCTGTGAGTGCAGAATGGTTTTACCCCTCGCCTGTCGACGCGGGGTCAACAAATCGTCGCGAAAATGTGAAGCAATTCGGAAACTTCGAGCGCCCAGGCCGACGGTCTCGCAGCAAGGCGCGGGATCTGAATGGTGCCCGGAGCCGGACTCGAACCGGCACGACCTTGCGGTCGAGGGATTTTAAGTCCCTTGCGTCTACCAATTTCGCCATCCGGGCATGCGTCGAATGTTAGCAGAGGCGCATGCGCCGGTAGCAGGCTTACAAAGTCGCCCTCCTCCCGGTAACATGCCCCGAACCGTCGACGGGATTGCACGCCATCAGCAACGCCTTCGCCATTATCACGCTCGCCTGCATCCTGGCCGTGCTGATCATACTGGGCATCGGGGAGATGCTCGTCCATCGCTGGGTGCTCCGGAGGCTACCCGTGCGCGTGCATGTGAACGGCACCCGGGGCAAGACCAGCGTGGTGCGTCTGATCGCTGCAGGACTGCGGGCGGGCGGCAAGCAAGTGTGCTCGAAGACGACCGGCTCGTTTGCCGCGGTCACCGGGCCCGACGGCGAAGACTATCCCCTGCACCGCCCCAACCAGCCCAACATCATCGAGCAGATGCGCGTCATGCGCCGCGTGGTCGGGTTCCGCCCGGAAGTCCTGGTCATGGAGTGCATGGCTCTCCAGCCGCATTTTCAGGCGCTCACCGAGCGTCAGATGGTCCGCTCCACGCACGGCGTCATCACCAACGCCCGCGCGGACCATCTGGACGTCATGGGCCCGGGCGCACCGGACGTGGCGCTTGCCCTGGCCGGAACGGTGCCCTACGGCGCGCAACTTTTCACGGCCGAGCGCGAATACCTCGATACCTTTCGCATGGCGGCACAGGATCGGGGCAGCCAGCTGCATGCCACCACCGCAGAGGACGTGGCCGCCGTCTCCGACGAAGAGATGGCGGCGTTTCGCTACGCCGAGCACGCCGAAAATGTCGCCCTGGCGCTGGATGTCTGCGAGGCGCTGGGCGTCGAGCGCTCAAAGGCCCTGCGCGGCATGCAGCAACTCGAGCCGGAAGTGGGCGCGACCCGGGTTCAGAGCGTGGACTTCTTCGGGCGCGACATCATTTTCGTCAACGCCTTTGCGGCCAATGATCCGGACTCGACCGAGCTCATCTGGGAGAAGGTCGTCGATCACTACGGCCAGGACCGCTTCAAGCTGGCCGTGGTGAACTGCCGCTTCGATCGCCCGCAACGTTCCCAGCAACTGGCCGAAGTCGCCGGTCGCTGGACCCCCGCGGATCACTATGTCCTGATGGGCTCGGGCACCCTGCTGTTCGCCAGGGCGGCCGTGAGGGCCGGTCTGGCGCCCAGCCGCATGACCGTGGCCGAAGGGCTCGACCAGCATGAGTTGTTCGAAACCGTGCTGGAACACACTGAAGGACCGTCGCTCATCGTGGGCATGTGCAACGTCCACGGCGGCGGCGCGGAACTGGCCAGGCAGTTCAACAACCGGGCAACACGGAGCCAACCGCTATGATCCTGCTCAACCTGCTGGCGGTGTCGATCGGCATCGGCCTTCTCGTCACCCTGCTGCTGGTGGAGGTCTTCGGTCTCGCCGCCGGCGGCCTGGTCGTGCCCGGCTACGTGGCGCTGAAGCTCCTGCAGCCCTGGAGCGTTGCCATGACCCTGCTTGCCGCCTACGTGACCTATATCGCGGTGCGGACCCTGTCGAGCTTCATGGTCGTCTACGGCCGGAGAAAGACCGCGCTGATGATTCTCTTCGGTTACCTCTCCGGGTCGCTGATGGACATGGCGATGGGCGGGGTACTCAGCTTTCCGGCGCCCGAGACCGGCGCAGCGGGCACGGCCGGCAGTGCAATGCACTTCAGCTACTTCGAGCTGAGCGTGATCGGCTACATCATTCCGGGCCTGATCGCCATCTGGTTCGAGCGGCAGGGCGTGGTCAAGACCCTGGTGGGACTCATCGTCTCGGCCGTTCTCGTGCGCCTCATCCTGGTCCTGATCATGCCCGATGTCCTGATGACCTATGAGGCGGAGCAGGCGCTCAACCGCGCCGACATCACGACGGTCCTGCAGGAGGTGTTCGAATGATGCCACGCGGTCAGAAACTCTACTGGCGCCCGTCCGATATTCCCGTGAGCGCCCTGCTGCTTCTCGCCCTGGCAGCGATTGCGGCGCTTATCGTAGTCGAAACCTTCACGCGTGAAGAGGCGTCCGACTACTACGACGAAATGCTCGACGCCTCGCGACTGGTCCAGCAGGGCATAGAGACCCTGCGACCCATCCGCGGCCGGATCGAGCCGATCAACCCGGACGTCGACCCGCTGCGCTCCGGCCTCATCGGCGTGGCCTCCTCGCCGATCACCAGCAACAGCGGTCATCTCGAAGCCAAGCAGGCGACCATCAACCCCAACTGGGCGGCGGTCGCCATCCGCCTGCTGGCCGAAGCCGGTGTCGAGCCCGGGGATCACGTGGCCGTGGCCGTGTCGGGCTCCTTCCCTGCCCTCAATCTCGCGGTCTACGCCGCGCTCGAATCCATGGATGTCACGCCCATCGCCATCGTTTCGGGATCGGCGTCGCAGTGGGGCGCCAACGTACCGGGCTTCGCATGGATGGATATCTCGCGGGAGCTGCGCAACGCCGAACTGATCGACATGCAGGCGCAGGCAGCCACCCTGGGCGGCATCGAAGACCGCGGCATCGGCCTCAACGAGCGCGGCCTGCAGCTGATTCGCGGCGCGGCGGAGAGCGCCGGCATCGAGTTGATGGTTCCCGACAGCTACGAGGCGGCGGTTGCCGAGCGAATTCGCGTCTACAACCAGGGCGCCGACGGCCAGCCGATCGCCGCGCTCATCAACGTCGGCGGCGGCACGGCCACCACCGGCCCGGAGAGCATCGACCACTACTTCGGCAGCGGGCTGATCCGCAAGGCACCGTCTGCCGCCTTCCGGGTCCCGTCCGTGATGGGGCATTTCCTCCAGGAAGGCGTTCCGGTCATCAACTTCTCCGGCATCCGCGGCCTCGCCACCCAGTTCGGCCTGCCCTACCCGCCGCAGCGCATGGAAAGCGTGGGCTCGGGCGGCGTCTACCGGGCCGAGTCCTACCAACGCTGGCTGGCGGCCCTGATGATCGTGCTGCTGCTGGGACTGACAGCTCTGATCATGCGGTCGGCCAATATCGCGCTGACCGCCGGCCAGTCCGGACGCAAGAAGGACGCGATGAAGCCGAAAGTCTGAAGGCCGGCAGCTCTTGTCCCGGCGACTTGACCCGCCCTCCGCCGCCCGCTACGTTGTTAATGGGAAGGGCTTGATTCAAGACGAACGGAGACAAGAATGAATCGAATGGTGTTGGCGATTCTCGCCTGCCTTGGCGCAGGCTTGCTGGAGGCGAGACAACCGGTGTCTTTCGACGAAACCGTCGAGGCACACGCCGCGGGCGAACTGGAGGCGGCGCGTATCGCTTTCCGACGGATGGCCGAGGCAGGCCGGGTCGAAGCGCAGTTCAACCTGGGCGCCATGCTGGCCAACGGCGAAGGCGGGCCCGCACAGCTGGTCGAGGCCGCCCTCTGGATCAACCTGGCCGCCGAGGCCGGATTTTCGCTGGCCGAAGGGGCCTCTCCGACAATTCAAGCGGCTCTGAACGAAGCACAACTCGCGGAGCTTGAACGTCGACTGCCCACATGGCGAAACGAATACTCCCGAAGCGCTCTTCTGGCACGTCATGCCCCGGAATTCTGCAAAGAATGCGAAAAGGGAGAACAAAGCGCCAGTGAGGCCGAGAGCTATCGGATTCAGGCCCTGATCGACGACAAGCAGCTCACCGTCGACCGCGAGGCGCCCCGCTATCCGCGCGATGCCGCTCGCTCCGGGGCCATGGGCTTGGTGCTGCTGGGCGGTTGGATCAACGACGCGGGTGACATCGAACAGCCCCATGTTCTCTTCAGCGATCCGGAAGAAGTGTTCGACCGTGCCGCCATGCGGGCCTTTTCCCGCTGGGATTTCGAATGGACCGACGGTGCGCCCGAAAGCGTCCCCATGTACATCACACAGCAAATCAGCTTCACGCTCGACAACCGTGGCGCAGGGTCACCCTACGGAAGCGTCACCCGGCAAAAGCTCGAGGCAGACCTCGAAGCGGCCAGCGAGGACATTCTCGCCGCCTACCAGGCGGCATGGACGCTCGACTTCCTGAAGCTCCAGGTCGACCCGGAGAACCCCGGTGCCATCATCGAAGTGACGCATCAGGCGGCCCGGGCCGGCATCGTCCGGGCTCAGCTCGATCTGGCCGAGCGACTCCGCTGCGGAGACGATGTGGTGCAGGACGGACGAGCCCACCGATTCTGGCTGAAGCAGGCGGCATTCGAAGGCGTTCCACGGGCGCAGTTCCTTCTGTCGCTCAAGGACTCGCTGGATCCGGACTTTGCGACGGCATTGCGAGAAAGCGCTGCCGAGAGCAGCTTCCTGCCCGCAAGACTGGCGGAAATCAGGCATCAGGTGGGGCAACAGGAAGACGCTGACCGGCAGGCGCTTGCTGCGCTGCTCGAAAGCCTGCCTCGAACGTGGCGCAAGTACCACGGAGACGATGCAGTGATGCGCCGCGCCGAAGCCCTTGTAGAGCTCTGAGGACGAAACGCAAAGAGCCGGCGAAAAGCCGGCTCTCTGGATCAGGTCATTCTTGGAGGCCAGGCCCTCCCTCACACCGCCCCATATTGCAGGGGCTACAGCGCGAATCCTGTTGAATTACCAACATTTTTACCAACAGGAGCCGCCACAATGACCGAACAGAAGACCATCACGCTGAGCAAGCAGCAGCTCGAGAACCACCTCCGCGCCGTGGAATTCGCCGCCGACCAGCTCGGCCAGCTGTCCCAGGTGGCGCACTGTATAGCGAGGAGCGACGCCGACCCGGTGGACATCGAGGGCGCGCTCAGATCGCTGCCCTTCACGATGGCCCACCAGATCAACGAGCTGCGGAGAACGCGCGAACAGATCCTGGAAGCGATGGAGAGCAACCAGCCGTCCTCAGTCGCCGTTGCGGTCGATCCCAGCGGCACCAGGCCGGCCAATTCTGCCGACCGCATAGAGCACGCGCTTTGCTGCCTGCGTTCCCTTCGCCGGGAACTGGCCGACCACCCGCCGGAGCCCGACGACTTCGAATCGATAGACATGGCGATTGCCGATCTTGAGTCGATAAATACGCGAACCCGTCGCTGAAACCTTTCTGAAACGGAGCCCGGCCACGCGCCGGGCTTTTTCGTTGGCGCCAGCCTGGCGTCAGGTTGCCGACCCGGTCGACCCGAGCAGCATCTCGAACCCGTCCTGGTTCACCCTGACCTGGATCTCTCGGAGAATCTCCCACATGAAAGCTTCCAGGTGCGGTTGGAGCCCTGCCCCGTCGACGTTGATGAGGGCCTGCCCGCTGGCCAGGGCATCGGTCCTGGCTTCGAGAGCCTCGATCTGTGCGCGCGTGAGTTCCTCCTGCAGCTTCAGGGCATCGTCCCGGCGCTTCTCCTCTCGCTGGATGAGGTCCTGGACGAACTCGAATTCTTCCTCAAACCTGGTGTTGAGCAGCTTGCCTGTGAGGCTGTCGATCAGATCGCCAGTCGAGTTGACCGTGGTGTTGATTGATCCGAACGCCGCCTCGACGCGCTTGGCTTCCTGGACGAGTGCCTCCGCCTCGAAGTCGAACTTGGCCTCGATAGTCTTGATCCGCTCGTCCGAGGCGATCTGATTCAGCTTCGCGCGGTAGCCTTCCGATTCCTGAGTGGCCTCCTCCGCTGCCGCAGCGGCGCTCTCATACGCCTCTTTGGTGGCCTCACCGAAGTCGTAAGAGACCGTCTCCCCGTCTTCGATGGCGATCAAGAGATCGTCGAGGCTGCCGCCGGCCTTATCAATCTCTCTGGAGAGTATTTCCGATGCCTTCCCTGCCGAGACGCCCGTCTTCTCGATCTCGCCGGCCGCTTCACCCGCCTTCTTACCCGCGTCCTCCAGAGCCTTGCCCCCACGCTCCCATCGGCCGGTCGATTCGTCAAAGACAATGGTTCCGTCCTGAACGAGCCGGTGGAACTGGTCCATATCCTCGATCGAGATGCCGAGCCGCTGGGAGAGGCCGGAAAGCGTGCCCCGGACCTTCGCCGCTGAGAGCCCGTAGGCGTCCTGTGCCTGCTCAGCTCTCTGGTTGGCTTCTCGGATATCCTCCATCCCGTCGACGATGGTCTTGAGGCGATCGACGAGGAATAGGGTCGAAGCCGCTATCGCCCCGGCCGGCCCGAGCAGCCTGGCGAACTTCTTGAAGCTGCCGGATGACCTGGCAATTGCGGCGACCAGGCTACCGGTCTGTTTGACCGCGATGATGCCTGCGAGCCCTCCGAGTATCTGGATCAGCTTCTCGACCGATGGCATGACCGCGTTGAGCTGGGTGACGAACCCGGAGAATTCGCCGGCGGTCTGAGCCCAGCCCTCGGCGAAATCCAGGACATCGCCACCGCCATCGGCCAGGGCGTCGAAGATCCACTGCAGCGAGTCAACTGCGCCGGCCGTGAAGTTTGAGAGCGTGCTGAAGGCTTGCCCCAGCGCCTCGATCGCACTCGCGAGGCCTTGCGGCGTCCCAAGGTCGAAGCCATCGAAAAGGCCGGATACTGAATCGATGACGTTCTCGATTCCGCTCTGGAACCCGGAGAGGTCAGCGAGCGAGAGAGCTTCCGGCAGGTTCTGCGCGATGTTGGCGAGCGCTTGGTAGATATCGTCAGCGACCGACTCCAAGTAGTTGACCAGGCCGCCGAGCTGACCGTCGCTGATGTCCTGGCCGATGGCATTGAAGATCGCCACCAGGGCATTGGCGATGTTCTGGTACTCATCGAGCAAGGGCTGGCCGATCTCGATGAGAATATTCTCGATCGCGTTCTTGATTTGCTGGTTCGACTGCGTGATGCCGTCGGCCATCGTGTCGAAGGCTTCATCGGTCGCTCCGGCGTTGTTTGCCATCGCGTCGAGGTTCTGCGAGAACTCATCGGCGCCATCGCCGGTCAGCGTCAAAGCGCCGCTGAGCCCTTCGACGTTACCGAACAGCAGGCCCATCTGCTCAACGTTTCCGCCCGTAGCTCTGGCAACGTCATTAAGCACGCCTTGCAGGCCGCCGGATTCCAGCGCCGTAGCGTTAAACTCGACACCAAGCTCCTTAGCCAACTCGCTGGCTTCGCTGGTCGGGTTGATGATGCTGGTGAGTGCGCCGCGAACCTGCGTGATCGCCGATTCAGTGGTGGCGCCCGTCGATGTGATCGCCGCGATCGCCGAGACCAGTTCGTCAAAGCCAACCCCGGAGTTGGCGGCCAGTGGTGTTACTCGAGAGAGTGCCCCGGCGAGTTCGGAGACGGTCGTCTTGCCGTTCTTCACGGTGGTGAACAGGTCGTCGGAGTACTGCTCAGCCTTGCCCATTCCCTCGCCGTAGGCGTTCAGGCTGGAGACGAGTAGTTGCAGTGCTTCGCTCAGCTGAGCCTTGCCGCCAACTGCGAGCTTCTCCGATTGCGAGACGACTTTGAGCGAGTCCGCGTAATCGACCCCTGACGAGATGGCGCTGTAGACCGCATCGGTGATTTCGGTGAGCGGCTGCGTGCTGGACTTCGAGTAGTCGAGGATTTCCTGCTTGAATTCGCCGAGATCCTCGATCGGCTTATCGATCAGCGTCGCGATCTCGCGGAACGCTTCGTCGAAGTCGCCGGCGGCCTTGACCGAGAACGTTGTGATTGCCGTGCCGACCGAGAGCAGCAAGCTTTCGAGTGCCACGGCGCCTTTGGTGAAGTCCGCAATCGGTGCGGTTACGTTGCCGACGCCTCGGCTGAACTTCTCGGCGTTGCGGAGAGCCGCTTGCGTCGCCTCACTGGTCTTGTCGATACCCTGAAAAACGAGCTCGACTGTGGATGTCTTGTCTGCCATCTACTTTCCTTCGGCTTTCGCCTTGTGGGATTGCGTCCCCATAGCTGCCACGTCGGCCGCGTACCGATTCCGCACGTCGCGAATGTGTTGCTGCAGCAGCGCCCGGCTCAAAGCTGGGTCACCAGAGGCCGCGAGCTTGTCCACGAGCCATTTGGGAACTTTCAGCCGCTTCGCCAGTGCCTTCTGCATCTGGTCGACGATCGTGGCCACGTGCTCACTCTTCACAAGGGCCCGTCTGGTCTCTTCGTTCTCGAGCGCGGCCTTCTGGGCCTGCTCGTGACGCAGTTGTTCGGTGCTGCTGGTGGACTTCTGGCTCGCCAGCCAAGGCAGGGCCAGGCGGACGTCGATCTCCAGACTGACCCCGGAGCGTCCGCCCCCCTGGTGGGGCATGCCCTTCTGGCACCACCTCGAAACGGTGTCGGCGCTGACTCCGCAGAGCCCCGCGAACTCGTTGCCGTTCATGGTCTGCTTGATCACTCTGGCCGCCTCTCAGAATCAGGAATCAGGGGGTAGGGGGGGTCAAATTTCCTCGAAAATCGCGACTCTGCGCACCCGCGGGGGGCCGGGGGCGAGGAAGAACCTACCCCGCCCCCGGTAGCGCCGCGCCGGTCCAGTGGCGTGACTTCCCGAACTCTTCCCGAGCTGGCATCGGGCCTCCAGCCAGCGCGCCGGAACTGGGGCGCGCTGCCCAACCCCTGAGGGGGACTGGTGTTGCACTACTCGATATCCTCGATCGCGAGGAGCTGGTACTCGAACCGGGTCTGGGCCAGGACCTGGTCGACTCGGTAGGAAGTGCCGTCGGACATCTCCACGAGATCGCCCCGCCTGGGGCGTTCGCTTGCTTCCGCGCGGCGAATGCTCACCACCGCGTTGGCATTGCCTACGGTGACCACCTCGCCCCACTTCTGCAGGTTGTGGTCGATGACGACCTCGCAGCTGAATGAATTGCCTTCGATCGGAACGAAGGTGGCCGACTCCCCGAACTCTTCGTAGCCCGCATCGATTGCCTCGTGCTCGATCGAGCTCATCGCTGAGCGCCCTCCCCGTCGACGATGCCGTGCTCGGGGTGCGCCGCCGGATCGGGAGTTCCCTGACGATCGACCCCGCGCTTGTACTTGCCCTTCTTCGGGTCGTCATCGCCGCGGTAGCGGGGGGACTTGTCGCCGGCGAGATCCCGGTAAAGGAGTTGCCGCGCGCCGCTGTACCGATGGACGCTGTCAGGCTCAGTGAAGCCTTTCATGTCCGAGATCCGTTCGATGATCCTCTCGGGGACTGCCGGCACGTCCCGGCCGTTGCCGTCCATCGCCCGGCGCGCGGAATGGATCAGGCTGATCTGGTTGTCGACCCGGGCCCGGGCCTTGTTGAGCGCGGCCAGCGCCTTGTCGTAGTCGTCGAGCATCGCGGGCAGCGCCTTGATATGCCCGGGCAGGGCCTTGGCCGCCTCGGCCGCTTCCGCCTTCGCCCTGACCGGCTGCAGCTCGACAAGTCGATGCTCGATCTGTCGGCGCTCGATATTGAGCAACTCGAACTCGCGCTCGAGCTTCTGGACTTCCTCGGGTGTTCCGTCCCGAAGGGCCTGGTGATACTTGGTTGGCCCGGCCTGCATATCGTCCGGGTTGATCTCTGCCCGGCGCGCCTCGACTTCCTGCTGGCGTTTTAGGAGCTGCTCACGGGCCTGGTCGACTTCAGCGACAGAGGGCGTGCGTTCGAGCAGCGACTTGAAAAGGTTCATGGGTTACTCCGTTGATCCGCAGTTGTGACAAGGGGTCGAGCGGCCGTGCACTTCGGCTGGGATGAAGCTGATCGCATTGCAGCGCGCGCACTGCCACCGCCCCTCGAAGCGATTACCCGGGGCCTGGCCAGCCTTGACGCTCTGCAGTCGCCGCCAGGCCGCGGCGAATGCGCCGTTCCAGATCGAGACCGCGCGCTCGAGACCGGCGCCCTTGACGACCGAGGGGCGCTGCTCGCGCTTGCTCTCGACTGCTCGATATCCCTCGTCGGATTCGCCGGCGACGTGCGCGGCGTGGTTCTGCAGGCCGTTGAGTTTCCCGCCCGGCTCGGCGACTGCCAGTTGCATGCCGACCATCGACAGCGACTCGGCTTCGCGCGTGACCTCTGGACTTCGTTCCTTCCTGGGCTCCAGGCCGGCCGGCTCGCCGATCCGGTCGATGAATCCCCAGGCCAGTGCCAGGTCGGGGGTGATGGTGATCTCGCGTTGGATCAGGTCGAGCACTTCCTCGACGTCCAGGTTCGTGCGCGGCGCAAGGGTCTCGGCCATGTGGCGGTCGAGCCCGTCGAGGTAGTCGGCACAGGCGCGCATGTGCTCCGCGTTGCCGGTTTCGACGCTCCATGCCCGATGCACGAACAGCCAGCCATCGGATGCCAGCTCGCGCTCCCCGCCGGCGACCAGGATGGCCACCGCGGCCGATTCGGCGAACTCTGCTCGGATGCGGCAGCCGGCGACCTGCTGAGCGATCAGGGTGCCGATTGATCCGGCGCCGCCCTGGCTGGCAAGTAGGATCTCGGCCGGGGCCTGTTGCCTGGAAAGCCCGAAGGCGACGTCGAGTTGATCGAAGTCGGCGCCGACCTGGCCGCGTAGCTCGAGGGGTGTCGATTGCTTGTCCATGATCCCGATGATGCGGATCTGACAAGTTCGCGAAAAACTGTCAGCTGACCAGCTGGCGGATGGTGTTCCACTTCGGCAGGGGCGCGCACTGCAGGGCACGGAATACCTCGAGCTGCCATTCGTGCCTGACGTAACGCTCGACGGTTTCGGGCTCTTCCAGGAAGACGAGCAGTTGCCGCTCGGCGCGTTGAATGGCCGTCGCCTTGCTGGTCGCCGGCGCGTCGCCGAGAAGCCGGCCCGCGCGCCGAATGTGATCGTTCCTCTGCCGTCGACGGTCCCGTGGACTGTGGAGGCTGAGCGCCTCCTCGAGCCGGGCGCCCGACTCGAATGCGGCGATTCCCTGCTCCAGCCACTCGCGAAGATCGGCAGGCACCGCGCGCTCGTCACGCAATGCCTGCCGAAGTCGCTGCAGCTGGGCCTGGCCGTTCATGGGTCAGGCAGCGTCGGGACCGTCGCCGCCGTCGACCGGGCCCATATCGAGCTGCCGGTTCTGCGTGATCGACGCGCCGATCATCTTGGCCAGGATCGTGAAGGCGTAGAGCAGCATCACGTTGATCGGCCGGCATTCCCCGTGGCAGGCGCCGGCCAGGCACCAGGCTTGCGCCTCGGGCAGCGTTCCGAAGTTGTCGTCTTTGCCGAGCAGCTCGGCCAGCTCGCGCAACTCCCTGGCGATCTCAGGCGTCGGGTATCCAGTCGGATCGGACTCCGAGAGGCTGTGCAACTTGATGGCCAGGTCGTGGAACTTGCGCGCCGTCGGCTCGCTCGATTGAAGATCAGGTTTTCTCATGGTGTGCGTTCCTCGTGGTGGTGGTTGGGACGCGGCGCACCGCGTAGATGCCGGCCTTGAGCTCGGCCCCTGACGCTGCCCGGAGTTTCAGCAGCGAAGGCGGCAACAGGTCGAGCACTTGGCAGCGGCCGATCGTGGGAAGGTCGACCAGGTCGCCGACTCGAAAGCCGGCGAGTTGGTCAGGTCGGTAGTCATTCATGGGCGGCCTCCGCTGGCTGTCCGCGATTTGTCCGATTTCGGTCCGCGCGCACCAGGCCCCTGTTTCGAAGGCCTGGAGAGTTTCCTGAAATCCCCCTGCCCTTGGCAGACTCTAAGAGGGGGGCAATTAATGCAGTCATGGAACGGGCGATTTCCGGGCCTTGACTGCACTGAGTAGCGCCATGGAGGGGGAGCGCGGTTCCTTGACTGCACTGAATGCAGTCCCGGGACTGCACTGAGTAGGGGTCGATTTTCAATTTTCCGACCCCTCCCACTTCTGGTAGCTGTTCTTCGGTGGCGCCTGCTGAACGGTGTATTCCGTGTCGTCGATGTCGCGCCAGGTGATCGCGTACATGGTGGGGCGTGGAGGAATTCGACTCGCGGGGAAGGTGCGCTCTATCAGGCCGCGTTCCTCGAGCACTTGGAGCGCCCGGTAGAAGGTTCGCTCGCTCGCGATGCCTTGCTCGGCTGCTTGCTTTGCAGTGAGCCCCAGGGCGCCGTTGTTCTTGCCGTCGTACTGGCCAGCCATGAGAACCAGCACTCGGAATTGGGCATGGCTGAGCGTGGCCACCGCCTGATGATCCATCGCGGCGCGCGGTAGGTGCGCGAACCGCCCCCGGATCCTTCTGCCCTTGGGAGTGAGGTTTTGATGCCCCATCGATCATCGGCCGTCCCCGGTGGTATGATCTCCACCGGATCGATTCGCTTTGCCGCAATGATCCTGGCCCGCCGTTCGCCCCGGCGGGCTTTTTTGTTCCTGGGGGTTCATGCCATACCCCGCTCGCCACGTTCTTCTACGCGCTCGCGGATCCAAGCGTCGACCTCTTCATCGACCCAGGCCACTGATCGAGGGGTGATGTTTACGGGCTTCGGGAAGCGCCCTTTCTGGATGTATTCATAGATGACCGACCGGGACAGGCCGGTGCGCTCTTTCACTTCGGGGAGTCGGAGTAGATGCATTGTTCCTCACCAGTCTTGGACGGATACCGACAGAGGTTGCCGGACTGGTGAGGATTAGAGCAGGAGGTTATGGGGGGTTAAAATGCCCGCGCATTTTTGGCGGGGGTATTTCTACAAATCAGTTTTCGATGTAGTGGATAGACTGCCGAATGCTCTCGGCAAGCTCATCCTGATCTTCGCTGATACCTTGGCGCACGAAGGCAGTGGCGATGATGCTCGACGCTCGCTTCTGACCAACATCGTGCGACTTCAATGTTGGCCATATCGCTCGAATGAGTAGGCCGGAATTCTTCGCGTAGTTGCCCTTGGCGCGCCGCTTCGAAAACTCTCTGGCTTTGGCTTGCAACCGCTGTATGGTTTCGAGATCCTCTTGGGGCATCGTTTCCCCGTAGATCTCCTGCAGCTGCTTTTCGAGACGATCGACGGTTCTCTTAACGGACTGCCATTGCTTGCGGCCGACGTTCTCCAGGATCCTCGATGCGAACTCAAGGGACTCGGGCCCTACGGGCGGCATTTCGCCGACTTGGATCTCTGCCGATACGTCAGCCTTGCTCATCTCCAGGACGATGAGCGACTGAGAGAAGGCCCGAAGGATCGCCGCCACATAAACCGCGTCGTCTTTCGCCTCAGCGGCCTGGAGCTCCTCGTCGATCAGCCGACCCAGTTCATCAAGGTGGAACGGCAGAAGCCTCTCGGATAGCTCTCTGGATACGGCGAGATCACGACCGCCACCGTCGCGCACTTCATCGCGCCAGTCCTTATCGGCGCTCACGCCCCTGCCCTCAGTTCCGCGACGTTGCCCCGGCCGTCCCTGAGCCGCTCCAGGTAGTCGGCCCATGCCTGCATCATCTTCGAGCGCTCGGCCAGGTGCTTCGTGCGGTTGTAGGCGCGGCCGTTCGCATCCCGGACAACGTGGCCGAGCTGCTGTTCGATAATCTCGTAGCGGAAGCCGAGCTGTTCCTCGAGCATGGTGCGCGCCATCGCCCTGAAGCCGTGCGCGGTCATCTGGTCTTTCGTGTAGCCCATGCGGCGAAGGGCGGCATTCAGCGTGTTGTCGCTGATCGGCCGTGTTTGTGACCGGGCGCCGGGGAAGACATACTCGCCGCGGCCGGTGAGCGGCTGCAGGTCGGCGAGGATCTCGACCGCCTGCTCGGCCAGCGGCACGATCAGCGGGTCGCCCATCTTCATGCGCTCCGGCGGAATCTCCCACACCGCCGAGTCGAGGTCGATCTCGGACCACCGCGCGCCGCGAAGCTCGCCAGGGCGAACAAAGACCAACGGCGCGAGGTTGAGCGCTACCCTGACCGTCGCCTCCCCTTCGTACGCGTACAGGGCGCGCAGGAGACCACCGACCTCCTTCGGGGTGGTCAGGGCCGGCATGTGCTTCGTCTTGGCGACAGGGAGCGCCTGGGTAAGGTCGGTCGCCGGGTTGGTATCCAGCCGGCCGGTCACGACCGCGAAGGCGCAAATCTGGCGAATGATGCGGAGCACGCGCCGCGCGGTTTCCACCGCCCCACGGTCGACGATCCGCTGGACGGTCTTGAGGATCACCGGCGCCGTCAGCTCACGGATCGGCCAGTTCCCCAGGTACGGAAGCACGTTCCGATCGAGGCGGCTCTGAGTTTGCACCATGGTCGCCTCGGACCACTCGGGTGCGCTCTTGGCAATCCAGGCGGCCGTCACGGTGGCGAAGGTGTTCTCGGCCGCGTCGAGCTGGGCACCGCGTGAGGCCTGGCGAACCGCGCTCGGATCCATGCCCTCACGGATCAGCGCCTTCGCCTCGGACATCGCGCGCCGGGCCTGCTCGAGGTTGGTATCGGGCCAGACGCCCATCGAGATGGTTTTCTGCTTGCCGGCGAAGCGATAGGCCAGCCGCCACCACTTCGAGCCGTTCGCGTTGACCTGGAGATAGAGCCCCCGGCCATCGCTGACCTTGTACGACTTCGCTCGCGGTTTGAGGGCGCGGATCTCGGCCGAGCCGAGCTTGCCGGTGTCGTAGTAGGTGACCGGGACGGTCAGGAAGTTCTGAATGTTGGTAGCCACTCGGCAGCACTCCCGCTTGCCAACAGGGTTGCCAACAATCTTACGGCGGCGTATAGTCGGAAGTCAACGGACTAACCCGGACGAATCAGGACGGGAAAGCCGTAGAAATGCAGGATTCGCAGGGCTTCGAGCGGTTGCGGGCCGGATGTTCTCGGAACCGCTCGGAAGGGTTGATGGAGGCCAGGCCCGGAATCGAACCGAGGTACACGGCTTTGCAGGCCGCTGCATCACCACTCTGCCACCTGGCCGGATGCGGGTCAGATTGTACCCCAACTATGCGCCTGTTACAGCGGCGGGAGCACCCTGACGAAAAAGGCCCGGGCGCTACCCGGGCCTTCTCGGAATTTGGAGCGGGAAACCGGACTCGAACCGGCGACCCCAACCTTGGCAAGGTTGTGCTCTACCAACTGAGCTATTCCCGCGAAAGACGAGAATTTTAGCCGGACAGAATTTTCTGTCAACCCCTCTCGCCGACTTTTTGGATCTTTTGACTGCCCGGGGTGAATTTCGGGCTTTGCGCTTGCGTCTGGCTCAGAAAGTGTCAAAATAACGCGGTTTTAATACTTCGTACAGGAATTATGGCAAAGGACGAACATATCGAAATGGAAGGCAAGGTTCTCGAAACCCTGCCCAATACGATGTTCCGGGTCGAGCTCGACAACGGACACGTCATCACCGCCCACATCTCCGGGCGCATGCGCAAGCACTACATCCGCATCCTCACCGGCGACCGCGTCAAGGTCGAGATGACGCCCTACGATCTCAGCAAGGGCCGCATCACCTACCGCATGAAGTAAAGTCGCCCCCTAGTCCGCGATCGGGGCCGCCGCCGCTGAGTTGCTGCGGCAGACGAGCTCCAGGCCGCTGCCGTCCTCGCGGACGGTGACTTCGACCTCCCCGCCTTCGGCCAGGTCGCCGAACAGCAGTTCGTCGGCCAGGGGCCGCTTGATGTGGTCCTGGATGATGCGCTTCATCGGCCGCGCCCCCATCTTCTCGTCGAAGCCGTGCTCGGCCAGCCAGGCGCGCGCATCGGAACTGACCTCGATGGTCACGCCCTTGTCGGCGAGCTGATTTTCCATTTCCATCAGGAACTTGTCGACCACCTGCAGGACCACCTCCATCGGCAGGGAATGGAACTGGATGATCGCGTCCAGGCGGTTGCGGAACTCGGGGGTGAACTGCTTGCGGATGGCCTCCATGCCGTCGGTCGTGTTGTCGGACGGCATGAAACCGATTCCGCGACGGCTCATCAATTCGGCGCCGGCATTGGTGGTCATCACCATGATCACGTTGCGGAAATCGGCCGTGCGGCCATTGGCGTCGGTGAGCTTGCCGTGGTCCATGATCTGCAGCAGCAGATTGTAGACGTCGGGGTGCGCCTTCTCGATCTCGTCGAGCAACAGCACCGCGTGAGGCGTCTGGGTGACCGCCTCGGTGAGCAAGCCGCCGCGATCGAAGCCGACGTAACCCGGCGGCGCACCCACGAGGCGCGAGACCGTATGGGCTTCCATGTATTCGGACATGTCGAAGCGGATCAGCTCGATGCCCATGGTCATCGCCAACTGACGGGTGACCTCGGTCTTGCCCACGCCGGTCGGGCCGGCGAACAGGAAGCTGCCGATCGGCCGGTCGACGTCAGCCAGGCCCGAGCGCGACATCTTGATCGCCGACGACAGCGTTGCGATCGCCTCGTCCTGCCCGAACACGACCATCTTGAGGTCGCGCTCCAGCGTCTTGAGGGCATCGCGATCCGAGCGCGAGACCTGGCGCGGCGGGATGCGGGCCATCTTGGCGATGACCTCCTCGATTTCAGTCACGCCGATCTGCTCGGCGCGTTCGTCCTCGGGCTTGAGCCGCTCGCGCGCGCCGGCCTCGTCGATCACGTCGATGGCCTTGTCCGGCAGGTGGCGGTCGTTGATGTGGCGCGATGAAAGCGTCGCGGCCGCCTCGAGCGCCTCGGGCGTATAAGTGACGCCGTGGTGTTCTTCGAAGCGGTGCTTGAGTCCGCCGAGAATCTCGATGGTCTCGCCCACCGAGGGTTCGACGATGTCGATCTTCTGAAACCGTCGAGCAAGCGCCCGGTCCTTCTCGAACACGCCGCGGTATTCCTCGAAGGTGGTCGAGCCGATGCAGCGCAGCTCGCCGTTGGCCAGCACGGGCTTGATCAGGTTGGAAGCGTCCATGACGCCGCCCGACGCCGCGCCGGCACCGATGATCGTGTGAATCTCGTCGATGAAGAGCACGGCCTTCTCGCGCGCCTTGAGCTCGGCGAGAACCGCCTTGAGGCGCTTCTCGAAATCGCCCCGGTACTTGGTGCCGGCCAGCAGCGCGCCGAGGTCCAGGGCCCAGATCTCGGCGTCGTGCAGGACCTCGGGGACTTCCTCGCGCACGATGCGCAGCGCCAGGCCTTCGGCCAGTGCGGTCTTGCCCACGCCGGACTCGCCGACGTAGAGCGGATTGTTCTTGCGCCGGCGACACAGGATCTGGATGGTGCGCTCGACTTCCAGCGCCCGGCCGATCAGCGGATCGATCTTGTCGGCCTTGGCGCGCTCGTTGAGGTTGGTGGCGTAGCTGGCCAGCGCCGATTTTTCCTCTTCAGCGCCGGATTCGGCGGCCTGCACGGGGTCGGCACCCGCCTGTGGGCCGGTCTCGTCGGTCTTGGCAATGCCGTGCGACAGGTAGTTGACCACGTCGAGACGCGCCAGGTCCTGTTTGCCCAGCAGGTAGACGGCGTGCGAATCCTTCTCGCTGAAGATCGCCACCAGCACGTTGGCGCCGAGGACTTCCTTCTTCTCGGCCGACTGCACGTGGTAAAGCGCGCGCTGGAGCACCCGCTGGAATCCGATGGTCGGCTGCGTATCACGCTGGTCGCCCTCCGATAGCACCGGCACGGACTCGTCGAGCACCTGGTCGAGCTCGTGGCCGAGCAGCTGGATATCGATCCCGCAGGCCAGCAGCACTTCCCGCGCCGACTCGTTGTCGAGCAGCGCGAGCAGCAGGTGCTCCACGGTCAGGAACTCGTGGCGCTTGCTGCGGGCCGTGTGATAGGCCTGCGAAATGGAAAGTTCAAGTTCCTTGCTGAACATCTGGATAACCTTGCGCGTGCGGCGAATCTAAGTACTTCGAATCAATAAGACCCCGGAGCAGGCGGATGATTCCACCAGGAGCGTCATTCTCCGGTCTCTTCCAGGGTGCACTGTAGTGGATGGTCGTGCTCGCGGGCGTAGTCGTTGACCATCACCACCTTGGTCTCGGCAATCTCGTAGGTATACACTCCCGCCACGCCGCGACCGCGCGTGTGGACGTGCAGCATGATGCTCGTAGCCTTGTCCCGCGACAGGCTGAAAAAGCGCTGCAGCACCTCCACCACGAACTCCATCGGCGTGTAGTCGTCGTTGAGGATCACGACCTTGTAAAGCGGCGGCTTACGGACCTTCGGCCTGGCTTCCTGCAGCGCCAGGCCGTCACCGCTGTTGGGGTCGGAATGCTGTTCCTTGTCGCTCATCGATCGGCAGGGTGAATTGTGTCTGACATTTCATCATACTGCGGCAGCCGTGAGGGCTTTTCAAGCGCGCATCGGTCGCGACGAAGCTCAGCTCCCCGAGTGGGCGGCCGGCGGCCTCCAGCGCTGCAACAACGGCCTCCCGGCTCCACGAACCTCACGCCACACAACGGCCGCCGGAGCCTTCGACAGCGCCGGCCCGGGCACTGTTGCATATCGCCCACACTCGAGCGCTCGACAAACCTGCTAGTTAACCACTAACATGCATTCAAGAGCCATGATCGAGATCAAGGATTTCGCATCAAGGGGGGCGACGGCAAGACGGTTGATGGCTCACAACGCCCGGGACGCCTCCGCAATCTCCCAGGCAAGTGAAATGGGTGGGTGGCAGTAGCATGATCAACCTAGCGCGTATCGGGCTTATCGCAGGCATCAGCGGCTTGCTGTCGCTGCCGTCGGCTGTGCGCGCCGATGAGGCCGCCGCCATCGCTCGCATCGCCGGGGCCGTCTACCTCGGGGATATTCCGACCGCGGTGGCGGACAAGTTTTCGATCTTCCAAAGCAACGGCGTGCAGGCGGTCGTCGAGTACAGTGAGTCCGGACAGCGGAGCCTGGCCCGCCTCAGGTCCGGAGACGTCGACTTCGCCCTCATGGCCCTGACACCGTTTGTACTCGACCGTCTCGCGGACCCGGATCCCGGGCAGCCCGAAGATCCGATCATTCTTGCCAGTCTCGTCCACTCCGGCGAACTGACACGGCTGTTCTATCGAGACGACGCCGGCATCGACGGTCCAGCGGATCTGGTCGGCAAGCGTATTGCCGTGCAATGCGGCACCAACACCGACTTCGCGCTTTGGCTGTTCCTGCAATTTCACGGAGTTGACCCCGGTTCCGTCCGCCGGCAGTGCGTCGATTTCGGTCGCACCGCCCAAGTCCTGAAAACGGGGCGTGTGGACGCGGCGGTCCTGCCCGACCCATGGTCGTTCGATGCAGACCGTTCCGAAGCGGGCGCTTCAGCGGTATCGACATTCGACCTGCGCCGGATCTACACCGGCTCCTGGGTTCTGGTCACCACCCGGCACGTCGTCGAGGGACATCTTACTCGCGCCAGCCGGATTCTCGCCGCCTACCTCGACGCCATCGACCTCACCGAGAATAGCCCAGACCAGGCCCTGGAGGCCTACAACGCTCGGCCTTTCGTCCCCGCTCCGGTCAGCCGCGAGCAGTGGGAAGCGCTCGACTTCGACGTCACACTGACCTGGGCGCTGATTTCCGCGATCAGGCAACAGTTGGACTGGGCGCGCTCGACGGGCGCCGAGGGCTCCGACCAGCTCGTGGCCGTACTGGACCTCATCGACCCGAGACCGCTCCGGCAACTCCAGCCCCATCGCGTCGACATTCCCGTACGGCTTAACGAGGCGCCCGCTCGATGAATCTGTCACGCCTGTCGCTGCTGAGCATCATTGGATGCGTCGCGGGACTGGTCGTACTGCTGGCCGTGACCGTAATCAGCACGCAGCAGCTGAACGAAAAGCAAGCGGCCATGGGCAGCATGCTGGACTTGCGCAACCGCATTCAGGATTTCACAACCGCCAGCGCGAGCTTATTGTTGTACCCAACCGAAAGCAGCCTTCAGTCGGCCTATCGTCAGGAGTCGCAACAGATTCTCGAGGCTCTGAATCGGCTCGGAATGGAATTTCCCGCTGCCCGCAAGGCTGCCCGGCGAGTGGAACTGATCCTGGCCTCCGTCGCGTCCGGCACAGACAGCGAAGCCGGCTCGGGCCTCTTACCGGAAAATGCTGCGCGCAGCCGGATCGCCATGCAGCAAGTGATCGACAACGGCATCGTGCTCAGCGCCGCACTGGACAATGCACTACGCGATCGCCGGCAGACCATTGCCAATGAGGCAGCGCGGATACGCGTCCTGCTAATCGCCGCCGCTCTGCTGTTCGGAGCCCTTTGCGTGATTGCCTTCGGACTGATCCACACCCGCGTCGCCCGTCCTGCTCGCCAAATCGCGGCGACGCTCGACCATATCCGATCAGGCAACCCGCAGGCGCGCGCCGATGTTGGCGGCAACGACGAACTGTCGCGACTGGCGCACACGCTCAACCGGACCCTCGACGAACGCGACGAAGCCGACAGGCAGCTGGCCGAGCGACAGGACAAGCTGCACGACGCGCTGGCGAACCTCGCCGATACCCGCGATCGCCTGCTGCGCGCGCAATCCGTGGCCAATATCGGCAGCTGGGATCTGGATCCGAGCACGGGAAGGCTCCAGTGGAGCGACCAGGTCTACTGGATATTCGGATTGCGGCCGGAAGAGTTCGCCGGCACGTCCGAGTCTTTCTTCGAATCGGTCCACGTCAATGATCGAGGCTGGCTCAGAGAGCACTATTCCCATTGGCTGGAGCGAGGCGGGCAGCTCGACGTCAAGCACCGCATAGTCCGCCCGAGCGGCGAAGTGCGCTGGGTCAGGGAACTGGCTCGCGTCGTGCCCGATGAACAGGGTCGGCCGGCCTCGGCAACCGGAACGGTGCAGGACATTACCGAACAGCACATGCTGGATGAGCGCCAACGACAGTTCCAGCAGCTCATCGAGGGCTCGGAGGACTGGTACGGCATCGTCGACGAAAACTACCGGTTTCTCTGGGTCAATCGCGCCTATGCAGAAAGCTACGGCCTCGACCCCGAATCGCTCCCGGGCAGGCTGGTGGCCGAGGTCATCGGAGAAACCTACTTCGAATACGTCATACGCCCGAAGATCGACCGCTGCCTCGAGGGAGAGGCACAACGATTCGACACAACCCGAGACCTGCCCGGTGAAACCGATCGGCACCTGCTGGTGCGCTACTACCCAATAGATGTCCCGGGACGATCATCCCGTCGAGTGGGTGCGGTCATTACCGACATCACCAACATGAGAAGAGTCGAAGAGGAAGCCGCTCGCCAGGGTCAGTTGCTCGACATGGCTGGACGGGCAGCGCGGTTCGGCGCCTGGTCGGTCGAGCTGGGCGCGGACCGGATTGAATGGTCCGACACCGTTGCCGCCATCCACGGCATGCCGAGCGATCCCCCGCCCACGGTGGAGGAAGCGATGTCGTTCTACGCGCCAGAGTACCGGGGACGAATCAAGGAAGTCTTCGAGGCCTGTACACAGCGCGGTGAACCTTACGACGAAGAACTCCAGCTTATCGATGCCGGCGGCGAACGACGCTGGGTGAGAACCATCGGCGAGGCAATACGCAACGACAACGGCGACATCGTGCGGGTTCAGGGTTCGTTCCAGGACATTACCGAGCAGAAGGCGCTGGAAATCGAAAGCCGCCGCCTGTCCGACCGCCTGGCCACCATGCTCGAGTCGATCACCGACGGCTTCGTGGCCTTCGACGAGCAATGGCGCTATACCTACGTCAATCCGAAAGCCGAAGCGCTGCTGGGAAAATCCGCAAGGGAGTTGTTGGGCGCGAGCGTTTGGTCGCAGTTCCCCGGCCTCGCGGGCACCGGATCGGAGGGTGCTCTCAAGCGGGCCATGGATGAACGCGCTACTGCCAGCGCCGAGGAATTCTTCGAGCCGCTCGACGGCTGGTTCGACATGCGGGCCTACCCCTGGGAGGGCGGCGTGGCGGCCTACTTCCGGGACGTCACCGAAAACCACCGCATGCTGGAGCGACTTCGCGCACAGGAGGTCGCGCTGCGTACTTCGACCAAGGAGTTGAACGAGGCACTTGAAACCCGGCAGGTGCTGATCAACTCGCTGCCGGCGCACATTGCCATGCTGGACGAAGCGGGCGTGATCGTCGACGTCAACGATCAGTGGCGCCATTTCGGCGAGCAGAACGCTTTCGGCGGTTCCGACTTCGCCGGCTCCGACTTCGGCGTGGGAACCAACTACATAACGCTGTGCGAATCGGCCAGCGGAGATTGTTCGGACGAAGCCGGCATCGTCGCGCGCGGGCTGCGGGACGTCCTGGGCGGTCACAAGGAATCGTTCGCGCTCGAGTATCCCTGCCATTCCCCAGACGAACGGCGCTGGTTCCGCGTGATGTTCAATCGACTAACGGCGGATGAAAACTTCGCCTCTGGGGCCGTAGCGATGCACATCGACATTACCGCCCGAAAGAAAGCCGAGCAGCAGATCAACCGCATGGCCTACGAAGATCCGCTGACCGGCTCATTGTCGCGCAACGGCTTCGTGAAGCGTCTCAATGAACAGCTCGAGAAAAGCGGCTGGCCTGTCAACGCCATCCTGGCCATGATCGACGTGGTCAACCAACACGACATCAATGACGCCCACGGCTACGAAATGGGCGATATCCTGCTGACCGCCCTGAGCCGACGACTCAGGGACCTGGTCGGCGAAAGCGGCCTGGCCGGCCGCACCGGCGGGGATGAATTCGTCGTCTACTTCCCGATGCCAACCGGGGAGCAACCGGATGCCTTTCTCGAGCGTCTCGAGCAAACCGTCGATCAACCGTTTTTCCTCGCCGAAGGCGAAATCGCCATCGACATCGATCTCCGCATCGGCTACACGACTCTCACGAATCAACAACGCACGCCGGAAAAGCTTATCCGTGAAGCCGAACTCGCGCTGTTCGAACATCGCAGAAGAGCGGCCGGCCAGAAGAGAATTGCCTACACCAGCGAGCTGAAGACGCAGACTCGCGAGCGCATTCAACTTACCAACGAGTTGCGACGTGCACTCGACGCCGAAGAGTTCGAACTGCATTTCCAGCCCAAGGTGAACCTGTCCGACGGGAGCCTGATTTCGGCCGAGGCCCTGATCCGCTGGCGCCATCCCGAGCGTGGGCTACTTTCACCCGGACTTTTCATCCCGGTGGCCGAACAGAGCCAGCTCATCGGCCCCATCGGCGACTGGGCACTGCGCGCGGCCTGTCGTCAACTGAGCGAGTGGCGAGCCAACGATCTCGACGCCGTTCGCGTGGCGGTTAACGTTTCTCAGGTCCAATTCATGTTGGGCGACTTCTCAGCCAAGGTGCAGGCGACGCTCGAAGAGTTCGGTGTCGCCCCGAATCATCTGTCACTCGAGATCACCGAATCGGTCTTCGAACGGCATTCCGATCGGCTTCTGTCGGAGATTCGCGAGCTCAAGGAACTGGGCGTCCGGCTGTCTTTGGATGACTTCGGCACCGGCTATTCATCGCTGCTTTACCTGCAGCGCTATCCATTCGACGAGATCAAGATCGACCGGGGCTTCGTGGATCGAATACTTGAAGATCGTTACAGCCGCGACATCGTCACAGCCGTCATGAACTTGGCTCACGCCCTGGACGCCGAGGTGGTCGCCGAAGGCATTGAATCGAAGGAAGTTACCGCGGCCCTGCTCGAGATGGGTTGCCAATACGGACAGGGCTTTTACTATAGTATTCCGCTGGAGTCCGAGGACTTCAGATGGCTGCTTCAAAAGCGAAGCAAATTACCGCTGATCGCGTCCGCAGGCGTCTGACGCCCGGCGACCGATCCTGAAGTCAGGGATGTGTTCTGAATGAATGAAACCAATTGGCGCCTGAGCAAACGCCCGACCGGTATCGACGGGCTTGACGCGCTGACGCACGGCGGGCTGCCGAGGGGCCAGGCCACGCTGATCCTCGGTGATACCGGCACCGGCAAGACGGTACTCGGCCTTCAAGTCCTGGCCAATGCGGTTGCCCAGGGCAACGGTGGTGTGTTCGTGAGCTTCGAGGAATCGCCTGCACAGCTTCTGCGCAATGCGGATTCCTTTACCTGGGGCGAAGCGCTGACCGAGTCGGAAGCCTGGTCGTCCATCGATGCGCGAGACAGCATCGGCGCCGAAATCGCCGGCGGTTTCGACGTCGACGGGCTGCTGGCGGGTATCGGCAGCCAGGCCAGGGGGCATGACGACCCCTGGATCGTGATTGACGGTATCGATCAGCTTCTGCAGCACCAGCCGGACCCGTCCGCCTCGATCGACCAGGTGCGGCAGATCAATGAACATTGCGAAAAGCGCGGCTGGACGCTGCTGCTCAGCGGCAAGGTGGGCGACTCGGGTCTTTCGCCCCGGCACCTCGAAGGCATCGAATACATGCTGCCGACGATGGTCGTGTTGAAGGCCTCGATCATCGACCGGCGACTCAATCGCTTCATGAGGGTCGCCAAGTATCGCGGCTCGCCCCACGTAACCGACGAAGTACCCATGGTCATGAATCGCCAGGGCATCCAGCTGCCCTACCTGACCAGCCTGGGTGAGCGGCGCGCATTCGCCGACAAGCAGCGCGTGAGCACCGGTATCCCGCGCCTAGATCAGGTGCTGGGCGGCGGCCCGTACCGCGGTTCCAGCCTGTTGATCTCGGGCCGCCCAGGCACGGCCAAGAGCACGCTCGCGGCAGGCATCGCCGAATCGACGGCGGATGGCGGGAACAAGGCGCTGCTGGTCAGCTTTGACGAAATGGAAGCGCCTTACGTCCGTAATCTCTCGTCGGTCGGCATCGAACTGCAACCCCACATCGACGCGGAACGGATTCATTTCTGCTCGCTGTCGGCAATGGGTTCGCTGATCAGCGAACACCTGCTGAAAATTCAGCAACTGATCGAAGCGCACGAACCGCAGTGCCTCGTCATCGATCCGGTTTCCGCACTGCTCAAGGCGCCCGGCAGCGAAGGCCCCCGCCCGGCGATCGAATGGCTGCTGGAACTGACCCGCAAAAACGGCATCACCACGGTCATGACGGCGCTCACCGACGAGGGCGACCCCGAAGGCGAATCCACACTGGGGCACGTATCGACCATTGCCGACACTTGGATCGCGCTCGATTACAACGTGCGCGCCGGGGAGCGCAATCGGTCGCTGTCGGTGGTCAAGTCGCGCGGCACGGACCACTCGAACCAGCAGCGCGAGTTGTTACTGTCGAACAACGGCGTCGATCTTGCCGATATCTACGAGTTCGGTACCGAGGTATTGATGGGCACCGCACGCGCCCATAAGCAAAGCGAAATGCAGGCGGCAACGCGGCACGAGAAGATGCAGCGCGAGCGGCGCCGCAAGGACCTGGAGCGCCGCATCGAACAGGCGCGGAATGAAATGGAACGCCTGAACACCGAGCTCGAACTGCAGGAACAGGAATCGAGGGAAGAACGGCAATTCGATCGGGACCACTCGGACGACGTCAAGCGACGCCGCCAACCCGATTCAAAGAAAGAAGGAGAGGATAAATAAGAATGAACGCGAGCAACGAGCCAGGCGAATCTTCCGTTCCCGCCCTGATGCTTTTCGTGACCGGCGATGCGCCGCGCTCGCTGCGCGCGCAGTCGAACCTCGAAGCAGCGCTGACCAAGCTCGGCTGCGATGCTATCAAGCCGCTGCAAGTCGACTTGCTCGAACAGCCCGAGCAATCCGTCAGTTACTCCGTCTTCGCCACCCCGGCCCTGTTGAGAACCAAACGAGACGGCAAAATCTCGACTATCTACGGCGATCTGTCGGACGAAAGCAAGCTGCTCGACTTTCTCAAGCCGCTCGCGGCCAAATAGCCGCCGCGGCTGGGCCGCGGCGGCAGCTGGTCGTCTTCAAGCGCTCTTCTTGGTGCTGTCGAACTGGTCTTCCTCGGTCGAGCCCGTCAGCGCACCCAGCGAGGACTCCCCGCCGCTGATCGCCTGGGTGAGTTCGTCGAAGTAGCCCGTTCCGACTTCGCGCTGATGGCGCGTGGCCGTGTAGCCCTGCGACTCGGCGTCGAATTCGGCCTGCTGCAGCTCGACATAGGCCGACATCTGGCGGGCCTTGTAGCCGCGGGCGAGCTGGAACATCGAGTGGTTCAACGCGTGGAAGCCCGCGAGGGTGATGAACTGGAACTTGTAGCCCATGGCACCGAGCTCGTTCTGGAACTTTTCGATCTCGGCGTCCGAGAGGTTCTTCTTCCAGTTGAAGCTCGGCGAACAGTTGTAGGCCAGCAACTTGTCCGGATATTCGGCGCGGATCGCCTCGGCGAACTGCTTCGCCTCGTCCAGATCCGGCTTGGAAGTCTCGCACCAGACCAGGTCGGCGTAAGGCGCGTAGGCCAGGCCGCGGGCGATCGCCTGGTCCATTCCGGCGTTCGTGCGGTAGAAGCCTTCAGAGGTCCGCTCACCGGTGATGAAGGCGTGGTCGGCTTCGTCGATATCGGAGGTCAGCAGGCCGGCACCCATGGCGTCGGTACGCGCGATGATGATCGACGGCACGTTCTCGATGTCGGCCGCGAGGCGCGCGGAAACCAGCTTTTGAACAGCTTCGCTGGTGGGCACCAGCACCTTGCCGCCCATGTGGCCGCACTTCTTGGCCGAGGCGAGCTGGTCCTCGAAGTGCACGCCGGCGGCACCCGCGTCGATCATGTCCTTCATTAGTTCGTGTGCGTTGAGCACGCCGCCGAAGCCGGCTTCGGCATCAGCCACGATCGGCGCGAACCAGTCGATGTCGCCCTTGCCCTCCGACGACTGGATCTGGTCGGCGCGCCGGAAGGTATTGTTGATGCGCCGGACCACCGACGGCACGGAGTTGGCCGGATAGAGCGACTGGTCGGGATACATCTGGCCGGCGATGTTGGCATCGGCCGCCACCTGCCAGCCCGACAGGTAGATGGCCTTGAGACCCGCCCGGACCTGCTGCATGGCCTGGTTGCCGGTCAGCGCGCCCAGCGCGTTGACGTAATCGTCCTCGTGCATCGCCTTCCAGAGCTTCTCCGAGCCCCTGCGGGCCAGGGTGTGCTCGATGGTCACGCTGCCGCGAAGACGAACGACCTCGTTGGCGTCGTAAGGCCTTTCCACGCCCTTCCAGCGCGGGTTTTCCAGCCAGTCGCGTTCCATCTCGATGATCGGGGTGACGTCCTTGTTCATGGTCTTGCTCCGGTTTTGAGTCGATCTTTGAAGATCAGTCGAGCCGGTCGTAGCCCGGCAGCGTGAGAAATTCTACGAAGTCGTCGTCGGCGGTGACTTCGTAAAGCAGTTCGGCAGCGCGCAGGAAATGACCGCTCGAGAAAGCCTCGTCGCCGAGATCGGCGCGAATCTTCTCCAGCTCCTCGCCCTGCCAGCGGCGAATCAGGTCGAGATCGATATTCGTGCCGTCTTCCAGCACGCCGCGGGCATGCCGGGCCCACTGCCACAGCTGCGCACGCGCGATCTCGGCGGTGGCGGCGTCTTCCATCAGGTGATTGATCGGCACGCAGCCCTGCCCAGCCAGCCAGGCGCCCATGTAGCGGATGGCGACGTTGATGTTGCCTCTCACACCCGCCTCGGTGATGCTGCCCTTGCAGGGCGCCACCAACTCCTCGGCGGTAACGGAAACGTCTTCACGCAGTCGGTCGAGCTGGTTGGGCTTGTCGCCGAGCTGCTCGTCGAAGATTTCCATGGCCAGAGGGATCAGGCCCGGGTGGGCGACCCAGGTGCCGTCGTGGCCGTCGCCGGCCTCACGTTCCTTGTCTTCGCGCACCTTCTGGATTGCCGCGGCGTTGGCCTTCTCGTCGCCCTTGATGGGAATCTGCGCGGCCATGCCGCCCATGGCGAAGGCGCCGCGGCGATGACAGGTCTTGATCAGCAGCTGGGAGTAGGCCTTGAGGAAAGGCACCGTCATCGTGACCTGGGCACGGTCCGGAAGGACTTTGTCAGCATGGTGCCGGAAGCGCTTGATATAACTGAAGATATAGTCCCATCGGCCGCAGTTGAGGCCGACGATGCGGCTCTTGAGCGCGTGCAGGATCTCGTTCATCTCGAAGACCGCCGTGATGGTCTCGATCAGCACGGTGACCTTGATCGTTCCCGGCTTCAGCTCGAGCGCCCCCTCGATGTCGGTCAGCACCCGCTCCCAAAGCTCTGCCTCGTGCCGGTTCTCCAGCTTGGGCAGGTACAGGTAGGGGCCGCTGCCCTGGTCGATCAGGGCCTGGGCGTTGTTGTACAGGTAGACCGCTGCGTCGAAAATCCCGCCTGGCACGGGCTTGCCGCCGACGCGCACATGCTTCTCGTCGAGATGCCAGCCGCGCGGGCGCACGATCAGCACGGCCGGGTCGGGATTGAGCCGGTAGTGCTTGCCGTTGTCGGCCGTGAACTCGATGCTGCGTCGAACGGCGTCGAACAGGTTGACCTGCCCATCGATCATGTTTTCCCAGCTCGGCGTCGAGGA
>JAZBPT010000088.1:0-3766 GCA_036351755.1 Wenzhouxiangella sp. | reverse complement strand
CATGCCCATCGTTCGCATCGAATCGACGCTCGCGG
This sequence comes from Wenzhouxiangella sp., assembly GCA_036351755.1. Classification (GTDB taxonomy): domain Bacteria; phylum Pseudomonadota; class Gammaproteobacteria; order Xanthomonadales; family Wenzhouxiangellaceae; genus Wenzhouxiangella. Next base: position 3,731 of record JAZBPT010000088.1, on the reverse strand, counting down.
CCGATTCCTCCTACTCGATCATGGGCGGCATTGTCGGCTATTTCGGCGACGGCAAGGTCGTCATCGGTTCGATCATCCTGCTTTTCTCCTGCGTCTTTCCCGGCGTGAAGCTGGCCGCGCTGGGCTGGCTGTGGTTCGCGCCGACGGTGCGCGAGAACCGGCGCCAGAGCCTGCGCATCATCGAGCCCCTGGGCAAGTGGTCGATGCTCGACGTGCTGGTCGTGATCCTGTTCGCCGGCGCGGTCAAGCTGGGCCTGATCGCCGACGCCACCGTGCTCGACGGCGCCTACGTCTTCGCCGCGGCCATTCTCCTGTCGATGAACGTGGTGATGTTGATCGCCGGCATCGCCGGTCCCGAGCACCGCTATCTCTCCAGGCCGCGCAAGCGCTCCCTCGTTCTGCCGTTGCTGGCGCTCGCCAGCCTGGTGCTGCTGGCCGCCGGCCTGGTGTTGCCGATGATGAAGGTCGAGAAGTGGCTGCTCTGGCAGGAGGACTACTCGGTGCTGTCGGGCGCGTTCAAACTGGTCGCCGACGGCGAATGGCTGCTCGCGGTGGGTTTCTTCCTGTTCGTGATCCTGTTGCCGATGTTCGTCCAGCTGGCGCTGGTCGTGCTCTCGCTCGCGCAGGCCTTCGGCAGGGGGAGCGAGCGCGCGATCGCCGCGCTGATCGAATTCCAGCGCTGGGCAATGGTCGACGTCTTCGCCCTGGCGCTGTGCATCGGCCTGATCCGCCTGGCCGACATGGCCACGATTGAACCGCGGATCGGGCTCTACTGCTTCACCGCCGCTGTCTTGCTCACCCCGATCGTCTCGTTCCGGCTACGCGCCCTGCACAAGCGAAAATAGCGGCCCGTCAGCTCGCTATCCACTGGCACAGCTGCGCGGTCAGGATCGCGAGGTAGTTGCCCAGCGCGTAGCCGATCAGTGCCATGAGGATGGCGACGGGCACCAGGGCCTCGCGGTGGTAGGCGGCGACCACGGGCGCCGAGGCTGCGCCGCCGATATTGGCCGCCGAGGCGATGGCGGCCGAATGCACGTCCACGCGGAACAGCCAGGCGCCGAACAGGCAGAAGGCGCCGTGGATGAAGATCCAGATGTAGGCGCCCAGCACGAACAGGGGCGCCTGGTCAAAGCCGGCCAGCGAGGCGCGCGCGCCCATGCCCGCCACGAACACGTAGATGATCGCCATCGCCAGGGCGTGGGCGCCGGGAATGCCGCGCACCGGCGTGGCCGAAAGCGCCAGGGCGAAGGTGGTCACCAGCAGCACCGTCCAGGTCGAGGTGGTGAGCACTTCGCCGACTTCGGGCAGCAGCGGCGCGACGAACTTGGCCGCCGCCGAGACCAGCAGCGCCCAGAACAGCAGGTAGAGATAGTCCTGCATGCGCGGCACTTCTTCGGCGCGCGCTTCCTGCGCCGCGGCGGTCTCCATGCGCTCGATGCGCTCCTCGGGCACCTTGGCCCAGCGGTTGAAGCGATCGGCGAAGGCCTTGGAGCCGAGCAGGATGGGCAGCCAGACCACGTAGACCAGGTTGTCGGCCAGCACCGCCAGGCCGAGCATCTCCGGCGGCGTTTCCAGCGCGCCGGCCACGCCGGCCATGTTGCCGGTCCCGCCGATCCAGCTGCCGGCCAGGGCCCCGTAGCCCCTCCAGGCCTCCGGGTCGAGGCCGCCGTGGACGAGGGCGTAGGACACCACGCCGCCGACGACGACACCCACGGTGCCCAGCAGCATGACCAGCACGCCCTTGCCCATGATGCGCACCGCCGAGGGCACGTTGACGTTGAACAGCATCAGCGCGATGAACACGGGCAGGGCGTAGTCGCCCAGGCCGCCGTAGATCGGCGAGTCGGAGGGAATGAAGCCGATGTTGTTGAGCAGCACCGGCGTGGCGTAGATGAACAGCAGCGGCGGGAAGTAGTTGAAGCCCTTCCAGCCCGTCCTCTGCTCGAGGTAGAAGAACAGCGCGGCTACCCCGACCAGCACGGTCAGCACCGCCATCGGCGATTCGATCATCGTTCCCTCTCTCGTTTGTTCAGCCGGCCCAGTCTAACGGCTCGCCGCCCGCCCAACGAAGCGCTCCCGGGGCCCGGAAGCGCCGCACGCTTAGATCGGCCACAGGTCCCAGACCAGCCCGAAGAGCGACAGGCTGACCGTCCCCAGGGCCACCAGGAGCAATCCGATCCGGCTGGCCGGGGCGATGTTGCCGCGGTAGCGCCAGGCCTGGACCAGGCCCGCCAGGCCGAGCAGGCCGGTGAGCGGACCGAACCAGGCGATCGCGCCTGCCCAGGACACCAGTCCGAAGAGCATCATCGGTTCGGCAACTTCCACCGTCGCCTGCGCCGCCGCGCCGAGTCCGCCGGCGTAGACCGCCGCCGAGACCGTCGCCAGCCAGACGACCAGGCGCGTGCTGCCGGCCGCCTCGAGGCGCCGGCCGTTGAGACGGCGCGCCAGCCAGGCCAGCAGGATGACCACCAGGCCCAGCGCCGACAGCGCCGCGGAGACCCCGCCCCAGGCCATGTGCGCCTTGAACCGCTTTTCGTGATCCTCGCTGAGCACCACGCCCTCGATGGCCGCGCGCGTGGCGAAATGCGGGGCGATGTACTCGGCCGCTTCCTCGCCCGATTCCACGCACTCCATGTCGAGATCGGCGCCGGGATCGTCGTAGAAGCCGTTGAGAAAATCGCCGGCGCAATCGAGCGAGCGCGTGGGGCCGTGGCCGGCATGCGGGAACACCACCAGCCGGCCGTTGCTGAAGCCGGGCATGATGGCCTCGGCCAGGGGCACCGGCGTGATCGGATCCCAGGCGCCGTTGGCCACCACCACGGGCAGGTCGGTCTCGACCAGTTCGAACTGGGCGGGATCGCGCGGCGCCAGGCCGACTTCGCGGCACAGGGCGGGAGCGTCCTCGATCACCTCGAGCGCCCCGAAGGCGCGCGCCAGGGTGGGATAGTCGCGGAAATCGTCCGGCGCCGATTCGGCCCAGCGATCGACGTAGCCGTCCAGGCAGCGCACGGCCACGGACATGCCCATGCTCACGCCGGGGCCGCCGTCGAAGTCGGCCAGGGCCATCGCCCGGAAGAAGGTCTCGTCCTCTTCCTCGACCACGCGCGTCAGCCCTTCGATGATGGCCGGAACGGCCGGGTGCTTGGACTGTTCGTAGAGCAGGCTGAAGGGCAATCCGGCGATGATGTCGGCGAAGAACCAGGTTTCGCCGTCGGGGTAGCGTTCGCCCTCGGGCACTTCGACGCGGACCGGGTTCTCGGTCATGTTGGCGATCGCCGCGCGGTAGCGGCGCTCGAGCCCGTCGAAGGCCTCGGCGCAGTCCGGCTGCTCCTGGCAGGCGGCGAACAGGCGATCGAGATTCTGCTCGTGCCAGTGCGGAATGCGCATCAGATCACGCAGGTCCAGCGGCACGATGGCGTCGATGACCGCCGCCCGGATGCCCTCGGGATCGACCTTCATGTAGGCCTGGCCGAGCACCGAACCGTAAGAGATGCCCCAGACGTTCCAGTCGTCCAGCCCCAGCGCCATGCGCAGCGCCTTGACGTCGCGGGCGTTCTCGAAGGTGTGATAACCGGTCACGTCGACGCCGCGCGCCTTCGCACCCTCGATACAGGCGCGGGCCTGCTCGAACATGGCGCGCTGGCTGTCGACGTAGTTGTCGGCCTGGAAATCGCCGCGGTTGCGGTCGGCGAAGAAGGGGCAGAAGTCGCCCGAATAGCCGATGCCGCGCT
>JAZBPT010000087.1:0-5069 GCA_036351755.1 Wenzhouxiangella sp. | reverse complement strand
TCGATGGCGTCGTCGCGACCGCTACCTCCCACGCAGATGCACACGCCGGAGGGCTCCGACGGGCCGGTCGCGCGGATCTCTTCGAGGTTGCCCGCCGCCGCGCCCAGGTAGAAACCGAAATTGGCTGACGAGCGTCCCTGTGCACGGCTGAACTTGTCGGCCAGGGCTCGCCGGGTGGTCGTGGCCGGCAGGGTGTCCGGCAGGTCGAGAAAGCTGGTGATGCCGCCGGCCACGGCGGCGCGGGATTCCGTGGCAATGCTGCCCTTGCGTGTCAGGCCGGGCTCGCGGAAATGCACGTGAGTGTCGATCATTCCGGGCAGCAAATACCGCCCGTTGGCGTCCACGACCATTTCTCGCGGTCGTGCGCTCAGTCCGCCATCAATCCGGTCGATCCGCCCCCTCTCAATCCGGACATCCGTCTCGATTGTTTCCCCATCACTGACCAGCCGGGCGTTGGTGATCAGCCAGCGGCTCATTTCACCTCGTCGTCTCGGTAGCCGGGTACCGGGTCCTTGCCCCCGGGGCAGAACGGATGACAGCGCAACAGCCGCTTGATCGCCATCCAACTCCCTCGCCAAGGGCCGTAGAGCTCGATCGCCTGCATGGCGTAGACCGAACAGGTGGGCTCGAAGCGGCATTGGCCGCCGATCCAGGGAGACAGCACGTAGCGGTAGGCCCGGATCAGGGCGAGTAGCAAGGTCTGCATTGGGGGTTGCCCGGAATTCGGTCCTAGGATATATAATCGGCGGTTTTGCAACAACCTGGCTTGAAGAGGCCAAGAGCTGATGCCCAGCAAGATTGTCGATTTACCGAAAGGCTACAAGCCTTCCGAAGACGAAGAATACATGTGCCAGGAGCACCTGGAGTACTTTCGCCGCAAGCTGCTGCAGTGGCGCGAGGACCTGATTCAGGAATCCCAGGAGACGATCAACAACCTGCGCGGTGAAGTGCGCGATGTCGGCGACGAGGCCGAGCGCGCCAGCCGCGAGACGGAAAACAGCCTGGAACTGCGCACGCGCGACCGCTACCGCAAGCTGCTCAACAAGATCGATCAGGCCCTGGTCCGCATCGACGACGGCGAGTACGGCTTCTGCGAGGAAACCGGCGAGGAAATCGGCCTGGCCCGCCTCGAGGCCCGCCCGATCGCCACCCTGTGCCTGGACGCCCAGGAGCGCTGGGAACTCAAGCAGAAGCAGATGCGGGACCGCTGAGGTCCAGGGCGCCAGCCCCGCCAGCGCGTCTACGTGAAGAGGCCCCGCTGTGTCGGGGCTTTTTCGTTCGGCGGCTCAAGCGCCTTGCAGCGCCAGCTGCGCCTGCCGCCGGATCTCGGCGAGCATGGCGTTGAGCCCGTTCGCCCGGGTCGGCGAGAGGTGGTCGCTGAGTCCGATTTCGACGACGAAGTGCGGTTCGGAGTCGAGAATTTCCTGCGCGCTGCGCCCGGAGTAGACCTTCAGCAGCAGGGCGATCAGGCCCGAGACGATGGCCGCATCCGAGTTGGCGCGGAACACCATGCGTTCGGCGTCGCCCTCGGAGATCAGCCAGACCTGCGACTGGCAGCCGGCCAGCAGGTGGTCCTCGATCATGTCGGCCTCGTCGAGTTCGGGCAGTTTCCTGCCCAGGTCGATCAGGTACTGGTAGCGGTCCATCCAGTCGTCGAACAGGCCGAACTCCTCGACGATTTCGCGTTGTGCCGTCTCGATGCTCATGAGGTCACCTTCCAGCGCGTGCCGCCGGGTCCGTCCTCGAGCTCGATGCCGCGTTCGGCCAGTTCGTCGCGGATGCGGTCGGCGGTGGCGAAGTCGCGATCCTTGCGTGCGGCGTTGCGCTGCGCGATCAGCTCCTCGATTTCGGCTTCGTCGACCTCGTCGCTGCCGGGACGCTGCTTGAACCAGTCTTCCGGGTCCGCCTGAAGCAGGCCGAGCAGGCCGGCCGTGGCCTTGAGCTGCGCGGCCAGCCCGGGCTGTTCGCTCTCATCGGCCGAGGACAGGCGCCGGGCCAGGGTGTTGAGTTCGGCCAGCGCCGTGGGCGTGTTCAGATCGTCTTCCAGGGCCGCGACGACCTCGGCTTGGGGCTCGGCCTCGGCATCCGCCGGCGGATGATCGCGCAGCAGGCCGTAGAGCCGGTCGAGGGTGTTGCGGGCCTGCTCCAGCGCGCCCTCGGACCAGTCCAGCGGCTGGCGGTAGTGGGCCGACAGCAGGAGATAGCGCATCACCTCGCCGGGCCATTCCTTGAGCAGCTCGTGGACGATCAGGGTGTTGCCCAGGGACTTCGACATCTTGCGCTTCTCGACGGTCACGAAGCCGTTGTGCATCCAGTAGCGCGCGAAGCGGTCGGTGCCGTGGGCGCAGCGGCTCTGGGCGATCTCGTTTTCGTGGTGCGGAAAGATCAGGTCCTGGCCGCCGCCGTGGATGTCGATGACCTCGCCCAGGTGGGCCGCGCTCATCGCCGAGCACTCGATGTGCCAGCCCGGGCGGCCGTGGCCCCAGGGGCTGTCCCAGCCCGGCTGGGATTCGTCGGAGGGTTTCCACAGCACGAAGTCGCCGGGGTGGCGCTTGTAGGGCGCGACTTCCACGCGCGCGCCGGCAACCATCTCGCGCATGTCGCGGCGCGAGAGTTCGCCGTAGTCGTCGGCCTGTTCGATGCTGAACAGCACGTGGCCTTCGGCTTCGTAGGCGAATCCCTTGTCGATCAGGCGCTCGATCATGGCGATGATGGCGTCGATGTGATCGGTCGCGCGCGGCTCGATGGTGGGCTGGCCGACGCCGAGCGCGGCCATGTCCTCGTGGTAGATGTCGGCGAACTTCTTCGTGATCGTGTCGATCGGCACGCCCTGTTCGGCCGCCGCCTTGTTGATCTTGTCGTCGACGTCGGTGATGTTGCGGGCGTAGACGACCTTCGGGAAGCGCCGCGAGAGCACGCGGTAGAGCAGGTCGAAGATCACCGCCGGACGCGCGTTGCCGATGTGCGCGTAGTTGTAGACCGTGGGCCCGCAGGCATACATCGTCACTCGTTCGGGATCGAGCGGTACGAAATCCTCTTTCTGCCGGGTCAGCGTGTTGTAGATCTGGATGGCCATCGTCAAAAGAATTGGCGCTTGCGCGCTAGAATGACAAGCGTTGAATTCTAACTGATCAAGGCTTGCACCCCATGCCCAACCCGGAAGCGCTGCTCTACGCCCGCCACGTCGAACACCGGCGCGATGAAATCGACGAGATCCTGACCGAGCTCGGTTACGACGGCCTGCTGATCCACTCGGGCCGGCCCGAGAACCGGCTGTTCGACGATCAGCATCCGCCGTTCCGGGCGCATGGGCCCTTCGTGGCCCTGGTGCCGCTGCCGTTCGCGGCCGACACCCTGCTCGAACTGCGGCCGGGCGAGAAGCCGCGGCTGTGGTACTGCCAGCCCGACGATTTCTGGCACATGCCGCCCGAGCCGCCGGGCGACTGGCTGACCGGCTGCCTGAACGTCGAGACCGTGCGATCGCCGGATGGCTGGCACGAGCAGTTCCGGCAGCAGCGGGCGCTGGCCGTCATCGGCGACGAGCGGGCGGTCGGGGGGCTGCTCGACGGGGCCGATCTCAACCCGCCCGAGCTGATGTGGCGTCTCGACGAGATGCGCACCCGCAAGACGGCCTGGGAGCGCGACTGCATCGAGCGCGCCAACCGCCTTGCGGTCTCGGGGCACCTGGCGGCGGCCGAGGCGTTTCGGGCCGGCAGGAGCGAACTCGAAATCCACCTGGCCTACCTGGCGGCGATGGGCGAGGACCAGGACACCCTGCCGTACAACAGCATCGTCGCGCTCAACGACCATGGTGCGGTGCTCCACTACCAGTTCCGCTCGCCGGAGCGGCCAAAGCCGGTGCGCAGTTTCCTGCTCGACGCCGGTGCCGACTGGCGGGGCTACGCGGCCGACATCACGCGCACCTGGACCCTGGACGAGCACCGCGAGTTCGGCGACCTGATCGAGGCGATGGACGGCGCGCAGCGCAGCCTGGTCGACCGGGTGCGGGCCGGCGAGAATTTCGTCGACCTGCACCGCGAAGCGCATCGCGCGGTGGCCGCCGTGCTCGAGCAGGCCGGCATCGTGCGCATGCCGCCCGAGGAGCAGGTCGAGACCGGCGTGACCACGCATTTCCTGCCGCACGGGCTGGGGCATTACATCGGCGCCCAGGTCCACGACGTGGCCGGGCTCAAGGACGAGCGCGGAATGGACCTCCCGCCGCCGGAGCGCTATCCCGCGCTGCGGCTGACCCGCGCGCTCGAGCCGGGCAACGTCGTGACCGTCGAGCCGGGCCTGTACTTCATTCCCAGCTTCCTCGAGAAACTGCGCGCGAGCGACCACGCCTCGAAAGTGGACTGGCAGGCAGTCGAGCGCCTGACGCCCTTCGGCGGTATCCGCATCGAGGACAACGTGCTGGTCAGCGAAGGCGAGCCGGTGAACTTCACCCGCCAGGCTTTTGTGGAGGCCGGTTAGTTCTCAGCGGCTTCTTTTGGGGGCTGAGGGCTCTCAGGATCCAATGTCTTCGTTCCAGAGCTCCGGCGAGTCGGCGATGAACTGCCGCATCAGGGCCGCGCATTCCTCGCTGTCGACGACCTCGACTTCGACGCCGTTGGCGCGCAGGTGGTCTTCGTCGCCCATGAAGGTGCGGTTCTCTCCGACGACCACCTTCGGGATGCCGTAGAGCAGGATCGCCCCGGAGCACATCGGGCAGGGCGAGAGGGTGGTGTAGAGCGTGCTCTCGCGATAGACCGTCGCCGGTTGCCGGCCGGCGTTCTCAAGCGCATCCATCTCGCCGTGCAGGACCACGCTGCCCGACTGCACCCGGCGATTGTGGCCGCGTCCGATGATCCTGCCTTCGTGCACCAGCACCGAGCCGATCGGAATGCCGCCCTCGGCCAGTCCCTGCCGGGCTTGTTCTATGGCCGCTTCCATGAACTCGTCCATGACCTATGCCTCATGTGTTTTTCCCTGCCGGCCAGCATACTCGTCCCGGACCGTTCCCCGGACCGGGCTGCCCGATCAGGAAACCGCTTGTAACCGTTTCGCGCCCACGGCGCTAAGAAGGGTTA
>JAZBPT010000086.1:0-8322 GCA_036351755.1 Wenzhouxiangella sp. | reverse complement strand
CGGTTCCCCACCCGCGGATCCGCGAGCGAGCGTTCGTGCTGGTGCCTCTGGTCGAGTTCTCGCCGGAGCTGACCATCCCCGGACAGGGCCGCGCGGATGCATTGCTCGCGCAACTGGACGATAATGGCCGTTCCGGCATCCGGCCGGGTCCCGAACCCGGTTACGAACCCTCAGCAAACCACAGGAAGACGCGCCGATGACCGCCGCCAGCCCCGTGACCGTGCCCTCCCTGGCCGCCATGAAGGCGGACGGACAGCCCATCACGATGCTGACCGCCTACGACGCCAGCTTCGCGCGCCTGATCGACGACGCCGGCATCGACTGCGTGCTGGTCGGCGATTCCCTGGGCAACGTCATCCAGGGGCGCGACTCGACCCTGCCGGTAACGGTCGACGACATGGCCTATCACACCCAGGCCGTTCGTCGCGGGCTCGATCGCGCGCTGCTGATCGCCGACCTGCCGTTCATGAGCTATCACGACCAGGCCAGCGCCATGGCCTCGGCCGCGGCCGTGATGCGCGCCGGCGCGCAGATGGTCAAGCTCGAGGGCGGGGCTGCGCACGCGGGCACGGTCGCTGCGCTGGTCGCCAACGGCGTTCCGGTCTGTGCCCACCTCGGACTGACCCCCCAGCACGTTCACCAGCTGGGCGGCTACCGGGTGCAGGGCCGCGATGAAGGGCCGGCCCGTCGCCTGAAGGCCGACGCCGAGCTGCTGGCCGAAGCCGGGGCGGGCATGCTGGTGCTCGAATGCGTGCCCGCGCCGCTGGCGCGCGAGGTGGCCCGATCACTCTCCATTCCCGTCATTGGAATCGGTGCCGGAAGCGAGGTCGACGGACAGGTGCTGGTGCTCTACGACATGCTCGGCGTTTCGCCCGGTCGGGCGCCGAAATTCGTGCACGACTTTCTTGCCGAAACCGGCGACGTGCGACGTGCGCTGGCGGCCTACGTGGCCGCGGTTCGCGAACGCCGGTTCCCGGGCGCCGAGCACGCCTGGCAGTAATGCCGCGCGTCGTCGACTCGCTCGAACAATTGCGCGAAGCGGTCGGCCGCCTGCGCGAGGGCAGTCGCCGCATCGGTTTCGTGCCCACCATGGGCAATCTCCACCGCGGCCATCTCAGCCTGGTCGAGGAAGCCGGGCGGCGCTGCGAGGCGGTGACCGCCTCGGTCTTCGTCAATCCGACGCAGTTCGGCCCCGGCGAGGATTTCGAGGCCTACCCCCGAACCTTCGAGGCCGACCTGGAGGCACTGGCCTCCGTCGGCTGCGACCTGGTCTGGGCGCCCCCGGTCGAGACCATGTATCCGCTCGACGATCCCTTCATGGTTCGGGTGCCCGAAGCCCTTGCCGACCGCCTGTGCGGCCGCAGCCGGCCGGGCCATTTCGACGGCGTGGCCACCGTCGTGCTCAGGTTGTTCAGCCAGGTCCAGCCCGATGTCGCGGTGTTCGGTGAAAAGGATTTCCAGCAACTGCTGATCCTGCGTCGCATGGCGCGGGACTTCTCGCTGCCGGTGGAGCTGGCCGGCGCCCCGATCGTGCGCGAGGACGACGGCCTGGCCATGAGCTCGCGCAACGGCTATCTCGACGAGCGACAGCGCGCCTTGGCGCCGTTGTTGTTCCGGGTGCTCGAGGAGACGGTCGAGGGATTGGCCTCGGGAGAGGATTTTGCCGGCCTGAAAACGCGGGCCGAGGAAAAACTGGAATCGGCCGACTTCCGGCCAGACTACCTGGAATGGCGCTCGGCCGAGGATCTTGGCGAACCGCAGCCCGGCGAGCCAAGCCGGCTCTTCGGCGCAGCGTGGCTGGGCAAGGCCCGACTGATCGACAACGTCGAAGTTCCCGCGGCACGGGATTGATGGCCGGGGCCGGCTTCGAGGGCGGAAGTCGGAAGACAGAGGGCAGAGATGGACTGCCCCCTGAACCCCGAACCCGTCTTTAGCCTTTCCCGACCGACTTCTTGCTCCGGATCCAGCTCATCAACTCTTCCCATTGTTCCCAGTCCTGCCAGGCCAGGTAGGGCGGCAGGTCCGAGACGCTCAGCCCGCGCTCGAAGGCGCGCACGTAGTTCATGGAGTCGCGCAGCTGGCCGACGACCGGCACCCGGAAATCGTCGAGAAAGCCGGTCAGTTCGCGGAAGATGATGGTGTAGGGCTTGACGCGGTTGGCCACCAGCCCGACGCGCACCTCGTGCTTCTTGACCGGCTTGAGTTCGAGCAGGTGGTTGAGGAAGCGCCACGCCGCGCGCATGTCGACCGGCGAAGGCAGCACGGGCACCAGGATGGTCTGGGAGCGGCGAACGATATTGCCCAGCTCATGGCCGGCCACTGCCGCCGGCGTGTCGAGCACCAGGGTATCGGCCTCAGGGGGCGCCCTGAGCTGGCCCTTGTGCGGCTCGGCCGGAATGATCTCGGGATACTCTTCGGGACGCTGTTCCAGCCAGTCGCTCGCCGACTGTTGTGGATCCATGTCGCCCAGGGCGACGGCATGTCCCTCCCAGGCCAGGGCGGCGGCCAGCGACGTGGCGATGGTGGTCTTGCCGCATCCGCCCTTGGCGTTGACGATGGCGATCGTTCGCATCACGCAACCCTCCGTTGTGATTCGACCCGTCGGCAGTGTCCCCGTCAGGTCTCGCTGGGATCGGGCAGCCCGGAGTGGAGCAGCCAGCGATCCCGCGTTTCGTCGTAGCGCCACACCTCGCGGTGCTGGATCACGCGCTCGCGGGCGCTGTGGACATGATACAGGCGAATCTGGACGCGCCGCTCTACGCGCTGTTCGTCGGGGGCGCTGATCACCTGCCGCACCCGGTACTCGGTCACCCGGAACTGGCGCAGCCGCTCGAGTTCGATGCTGCGAATCGGGTTCTCGGCCAGCCAGTCGGGGTGGATCATGTCGACCAGGCCGTCGTACTCGCTCCAGCGAACCATTTCCTGCCACAGATCCATGGCCTGGTCGCGCTCGCGTTGCGCCTGACTGCCGCCGGCGCAAGCGGCCAGCAGCACGACGGTTGTCAGCACGATCAACGGCTTATGCACGGCGCTCGTCCTTTCTGTCCCTCATGAGCGCAGCATACTTCGCCGAGAGCGTCGCCGCCACCTCGCCGTCGACGAGCAGCTCCGGCTCGAGTTCGAGGCTGGCGCGGCCGCGCTGCGCGAGACGATCCCGGAAGGCCTGCAGCTTTTCGGCCGAGGGCCAGCGGCAGGCGGCCCGGAAATCCCGTCCCACCGGGGCGATGAAGCGAATCTCGCAGCGGCCGATGACCAGGTCGGCGTCGAGGCCCGCGCGCAGCAGGACCAGGCGCGGCAGCGACCAGCCTGCCAGGATCATGGCGCTGGCCAGCGCGCCGCCAAAGGCCGTGCCCTTGTCGTTCACGCTCGGCCCCAGCGGCAGCGAGAGCTCGACACCCGCCTCGTCGAGGCGGGTCACGGTCAATTCCATCGCGCCGCCGAGTGGAATGTCGGAGGTCAGCGTGCGTTCCAACCAGGCGGCTTCGGTGTCTCTTTTTGTCATGCGGGCATTCTATCGCCTGGCGGCGAGCAAATCGGCATGGCATATTGACGGCTGCTGATATATACAGGAGCTGCGGCTTCCGGCTTCGGCTCTGGACAACGCCTGACGCTGCAAGGATGGGTGAGTCTGCGGAGGAATCGAAATGACGCGATTCGAGTTGGCGCGGCCTTTGGCGGGGCTTGTTCTCTTTTCGATCTGGGTGATCGCCCCGGCTGATTCACCGCCGCCGTCGGCCCGGGAATCGGACCCGCGGACGATCGGTTGGATGCAGGGTTTTCCGCCGCCGCCCGAGAAGCTGATCACCCAGCCCGATTCGGTCTACTTCAGTTTCCCGAAGTTGAGATGGTCGGTGTGCCACTTGCGCGAGTTTCTCCCCACCGAGCGCGTCAGCAGGGGGCTCGATGCGCCCCGGCCGCTCGAGTACACGCCCCCGCTTGAATTCGCCGACCTCCGCGAAGCCATCGACTCGCTGACGTTCACCCCATTGAACGGCACCTCGCCGATGACATGGAAAGAGTCGCTCCATGCCAACTATACCGACGGCATCCTGGTCCTCCATGAAGGACGGGTGGTGTACGAGCGCTACTTCGGTTGCCTGGAAGAAGATGGCCTGCATGCAGCCATGTCGATGACCAAGTCCGTGACCGGCCTGTTGGCCGAAATACTGGTCGCCGAGGGACGGCTCGACGACGGTGCGATCGTGTCGGACATCATTCCGGAAATCGCCGACAGCGCTTTCGCGACCGCCACCGTCCGGCAGGTGATGGATATGACCACCGGCGTCCAGTACTCGGAAGACTACTCCGACCCGAATGCGGACGTCTGGCGCTATGCCTCAGCCGCGAGCCCGTTGCCCAAGCCTGCGGGCTACGAAGGGCCGGATGGTTACTGGGAGTACCTCCAGCAGGTTTGTCCAGAAGGTGAACACGGCGATGCATTCCACTACAAGACGATCAACTCCGACATGCTCGGCTGGATCGTGAGCAGAGTTTCCGGCCGTTCGATCACGGAACTTGTCTCTGAGCGTCTGTGGCAGCCAATGGGGGCCGAACAGGACGCCTACATGACGGTCGATGGCAAGGGCGTTCCGTTCGCCGGCGGTGGCCTGAGTGCCGGCCTGCGGGACCTGGGGCGGCTCGGCCTGCTCGTGCTCGAAGAAGGCGTGATCGAGGGTCGTCGCCTCTTCCCGGCAGAAGCCGTCCGGCGAATCCGCGCCGGCGGTGATCCCTCGAAGTTCCAGGGCTATCCGACGCTGCCCGGGGGAAGCTACACGGGACAGTGGTGGGTTCTCCACAATGAGCACGGGGCATTCGCTGCGCGTGGCGTTCACGGGCAGACCATCTACATCGATCCACGCGCGCGAATGGTTCTGGTGCGATTCGCCTCCTTTCCCAGGGCGCAGAATGGCCTGATCGATCCGACATCGTTGCCGGCCTATCAGGCCCTGGCCGAATTCCTCATCGAACGACAGTAGAGCCGGCGCCCGCGCCGGGCGCCAGGTCCCTGCACGCGCATGTCGTAAAATACCCCCATGCCCGCCTCGCCCGAATCTTCCGCGCTGCCCTATGTCGCACGGACGCTGATGCCGCGTGAGGTTCGCACCAACGGTGCCATGGCCGTGGCTCTCGGCGCGCTCGAGGGTGGGCTCGTGGGCGTGGTTGTGAAGACGCAGTTCGCCGCCGTGGCCGACGCCGCCTGGGTCAACCTCTGCGTCGCTCTGGTGGCCGGTTCGCCGGCATTCGCCAACGTGGTCAGCCTGTGGGTTTCCGGGCTCGCCGAGGGCCGCTACAAGCCGGCCTGGGTGGCCCGGCTGATGGCCGTCACCAGCGTCTTCCTGATGCTGATGGCGCTGGCGCCGACCAGCGTGTCCGGCCTGGTCATGATTACCCTGGGCATGATCGTCGCGCGCCTGGCCTGGGCCGGCGTGATTACGCTGCGTGCGGCCATCTGGCGGGCCAACTTCCCGCGCCAGGTGCGCGCGCGCATCACCGGCTGGATCACCATCATCTACTCGCTGACCATCGCCGCCACCGCCGCGTTGATCGGCCTGTTGATGAACTGGTGGCCGGAGATCTGGCGGCTGGCCTTTCCGGTTGCCGGCCTCATCGGCCTGGGCGCGGCCTGGCGCTACCAGGCCACGCGGGTGCGCGGCGGTCGGCGAATCCAGAGCGAGGAGCTCGACCAGCGGCGCGGCCGCAGCGGCGGTCAACTGCGCGCGGCATTCGGAATCCTGCGGACGGACCGCTGGTATCGCCGCTACATGATGACCATGTTCGCCTTCGGCAGCGGCAACCTGATGGTTATTGCCCTGCTCGTGGTGCTGCTCAACGAGCAGTTCGGCTTCGCGCGTTTCGAGCAGGTGATGATCACCACCGCGCTGCCGCTGGTCATGCTGTCGATCTTCACCCCGATCTGGGCGCGACGGCTCGACGCAGTTCACATCCTCGACTACCGCGCCCGCCAGGCCTGGATGTTCGTGATCACCATGCTGTTCTTCCTCACCGCGAGCATCCTGGGCCTGAAGTGGCTGTTCTGGATCGGCGCGCTGTCGCTGGGCATGGCCTTCGCCGGCGGCAAGCTGGGCTGGAACCTGGGCCACAACGACTTCGCCAGCGACGACAAGTCGACGCTCTACATGGGCATTCATGTAACCCTGACCGGCATTCGCGGCCTGATCGCGCCCCTGGTGGGTGTCAGCGTCTACCAACTGCTCGAAGCGTACGGGACGGGACTGGGCCGTTACGTGCTGCTGTTTCCCTTCACGCTGACGCTCGGCGGGGCCGTTACCTTCGTGATCCTCGCCCGACTTCACCGCAAGGAGACCGACGCTTCATGATGATCGAGTTGCTGGCGGCGGCCGCCCTGGCCGCCGATGCCGACCAACTGCCCCGACTCGAGGTTCGCGGCCGCGACATCGCGCCGGAGGCGCCGCAGGCCACCGCAGAGCTGGCCGAGCAGGAGATCGAAATGGTGCGGCCGACGCATCCGGCCGAGTTGTTCTCGCGCCTGCCGGGAAGCTGGGTGACGCGCGGCAGCGGCCAGGAGCACCTCACGGCCGTTCGCTCGCCGGTCCTGTCCGGCGCCGGCGGCTGCGGGGCCCTGTTGATTCTCGAAGCGGGCATCCCGATTCGCCCGCCGGGATTCTGCAACGTCAACAACCTCTTCGAAGTCAACGTCGCCCAGGCCGGATCCATCAGCGTGCTGCGCGGCCCCGGCGGCATCGGGCATGCCTCGGGCGGCTTGCACGGGGTTATCGACATCACGCCGCGTTCCCCGCTGGCCGATCCCGAGAACCAACTGCGCCTGGAAGCCGGCAGCAACGACTACTACCGCCTGGGCGCGTCGCTGACGGGAGAGCTCGGCGACGGCGCGCTGGCCGTGGACTTCTCGGCTGTCGACGCGGGCAGTTTTCGCATCGACGAAGGCTACGAGCACCAGCTGGCGACCTTCCAGCATGCGCAGCCCGTGGAAAACGGCCAGTGGCGCACCATCCTCAGTGCCGCCCGGCTCGACCAGGACACCGCCGGCTACATCTACGGCTACCGGGCCTACGACGACCCCGAGCTGCGCCGCAGCAACGTCAATCCGGAGGCCTATCGCCAGGCCGACGCGCTGCGCCTGATCACCCGGCGCGAATGGCTGGACGGGCAGGGCGCCGAGCATCGCCTGAGCGGTTTCGCGCGGCGCTCGACCATGACCTTCCTGCAGCACTACCTCCCGGGCAAGCCGCTCGAGCGCAACGGCCAGGTCTCGGCCGGCCTTCAGTACGATCGCAGCGGCGACAGCTGGGACTGGGGTGTCGATGCGGAATTGTTCCGCGGCGACCTCACCCAGCGGCAGGATGCCCCGACGCCCGGGCCGCCTTTCCTGTCCGAGATCCGGCCGGTCGGGCTTCACTACGACTACGTCGTCGACGGCCAGCGGCTCGGCGGCTATCTGGCTCGGCGCTGGACACTGGGGACGGACTGGACGCTGCGGGCCGGGGTTCACGCCGACTGGATCCGCTACGACTACGACAACCGTGCGACCCCCGGCAACCTGGCCGAGGACGGCACGGCCTGCGACCTCGGCGGCTGCCTCTATAACCGGCCCGCCGACCGCAGCGACGATTTCCTGGAAGCTGCGCCGGAACTCACGCTCAGCCGGCGCTTCGACGCCGGGCTGGCCTGGCTGCGCCTGGCCCGCGGTTTCCGCGCGCCGCAGGCGACCGAACTCTACCGACTGCAGCGCGGGCAGGATGTCGCCGACCTGGAACCGGAGCAGCTCGACGCCGTCGAGCTGGGCCTGCGCGGCAGCGGCCGCCTCGACTGGGAACTGGTCGCCTTCTACCAGCGAAAGCGCAACTACATCTTTCGCGACGGCGAGGGATTCAACGTCAGCGACGGCCAGTCCGGGCATCGCGGCGTCGAGTTCTCGCTGGCCTACGCGCTGACCCCTTCGCTCGAGTTCGGCGCTCGCGGCAGTTACGCCATCCACTGGTACCGCTTCGACCGCGACCTCGGCGGCGAGCGCATCGTCTCCGGGCGGACGATTCCCGCCGCGCCGAGACGCCTGGCCAGCGCGGACCTGACCTGGCGCCCGTCGGACCGCGTCAGCGCGCAGCTTGCCGCCGAGCATACCGGGGCCTACTGGCTCGACGCAGCCAACGAACGCCGCTACGACGGGCACACCTTGCTGCATTTCTCCGGGCGCTATGACCTGGGCGAGCGCTGGCGGCTCGGACTGAGGCTGCGCAACCTGCTCGACCGCCGCTACGCCGAGCGCGCCGACTACGCCTTCGGCGACTACCGCTATTTTCCCGGCGCGGGCCGCAGCGTGTT
>JAZBPT010000085.1:0-5651 GCA_036351755.1 Wenzhouxiangella sp. | reverse complement strand
CTGAAGTCGCACGCGAGCACCCTCGAGGCCTTCGATCGGGTCTCCGTTTTCGTCGAAGGTGGCGGTGTAGATATCCCTGGCGTGGAACAAGGCTGCACCCTCTCCGGATTGCGTAACTGCAATCTGGATCGGCACCTCTCCGCCCGATGCATTGGCCGAGGTGACCGACAGCGAATACTGATCAGACACACTGGGCAAGTCGGCCGGCGGGCTGACCGAAATCGGCACATCCAGCTGTTCGCCCACGCCAAGATCTCCCGCTGCACCGTTGATGCCAAGATTGATCCAATCGGGAGCGGGATCATCGTTGGAATCGAGCAACTGCAGGCTGACGTCTTGTGCCGTGGCGTAACCCTGGTTGGTCAGGGTGACGATCTTCGAGCGGGTCTCGCCCTGCGCCAGGCCGAAACCGAGCTGCGGCGGATCCGGAACCAGCGCAGGTTCCGCGGCCACGAACTCGAAATTGATCGGCAGCAAACCCTGCTTCTCGCCGGCAGCCTCATCGCTGGTCAGGCGCAGGTAGAGCGTGCCGCTTTCCGGCGCACCCGATGCCGCCTGGATTTCCACTGCCAGATTCTCGCTATGGCCCGGAGAGAGCTCATCGATCGCTTCCCCTGTATCGACGGAGACTTCCGGTATGAGAACGCCGTCGACCTGGTCTTCAGCCAGATACGCCATTCGCACGTTGCTGGCAGTCGTTCCGGGGCCTGCAGTGACTTCCACCGACAGGTCCCGCGCCGTGTCATAGGGAAGCGCGAGATTGAAGCCGGTGGGACTCATTGCCAACCGCTCGATGGTGAACGAGCCCTGGACGGGACGATCCAGTATCTCGGGATGAACGACCGAGACTTCGTACACGCCGCCTTCGCCGGGCAAGGGCTCGAACAGATATTCGAACTGCCCGCTATCGCCGGCTCCCACCTCCACCTGCCGCTCGAAGCCAGCGCTTGAGATGACGAGATTGAGCGGCACATCATCGATTGGCTCGTCGGTGGCGCGCTCCACGGCCCGGCCTTGGATCAGGACCGGATCGAGTCCTCGCGAGGACTCCGGCGAAATCATCAGCAGCTCTCCGTAGTAGCTGGTATCCACGAGCGTCGTCTCGCGCTGGACGGTGAGGCCCGGCAGCTCAAGCTCGTCGTCGGCCTGGCCGAACGCAAAATAGAGCGCGTCGATCTCCAGCTCGACCCGGATTTCATCCGGGGCGCTCGCCGGAACGACCAGATCCTGCCAGTTCGATGTCCAGCTCCCGCCGGCCGGAATCCGGGCCACCGTGTAGCCGCTGGGCAGGGTCACGACGTTTTCACCCAGATACTGGCTGAACGCATCGACCGCGAGCACGTTGCCCTCTTCATCGCGCAGCTTCAGCCGCAGGTCCGGGGATGGGTTGCCGCCGTTGTCCCGGGCGGTCAGGATCTCGATTTCCTCGGTCCCCGGGTTCTCGATTCGCGCGCGCACGCGCCCCGCGCCGCCGCGGGTGAACGTCTCGGTGATCAACGTCACGACGAGCCCGCCATTCTCCACCGGCACCGAAACGTCACGCCCAATCCGCGTGAGCTCGTTGGGCTCCGGCTGGTATTCCAGATAGAGCTGGCCGGACGCCGTCTGCGGCAAATCCGGATAGCCCGGGACCGGCACGCTGAGCGCCTGCTCCGCTCCGGGCTCGAGCGCCACGGGCTGCGAGCGGTGCTCGATGCCGTTGATGTCCAGCCGCGCCGTCAAGCCGGCAAGGACTTCACCAGACAGGTTCTCGACCGGCACCTCGACGCCGCTGATCAGGCCCTCGCGGATGCGATCCTGTTCGGCGATGCCGAAGTCGACATTCGGGAGCAACAAGTCACGGCCCACGCTTTGCTGGTCGTTGCCGTCGATGGCGAACACTTCGTAGTGCCGCCCACCTCCGTTATAACCGCCATCGGTAAAGTTCGGCTCTGTCAGCAGTTCGGGGTTGAGCTTGAAGGCACCGCCGCTCGACTGGGCGTAGAGATCGAATCCGGCCAGCGTCGTGGCATCGTGCGACCAGGAAATGGTCGGTGCTTGATCATCGAACTGCTCGATGGACAGGCTGGACACCGGCAGCAGGTTGAAATTGAGGTACTGCGGCTGGGATGCTTCCGACTCGTTGCCAGCCACATCCACGGCGGTGACGGCATAGGTGTGTTCACCCACTACCGGATCGGCATCCAGCGCCACCGTTTCGGGGATATCGCTCTGAATCGGATCGAGCTCCGGAATGGAGATGTCGGGATACTCGCTGGAACGATAGAGGCTGTAGGTCACCTCCTCGTCCAGGGGAACGGGCGCCTGCCACTGGGCGACGATGCCCGACCCGGTCAACTGCAGATCGAGCGCGCTCGGGGCCGGCGGCGCGACCGAATCGGTGGTCACTTCACGCACATTACCGGGGCCGCTGATGGCCTCTTGCCCATTGACCTGGCGAACACTGACAACGGTGTATTCGTAATCGCCGTCGGCCGGCGGCAGGTCGATGGACTCCAACACGAACACTCGCTCGACCGGCATGAACTCACTCTCACCGGCCTGCCGGCGCCACACCTCATACGCCGCGGCATTCTCGACCTCGCTCCACATCAGGCCGACCTGCCCGCCCGGCAGGGGCCAGGCATCGATGTTGGCCGGCGGCGGCAGGGGCGGCAGTTCGTCCTGGTAGACCTGGAACTGATTGGCCACCTGGTCTGCGCCTCCCGCATTGCCCAGGTCGTCGGCTGCAGTCCACCGGAACGTGAGGGTCTCGGCCTCGAACTCCCCGGCCGATTCGGGCAGGATCAGTTCTGCTTCCCACGCCAGCCCTGTCACCTCGCTGAGTTGATCGACCGGATTCCAGACGTCTGGCTCGGCGCTCAGCGAGTATTCCAGTAGCGCCTCATCCGGCCCCGTCACCGGCTCGACGAGCTCGAGTTCGATCGCCAGCGATGCCGGCGTCGAGTTGTCGATCGGCGAAGGCGGATCCACGCTCAGCGACTGCAGGTCCGGTCCGACCGTATCGATCTCGATCGTGGCGCCCACATCGACCTGGGTGCCGCGATTGCCGACCTGGTCGCGTGCCGAGAATACGGCCCACGCCGTGCCCGAGACCGTGGCGTCGGTGATCTCGAAGCTGCCGCGGTAGAGCTGAGTTTCGACCTGGAACAGGTCGACCGACATGGGCACGCCGCCGTCGGGCGTCACGCTCAGGAACGGCGTCGTCAGCAATGGCTCGGAAACGCTTACGTCCACCGAAACCTGCCCGGCCCCGTATCGACCGCTATCAGGATCGAAAGCACCGTCACTGCTGTAAACGATCTCCACGGCCGACGGCGGCACACGATCCGAAACGGCATCGACCATTTCCGAGAACGCACTGGTATTCCCGGCCTGGGATTCGGCGATCACCCGGTAGTAGTAGCGCTGGTCGGACGGCGTCAGGTCAACGAACTGGCTGGAATCGATCGGATTGTCGTTGACGGCCGTCGCCTGCCCGAGCTGGTCGAAGGGCTGCGTGGAACGATAGACGTGATAGACCTCGCCCGCATCGCCCGACTGCCAGGAGATTCGAATCTCTCCCGCCTCTCGTGCGGATGCGGAAACGGCGCCCGGCGCGTCCGGCGCATCGGTATCGAGCGTGACCTGCACGATCGAACTTTCGGGGCCGACTGCACCCCGATTGTTCCTGGCAACCGCGGTGAGATCATTCGCGCCTTCCTCCAGCACGATGCCGACAGCAAACGCCTCGTCATTCTGCGTTGCCACCCAGTCCGACAGCGGGGCGCCGTCTCTCAGGACCCGAACGTCACTCGCACGTTCGGCAACGCCGGCGATGTCGATCGATTCCTGGTTGGTTTCCAGGCCCGATTCCGGACTTGTGATTTCGGGAGCTGGCGGGGGAGCCAACTGAATCTCCACGGGCACATCGAGCACTGACGCATTGCCCAGCGTGTCAGTCGCCGTCAGCGTCAGCGTGTTGGGCCCGTCCGATTCCGCCTCCAGCGACCAAACCGCGGAGAACGGGCTGCCGCCTCCGGAATCCGTCGCTTCCAGCGCACCTTCGCTCGTGAAATTCAGGCTAGCGACCCCGGATTCGTCGGAGGCCGTTACCGAAACCGTTCCACTCAGCGAAACTGTCGCCCCCGAACTCAGAGGCTGGCCTCGATAGAGCACCTCGGAAATGGTCGGCCCTTCCGTATCCGCCGGCGGGGCCTCTTCAATGTCGATGGTGACCGTCGCGGTATCTGCCAGCCCCTGATCGTCCACCGCTTCGTACTGGAACTGCACCACGCCGGCAAAGCCGCCCGGCGGGGTGTACACGAAACCACCGTCGGAGTGCAGCGACAAGGAACCCTGCGACGGGTTGCTGACAAAGTGCGCACTCAGGTTGTCGCCGTCGGGGTCCGTGTCGTTGTCCAGCACGCCGTTTGCAGCACTGACGTCGAGTTGTTCACCTTCGGTCACCACGTAGAAATCGTCCTCGGCCACCGGCGGATCATTGACCGCGCCGATTTCGATCGTGACCTCGGCAGGAAGCGAAGTCGCTTCTGGCACCTCGAGCCGATAGGAGAACGTATCGATCCCGGTGCTGCCGTCGGGAATGTAGGTAAAGCCGCCGTCGCTCTGCAGAGTCAGTTCGCCCAGTGTCGGCGTGGCTTCGAGCGCGATGGTCGGCGTGTCTCCCGGCTCAATGACATCGTTGGCCAACAGGCCGGACGCTGCATCGACGCTCAGGGTGCTGTCGTCGGCCGTCGAGTAAGCGTCGGCTACGGCGTCATTGCGCTCACCGACGTCCAGCGTGACCGTCGCCGCGTTACCCACCGCCTGGCTGTCACCGGCGGAGTACTCGAACTGGTCGGCGCCGACAAAGTCGGCATCCGGGGTATAGGTGAAACTGCCGTCGGATTCGAGGGCGAGACTGCCGTTGGCAGGCAAGGTTCTCAGCACCGCGAACAGGGAGCTGCCCATACTCTGGTCGTTGGAGAGCAGGCCGCCCTCCTCATCCACCGACAGCGCACTGTTTGCGACCGCTTCATAGCTGTCTGCAACCGTCACCGGTGCCTCGGCGTCGTTGTCCTCGACCTTGAACACGCCCTCCCGGGGCGGCACGAACGGCAACGCACCGCTCGGAGTTTGCAGGACGATTCGGCGCTTTTCTGCAGCGGCGTCGACGGCAACCGTGAGCTCGAACTGCAGGCTGCTTCCATCGGGTTCGACTTGGAGATTGTTCACGACGATCCCGTCGGCGGCCTCGACTACGGCTTCGGTTACCGCATCCAGTCCCTGGCCCTGAATCGTCATGAAGGTTTGCCCCCCGCGCGCGACAGTGGTCGGGGTCAGGGAATCTGCATGTCGCCCCCTTACGACACCCACCGGCCCTGAAAACAGGGGCAACAGGTCAGGCGCCGCTTCGGGTGTGCGCGTCACACCGAGCGGAACTGACGCCACCGGCGACCAGATGCTGGTCCGATCGATGATGTGCAGCGTGTTGGCGGGCTCGGTATTGCCCGAGCTGTCGTCGTTGATGCCCAGAACCTGTACGACTCGCCCGCCGATGGCCGCTGACCCTTCGGCCAGCAGTGTGAGCGTCGCGCGCGTATCGCTCTCGATGCTGTAATCCTGAACGACGATGCCGTCCCCGGGAACGACGATCGCGCCCTGCGACT
>JAZBPT010000084.1:0-7373 GCA_036351755.1 Wenzhouxiangella sp. | reverse complement strand
GAGCAGGCCTGGCTGGGCGATGCCGGCCGGGTCGAGCGCCAGGCGCGCGAGCAGCTGGGCATGAAATCGCCCGAAGACGTCAGAATCCTGGTGACTTCGCCATGACCGAACCGACCGGCAATCGTGCCACGATGCGCGTCTGGATCACCGCCGGGTTGATGCTGCTGGCGGCCGTGACCGTGGTCGCGCGCGCGGTCAACCTGCAGGTCATGGAAACCGAATTCCTGCAGAGCCAGGGCGAGGCCCGCTACCTGCGCGAGGTATCCATCCCCACCGTTCGCGGCAGTATTCTCGATCGCAACGGCGAACCGCTGGCCGTCTCCACGCCGGTGGAGTCGGTCTGGGCGCATCCCGGCGAACTGCTTCAGGCCGCCGACCACATCCCGATGCTCGCCGGCCTGCTCGAGGCCGACGCCGAGGACATGGAGCGCCGGCTGACGCAGCGCGCCAATCGCGAGTTCGTCTGGCTGCGCCGGCAGATCAATCCGGACCTGGCCGAGCGGATCCGGGAGCTTGAGATCCCCGGCGTGTTCCTGCAGCGCGAGTACCGCCGTTTCTATCCCACCGGCGAGGTCAGTGCCCAGGTGCTGGGCTTCACCAACATCGACGATGTCGGCCAGGAAGGTCTCGAGCTCGCCTACAACGACTGGCTGCAGGGCCAGCCGGGCGCCAAGCGCGTGATCAAGGACCGCTTCGGCCGCGTCGTCCAGAACGTCGAGCTGATCAGCGAGGCCAGCCCCGGTCGTGACCTGCAGTTGACCATCGATCGGCGGCTTCAGTACCTGGCTTTCCGCGATCTAAAGGCCACGGTCATGGAATACGGCGCCCGCTCGGGCTCGGTCGTGGTGCTCGACGTCGACTCCGGCGAAATCCTCGCCATGGTCAACTACCCGTCGTACAACCCCAATGCCAATACGCGCATTCCCTCTGACGGCCTGCGCAACCGGGCGCTGACCGACGTGCTCGAGCCGGGCTCGGTGATGAAGCCATTCGCCGTGGCCGCGGCGATGGAGGCCGGGATTGCGCATCGCGACATGGTGCTCGATACCTCCCCGGGCGTGCTGCACGTGTCCGGCCACGACATCCGCGACGTGCGCGACTATGGCGAACTCACCGTCGAGCAGGTCCTGACCAAGTCTTCCAACGTCGGCGTGGTGCAGCTGGCCCTGTCGATGGACGCGCGCCACCTGTGGAGCATGTACTCTCGCTTCGGATTCGGCTCAGTGGCAGGAACCGGCTTTCCCGGCGAGTCGGCCGGGGTGCTGCGCGACTACGAACGTTGGCGCAAGCTCGAGCAGGCCACGCTGGCCTACGGCTACGGCCTGTCGGTTACGCCCCTTCAGCTGGCCCGCGCGATGGCGGCGATCGCCGACGAGGGGCGCCTGCGTCAACCCACGTTCATCGCCGATTCAAACAACCCCCCGCATTCCGTGCTCGATCCCAACCTGGCCAACGAGTTGGTCGGGATGCTCGAAACGGTCACCGGGCCCGAGGGCACGGGGCAGGGCGCCCGCGTCGAGGGCTATCGAGTGGCCGGCAAGACCGGCACCTCGCGCAAGGCCACCGCCGGCGGCTATGGCGATCGATACGTCGCCAGCTTTGCCGGTTTCGCCCCGGTCTCCGACCCGGAGCTGGTGGCCGTGGTCGTGATCAACGACCCCTCCGGCGAAGCGTACTACGGCGGCCAGGTCGCCGCGCCGCTGTTCTCCGACGTCATGGCCGCCGGGCTGCGCCTGTTCAACGTGCCGCCCGACGACCCGGGCATGCTGCTGGCGCGCGTGGAGGAGTCCCATGACTGAGCGTGGCGTCACCATGCAAGCGCTCCTCGACGGGATGGTCGAGCTGCCGGACGGCAAATGGCCGGAAGTGACCGGCCTGTGCCTGGATTCCCGCTTCGTTCGCCCCGGTGACCTCTTCTTCGCCCTGTCAGGCGGCAGCGGGCACGGCATGCGCTTCGTCTACCAGGCGCGCGACCGGGGCGCCGTGGCGGTCGTCCACGACGGTCGCTCGGCAGCGCCAGAAGACCTCGGGTTGCCCGAACTGACGGTTCCCGACCTCGCCGACCGACTGCCGACCCTGGCTCGCCGCTTCTGGGGAGAGGCCGTCGACCGCCTGGACCTGGTGGCCGTGACCGGCACGAACGGCAAGAGCTCGATAGCCTGGCTGCTCGCGCAGGCCCTCGGCGGGGCGATGATCGGGACGCTGGGATGGGGGCGACCCGGCCGGCACGAGCCCGGCTCGCTCACGACTCCGGATATCTTCAGCGTCTATCGCCAACTGGCGGATCTTGCCGGGCAGGGTGTCGGCAGCGTCGTGCTCGAGGCATCGTCTCATGCACTGGCGCAAGGGCGGCTCGCCGGACTGGCGTTCAACAGCACGATCTTCACGACCCTCGGGCACGACCATCTCGACTATCACGCCGATCGCGTGGCCTACGGCGCCGCGAAGGCCAGGCTGTTCACCGAGTTCGACAGCGAACGGCAGCTGGTCAACCTCGATGACGACTTCGGTGCCGAGCTCGCCGCGCGCCTGTCCGCGGGCGGCCGGATGGTGGGCTACTCGCTGGCCGGTCACCCGGATGCCGGTGCGAGAGCGACGCTGCTGACCGCCGACATGAGCGGTCTGAGCGCCGAGTTCGAGTTGTCCTGCGGACGTTTCGAGGCGCGCTCGAAGCTGATCGGACGAATCAATCTGTGGAACCTTCTCGTGGTCGCGGCCGAACTGGCCGAGCGGGGCAAGGATCCGCAAGCCATTACCGAAGCCCTGGCCGCGCTTGAGCCGGTTCCGGGGCGCATGGAGCCGATCGGCCGCGAGGGCGCGCCGATGGCGATCATCGACTACGCGCACACCCCGGACGCGCTGGAGAACGCGCTGATCAGCGCGCGCGAGCTCAGCGACGGAACGCTATGGTGCGTATTCGGCTGCGGTGGCGACCGCGACCGCGACAAGCGCCCGCGCATGGGCCGCGTCGCCGAGCGCCTGGCCGACCGGATCGTGCTCACCGACGACAACCCGCGCCGCGAGGACGGGCTGGCCATCATTCGCGCCATCCAGGCCGGGATGGAAAAGCCGCAGCGCTCCATCGTCATCCGCGACCGGGCGCGTGCCATCGCCCACGCGCTGTCCGGCGGCGAACCGGGCGATATCGTGCTGGTGGCCGGCAAGGGTCACGAGACCGACCAGGTCATCGGGGACGAACGACTGCCCTGCGACGACCACGTCAGCGTTCGCGAAGCGCTGGGGGTGGCGGCATGATGAATTTCAGTCTCTCGCAGATGGCGGAGCTGACCGGCGGTCGCGTGATCGGCGATGACCTCGGGGTTCTCGGCATGATCCACGATGCGCGCCGCGTGCAGCACGGCAACCTTTTCTGCGCCTTGCCCGGAGAGCGCCACGACGGCCACGAATTCCTGGAACAGGCCCGGGGCAATGGCGCCGCGGCGGCGCTGGTTGCCCGCGAAGTCGACGATGCCCTGCCGCAGCTGGTCGTCGGCGACGTGCGCGAGGCCATGGGCCGTCTCGCGCGGGCCTGGCGCGACCGGCTCGAAGTGGCCGTGGTCGGCATTACCGGCAGCAACGGCAAGACCACGGTCAAGGAAATGACCGCGGCGATTCTGTCCACGCAGGGGGCGACGCTGGCCACCGAGGGCAACTACAACAACGAACTCGGCGTGCCCCTGACACTGGCCCGGCTGGATGACTCGCACCGCTTCGCCGTCATCGAAATGGGCTGCAATCGCCCCGGCGACATCGCCTACCTGGCCCGAATCGCGCGCCCGGACGTCGGCGTCGTGACCAATGCCGGTCCCGCCCACCTCGAACGCCTCGGCAGCGTCGAGGGCGTGGCCCGGACCAAGGGCGAAATGTTCTCCGCCCTGCCGGACGCGGGCACGGCGGTGATCAACGCCGACGACGACTACGCGCCGATGTGGCGCGAGCTGGCCGGCGACCGTCGCATCATCAGCTTCGGAATGGCGGGCTCGGCCAACGTCTCGGGCGTACTCGCCAGCGGGCTAGGCCACGTCAACACGCCGGCCGGCGACTTCGATTTCGCGCCCGCGCTGCCCGGTCGCCACAACTTCTACAACGCGCTGGCCGCCACCGCCGTCGCCGTGGCGCTCGAGGTGCCGCTCGACGACATTGCCGAAGCCCTGACGCGGATGAAGAGCCTGCCCGGGCGGCTGCAGTTCCGTCGCCATCCGGACGGATGGCAGATCGTCGACGACACCTACAACGCCAATCCCGCCTCGCTGTATGCGGCCCTCCAGGTCCTGTCCGAAATGGGCGGGGAAGCCCACTGGCTGGTCCTCGGCGACATGGGCGAACTCGGCGCCGATGGCGAACGCCTGCACGCGGAGATGGGACAGGCGGCCCGCGACCTGGGCGTGAGTCGCCTGTTCACGATCGGGGAACTGGCCCGTGCCAGCTCCGACGCTTTCGACGGCGATGCCCGTCACTTTGCCAGTCGACAGGCCCTGGTCGACACGCTGGCCACCGAGTTGCGCCCCGGTGTGACCTGCCTGGTCAAGGGATCGCGCTCGATGGGCATGGAGCGCGTAGTCGCCGGCGTCATGGGGGAGAAGGAAGCATGCTGACCTGGTTGCTCGATCACGTACTGATGGCGGATGTCGCGCTGTTCGGCTACATCACCTTCCGGACGGTGATGGCCGCGCTGACGGCGATGATCGTATCGCTGATCGTCGGCCCGCTGTTCATCCGCCACATGACCGAACGCCAGATCGGCCAGCCGATCCGCGAGCTGGGCCCCGAGTCGCACTTGACCAAGGCCGGAACCCCGACCATGGGCGGGACGCTGATCCTGATCGCGCTGATGATCTCCACCCTGCTGTGGGCCGATCTCGCCAACCGCTATGTCTGGACGGTGCTTTTCGTGACCGCGGCCTTCGGTGCCATCGGTTTCGTCGACGACTGGCGCAAGCTCAAGTACAAGAACAGCGAGGGCCTGTCGGCGCGCTGGAAATACGGCCTGCAGTCACTGGCCGCGCTGATCGTGGCGGTCTTCCTCTACCTGACCGCCGACGTGCCGGCCAACACACAGCTCTTCTTCCCCTTCTTCAAGGACATCGCCCTGCCGCTCGGTCTGGGCTTCGTCGTGCTCACCTATTTCGTGGTGGTCGGCTCGTCCAACGCGGTCAACCTGACCGACGGGCTCGATGGGCTGGCGATCATGCCGGCGGTTTTCGTGTCGGCGGGGCTGGGCATCTTCGCCTACGCCACCGGCAACACGGTCTTCGCCGAATACCTGGCCATGCCGTACATCCCGGGCGCCGGCGAGCTGGCGATCTTCTGCGCGGCCCTGGCCGGCGGCGGACTGGGCTTTCTCTGGTTCAACACTTACCCGGCGCAGGTTTTCATGGGCGATGTGGGCGCCCTGGCCGTCGGCGCCGCGCTGGGCGTGGTGGCCGTTGCCGTCCGCCAGGAAATCGTCTTCATGGTGATGGCTGGCATCTTCGTCATTGAAACGCTGTCGGTCATCCTGCAGGTGGCTTCCTACAAGCTGACCGGGCGGCGCATTTTCCGCATGGCGCCGATCCATCACCACTTCGAGCTCAAGGGCTGGCCGGAACCCAAGGTGATCGTGCGCTTCTGGATCATCTCCGTGATGCTGGTGCTGGCCGGGTTGGCCACGATGAAGATCAGGTGATTGCCATGGCACAGGTGAGACAGGCCTATCGCGCAAGAGATGCCGCACCCTCGGCGGGGCTCGACCAGGTCGTGATCCTGGCCACGCTGGGCCTGCTGGTGATCGGCGTCGTCATGGTCGCATCGACCTCGATCGCCGTGGCCGAGGGCTATGCGGTGTCCGTGTGGCACTTCCTCGCCAAGCACCTGATCTATATCGGCCTCGGCGTGGCCCTGGCCGCCTCGCTGCGCTTCATCGGCACCAAGCAGATGCAATGGCTCGCGCCGATCGCCTTTCCGCTTTCGGTGCTCGTGCTGCTCCTGCCCTTCGTTCCCGGGTTGGGCCACGAGGTCAACGGTTCGACGCGCTGGATCGACCTGGGTATCGCCAAATTCCAAGTGGTCGAGGCGGTCAAGCTGCTGATGATCGTGTTCGTCGCCGGCTACCTGGCCAAGCGGCCGCAACTGGGCCGCGCGCGATTCCTCGAGACCCTCAAGCCCCTGCTGCTGGTGGGCTTGCTCGCCGGCATCCTGCTCAAGCAGCCCGACATGGGCTCGGCCGTGGTGCTCGGCGCCATCGTCGGCGGCATGATCTGGCTGGCCGGTGCGGCCTGGAAGCACCTGTTCGTGCTGGGGCTGAGCAGCCTGCCCCTGCTGACATTCGCCGCGCTCGAGCCCTACCGCCTGCAGCGCGTGATGACCTTCGTCGATCCCTGGGCGGATCCCTTCAACAGCGGCTTCCAGCTCACCCAGGCCCTGATCGCCGTCGGCCGCGGGCAGGTGGATGGCGTCGGCCTGGGCGCCAGCGTGCAAAAGCTCTACTACCTGCCCGAGGCGCACACCGACTTCATTTTCGCCGTGCTGGCCGAGGAACTCGGCCTGCTGGGCATCGTCTCCGTGCTCGTACTCTTTTCCCTCCTCGTGGGCCGAATCTTCCTGATCGGCGTCCAGGCGCATCGTCAGGAGCGGCCTTTTTCGGCCTTCATGGTCTGGGGAATCGGCCTGTGGATCGGCATGCAGGCGCTGGTGAGCATGGGCGTCAACCTGGGCATGCTGCCCACCAAGGGCCTGACCCTTCCGCTGATTTCGGCCGGCGGCAGCAGCCTGATCATGACCCTGCTGGCCATCGGCGTGGTGCTGCGGGTTCAGTGGGAGCTGAGCATGGAGGCGCGCCAGCAACCGCGTCGCCGAAGGAGCTGGCAGGTATGAGCCGGCTGCGCGTCATGATCATGGCCGCCGGAACCGGCGGACACATCTTTCCCGGCCTGGCCGTGGCCTCGGTGCTGCGCCAGCGCGGGGTGACGGTGAGCTGGCTGGGTACGCCGACCGGCCTGGAGAACCGGCTGGTTCCGGCTGCCGACATCGAACTGGACTGCATCACCATATCCGGCTTGCGCGGGAGAGGGCTCCTGGGCTGGCTGGCCGCGCCCTGGCGCGTGCTCAAGGCCGTGAGCCAGGCGCGGAAGCTGATGCGCGCCCATCGCCCCGATTGCGTCCTCAGCATGGGCGGCTACGTTGCCGGCCCCGGCGGCCTGGCGGCCCGCCTGCTGGGTGTGCCCCTGGTCATCCACGAGCAGAATGCCGTTGCCGGCCTGACCAATCGCTGGCTGCGTCCGATCGCCAGCCGCGTGATGACGGGATTTCCGCAAACGCTCAAAGGCGGTGAACACGTCGGCAACCCGGTGCGCGCCGACATCGCCGAGCTTCCCGAACCCGACCGCCGCTTCGAG
>JAZBPT010000083.1:0-2862 GCA_036351755.1 Wenzhouxiangella sp. | reverse complement strand
TGGCCGTCGTGGCCCAGCGCGTTGGCCTCGATGTTGGTCTTGAGAAAGCTGGGGTAGACCATCAGAACGTCGACGCCGTCGTCTTGCAGTTCCATACGCAGCACTTCGAAGAATTGCGTCACCGCCGATTTGGCCGCGCCGTAGGCCGCGCGGCCGGGCAGGGGCATCCAGCCTGCCATCGAGCCGATGTTGACGATCTGGCCCGTCGATTCGCGCAGCAGGGGCAGGGCGGCCAGGGTGAGTTCGACCGGCGCCTGCCAGTCGACCGCCATCACCTTTCGGAAGACGGCCGGGTTGGTGCGATGCGCGGGCGAGCGGTGCGTGATGCCGGCATTGTTGACCAGGATGTCGAGGCGAGAGAAGCGTTCGCGAGTGGCTTCGAGCAAATCGGTGATCGCTTGCTGGTCGGTGACGTCCAGGCTTCGGGTCAGGACGCGATCGGGATCTTCCAGTTCGCGCTCGAATTGTTCGAGCCTGGCTTCGTCGAGATCGGCGAGAACCAGGCTGAAGCCGGCCTTGAACCAGCGCATTGCCATTGCGCGGCCCAGGCCCGCCGCCGCGCCGGTGATCAGGACGACCTTCATCCCTTCGGTCGGCCCATGACGTGTTCTGCGAAGTAGTCAAAGGCCTCGGCCGAGCTCTTCTTCGGGGTATAGCCGAATTCTTCCTTGAGCTTGCGGTTGGACAGCACCGGGCGGTAGCGCAGGAAGTCGATCTGCTCGGGGCCGGTGGGTTTGCCCAGCCATTTCGCGACGCGCAGTCCCAGTCTGACCAGGCCGACCGGCAGGGTGAGCGTGGGCTTGCCCAGGCGCCGGGCGATCTCGCGCATGTCCAGCGCGCCGTCGCCGGCCAGGTTGTAGACGCCCGCGCCGTCTTCCCGGATGCCCTTCTCGAGGATGTCGAGCACGTCCTCGTCCCAGATGAAGACGAACGGCGAGTCGTGGCCCTTGAGCACCAGGATGCGCTTGGCGGTGAACAGGGCGGTGATCTGGTTGCGTGTCTCAGCGCCCAGCACGGTGCCGGGGCGCAGGACGAGTTGGGTCAGTTCCGGGTGCAGCTTGCGGTAGCGCGCCAGCATTTCCTCGATACGGCGCTTGTGGTCGGCATAGGCAAAGGTCTCGTTGCCGCGCAGCGGATCGTCCTCGTCGATCCAGTCGGGGTTGTCGGCGTGGTAGCCGTAGGCCGCGCCCGAACTGGTGACCGTGAGGTGCTCAACGCCGGTGTCCAGGCAGGCCTGCAGGACGTTGCGGGTACCGCCGACGTCGATATCGAAATCGCGCTGGCGGTCGTTCGAGGCCTGCACCACGGAGGCCAGGTGGACGACATGGGTGATGGCATGAGCACGCATCACTTCGGCGAGGCTTCTTGATCGGATATCAAGCACTTGCAGCGGAAAGCTCAGGCCGTTGCGCTCGCGGATATCGGTACCCAGGACCTGAAAATCGTGGGCCAGGCGATTGCCGAGCTGATGGCCGATGTAGCCGGCCGCGCCGGTGATGAGGATGCGCTTGCTCATGCCGCCTCCTGCGCGGGTGGCTTCGGTTTTTCAATGGGCTCCGGCGGCGGGCGTCTTGCCCAGATCTGCGCCAGGGTGATGCCGGCGATGAGGTGCCACACGCCCCAGAAGCCGGCGATGAGCAGCATGCCGCCGGCCTCGGGGAAGAAAGTGAACAGGATGACCAGCCCCAGTCCGGAGTTCTGGATGCCGACTTCCATGGTGACCGCGCGCCGGTCGGCGGCCGGTACCTTCAGGAGGCTGGCCATGCCGAAGCCCAGACAGAAGGCAAGCAGGTTGTGGCCGACCACCAGCCAAACGAAGGTATGAAATTTCGCCAGGAAGGTGCTGAAATTCATGGCGAAAGCGATGCCCGCGAAGGCCAGCAGCACCAGCAGGGAAAAGACCCGCAGCGGGGTCTCGCTCTTCTCGGCCAGCTTCGGCCAGTGCCGTCCGGTCAGCATGCCGACCACCAGCGGAAGGCCGAGTACCAGGACGACCAGCAACAAGATGTTGGCGGGGTCGAGGCTGATCTCGGTGAGGTAGCTGCGCGTGTAGGGATTGAGCCAGCCGTAAAAGGCGAAGTTCAGCGGCGTGAGCAGGATGGCCGCCAGGCTGGAGACGGCCGTCATCGACACCGACACGGCCACCGAGCCGCGGGCCATGAAAGTCATGATGTTCGAGAAATTGCCGCCGGGGCAGGCGGCGATCAGGATCATTCCCAGCGCGATCTCGGGGTCGAGTTTCAGGAGCCAGGTCACCAGGCAGGTGGCCGCCGGCAGCAGCAGGAACTGCGCCACCAGCCCGGCCGCAGGTGCGACGGGCCTCCTGATGACGCGGGTGAAGTCAGTCGGGCGCAGGCTCAGCGCCACGCCGAACATCATCAGCGCCAGGATGGCGTTGAGCAGGATCAGGCTGTCGGGATCGAAGCGCACCGGATGGTCTTCCCCCTCTTCTTATCCTTTCGGCTCTTCATGCATTTTCTTGAAGTGCATCAGTCCGGGTGCCCACATGTGCTTGACCGGATCGACGTCGACGTGGATGACGGAACAGCCCCCGTGCCCCAGCGCCCGTTCCAGCGCGGGCTTGAGATCTCTGGCGTCCGAGACGCGTTCGCCGTGGGCGCCCATCGCTTCGGCCACCCGGTCGAAGGCGATCTCGCCCAGGTCGGCCTTGATGGTCTCTTCGGGCCCCAGGGACTTGAACATGAGGGTTTTCAATGGCCTGAGTGAGAATTGCTGATTCATCTTGACCATGCCCCACTGCTTGTCGCACAGCACCAGGTAGATGACCTTGAGCTTGTTTCGCACGGCGGTTTCGATCTCCTGCGGATGGAAGCCGAAGGCGCCGTCGCCGATGATGCAGCA
>JAZBPT010000082.1:0-2062 GCA_036351755.1 Wenzhouxiangella sp. | reverse complement strand
CGTGGCGACGCGCGGCGACCAGGTGTTCACTCGTGCGAGGCTGTCGGAACTGATTCGCAACGACCTGCGCGACGAGTTCGCCCAGCGCACGCTCAGCGAGGTCGTTTCCGAGCAGCGCCGCGAGATGATGGAAGCGCTCGTGGTTCGTGCCGATCAGCGCTTCGAGGATTTCGGTATCGATGTCATCGATGTCCGAATCAAGAAGATCGAGCTGACCGACGAGGTGCTCAGTTCCGTGTTCGACCGCATGGAAACCCAGCGGACCGAGTATGCCAACGAACTGCGTTCCCTGGGTCGGGAAGAGGCCGAGCGGATTCGCGCCGATGCCGACCGCCGGGTCCGCATCCTGCTGGCCGAGGCCCAGCGGGATGCGCAGCGCCTGCGTGGTGAGGGCGACGCCCAGGCGGCGGCCATCTACGCGGAGGCCTTCAACCAGAACCGGGATTTCTATTCGTTCTGGCGCAGCCTCGAGGCTTACAACACCAGCATCGGAACGCAGAACGACGTCATGCTGCTCGACGCCGAGTCGGACTTCTTCCGCTACCTGGACAAGCAGCAGGACTAGCCATGTGGGGCGACCTGTTGCTCGCCGGCAGCCTGGTGCTGATCATCGAGGGCCTGATGCCGGCCCTCAGCCCATCCGGCTGGCGCAGCATGGTCGCCCAGGCTGCGCAATTGCCCGACCGCAGCCTGCGGGCGGGCGGCGTGGCGCTCATCATCATTGGCGCGGTGATGTTCCACCTCGTCAGTTGATCATCAATTTCGGGGATATCCAATGTCTCGATCCGTCGTGATTCTCGGCACCCAGTGGGGCGACGAGGGCAAGGGCAAGATCGTCGATCTGCTCGCCCACGATACCGATGCCGTCGTCCGTTTCCAGGGCGGCCACAACGCTGGCCACACGCTCGTCGTCAACGGCGAGAAGACGGTGCTCCACGTCATTCCCTCCGGTGTCCTCACCGATCGGGCACGCTGCCTGATCGGCAACGGCGTGGTCGTCGCGCCGCACGCCCTGATGGAGGAAATCACGGGGCTGGAGGCCAAGGGCATCGACGTGCGATCACGGCTTGGTATCTCCCCGGCGTGTCCGGCCATCCTGGGTTTTCACGAGGCGCTCGACCGGGCCAAGGAACTCGCGCGCGGCAAGAAGGCGATCGGTACCACCGGCCGCGGCATCGGGCCGGCCTACGAAGACAAGGCTTCCCGCATGGGCCTGCGCCTGGCCGACCTGGCCGACCCCGCTCGCCTCGAGGACAAGCTCGGCGGGCTGGTCGACTACTACAACTTCCTGCTGACCGAGTATTACAACGCCGATCCGGTCGATGGTCACCGGATTGCCGACGAGGCCGCCGCAATGGGGGCGGAACTCAAGCCGATGTTTGCCGACGTGACCGGGGAGCTGCACGAGCTTCGCCGGGGCGACAAGAAAGTGTTGTTCGAAGGCGCGCAGGGCAGCCTGCTCGACATCGACCACGGCACGTATCCCTTCGTGACCTCGTCGAACACCACGGTGGGCGGCGTCTACACCGGAACCGGCGTGGGTCCCGGCGACATCGACTACGTGCTCGGCATCACCAAGGCCTACACCACGCGCGTCGGGTCGGGGCCGTTTCCCACCGAGCTGCACGACGACGACGGCCGCATGATGGCCGAGCGCGGCGTGGAGTTCGGCGCAACCACCGGCCGGCCGCGCCGCTGCGGCTGGCTCGACGCCGTCGCGCTCAAGCGCATGGTGCGCGTCAACGGCGTGACCGGACTGTGCATCACCAAGCTCGACGTGCTCGACGCCTTCGACCGGGTGCGCATCTGCGTCGACTACGACGGCGTGGACGGATTTCCGGTGGGCGCCGAGGAATGGGAGCGCGCCACCCCGGTCTACGAGGACATGCCGGGTTGGGACGCCTCCACCCAGGGCCTGACCGACCAGGACAAGCTGCCGGCCGAGGCCCGCGCCTACCTCGACCGCCTCGAGGAACTGATCGAAGCGCCGGTGCATATGCTCTCCACCGGCCCCGAACGCGACGCGAACGTCATCCTGCGGCACCCATTCTCGGGTTGAGTG
>JAZBPT010000081.1:0-5866 GCA_036351755.1 Wenzhouxiangella sp. | reverse complement strand
GGCACCACCACCAGCATGATCGAGGTGGCGAAAACGATGCCGAAGCCCAGCGAAATGGCCATGGGAATCAGGTGCACGGCCTGGATGGAGGTCTCGAGGATGATCGGCGCCAGGCCGCCGAAGGTGGTCAGCGTGGTCAGCACGATCGGACGGAAGCGCCGGATGCCGGCCTGCAGGATGGCGTCGTGCGCCGACAGCGCCTTTCGCTGCGAGTTGGCGAAATGGACCATGATCAGCGCGCCGTTGACGACCACGCCGGAGACGGCCACCACGCCTAGCATACTCACCAGCGACAGGTCGTAGCCGAGCAGGATGTGCCCGATGACCCCGCCGACGATGCCGAAGGGAATGGCCATCATCACGATCAGGGGCTGCACGTAGCTGCCGAAAGCGATGGCCAGCAGGGCGTAGACGGCGAACAGCGCCAGGCCGAACCCGCCCCAGAGCGCGGCGGTGGATTCGCGCAGCTCCGCCTGGCTGCCCTCGTAGGTCCAGGTGATGCCCGGGAAGTCCGCGCGCAGCTGCGGCAACACGTCGGTGTTGATCGCGGCCAGAACGCGACTGACCGCGCTCTTTGGCTCGACGTCGGTGCCGACGTTGATCACTCGCCGGCCGTCGCGCCGGTTGATGGACGTGAAGGCCTGTCCCTGCTCGACGCGCGCGACATCCGAAAGCGGCACTTCCACACCGTCGGGCGTGCGCACCATGAAACTCTCGAGCGTGCGGATGTCCTCGCGCTCTTCCTCGGGCAGCTTGACGCGCACCTCGATCTCGTTGGTGCCGCGCAGATAGCGCAGGGCGATGTCGCCGTAGAAAGCGCCACGCAACTGGCGTCCGACCTCGACCGGCGTCAGGCCCAATGCGCGGCCCTCGGGCAGCAGGGTGAAGTCGAGCTGCGCCTTGCCGCGCTCGTAATTGTCGTTGACGTCGCGGGTGTTGCCGAACTCTTCGAGTCGCTCGACCAGCTCGGTCGCGGCCCGCTCGAGCACGCCGATGTCGGAATGGCTCAGGTCGATGCTGATGTCGTCGCGCCAGCTGCCCGGGCCGCGTTCGGCCTCGAAGGTGATCTGGTCGACGCCCTTGATGTCGCCGATCTGGTCGCGCCACAGCTCGATCACTTCCTGCGTGCTGATGTCGCGCTGGGCCGGCGGCAGCATCACGATCTCGACGTCGATGAAGTTGCTGCCGCGCACGTTGGTCTTGATGCCCTCGGCCGCCTCGTAGAGGTTGTTGTCCTCGAACATGCGGTGGGTGGCCTCGGTGATCTGGTAAGCCATGTCCGCGGACACGTCGCGCGTGCTGCCCACGGGCAGGCGCACGCCGGCCTCGATCTCATCGGCCGGCTGCTCGGGCATCATGACCATGCCCAGGTGGTCGCTCAGCGCATAGCCGCCGGTCACGGCCAGCAGCGCGACCGCGCCGGTCAGCGTGACGTAGCGATGCCTCAGGCAGCGCTCCAGGAAGGGCCGGTATCGGGTGTCGATCCAGCGCCCGAAACCGCGCGCGAAGCCGCGCTGCACCTTGTGCAGGCGATCACCGACCGCCGCGTGCGAGCGCTCGCGAATGTGAGCCAGGTGCGAGGGCAGGATGAACAGTGCCTCGAGCAGCGAAAGCGCCAGCACCGTGATGACCACCACGGGCATCGGCCACCAGTACTGCCCCATGATGCCGGGGATGAACATCACCGGCAGGAAGGCCACGATATTGGTCAGGATGCTGAAGGTCACCGGCCAGGCCATCTCGCGCGCCCCGACGATGGCGGCATCCATCATGCCCAGGCCCCGCTCGCGGTGCTCGTAGACGTTCTCGCCCACCACGATCGCGTCGTCGACGACGATGCCCAGCGCCACCAGGAAGCCGAACATCGAGATCATGTTGATGCTGATGCCGAAGCTCGGCAGGAAGTTGATCGCGCCGACGAAGGAGATCGTCATGCCCATCATGATCCAGAAGGCCAGGCGCGCCTCCAGGAACAGGGCGAGGATGGTGATGATGATCAGGACGGCGAAGGCGCCGTTCTTGAGCAGGAGATAAAGCCGGTCGCTGAATTCCTCGGCGCGGTTGGAGTCGATTCGCCAGGTCACGCCCTCGGGCAGGGTGTGGGTCAGGTCGTCGAGCACGGCCTGGACGGACTCGGCGACCTCCAGCGGCGACTGCGTGCCCACGCGGAAGATCTCGAGTTCGATCGAGGGCGTGCGGTTGAACTGCGAGTGGAAGCCGACTTCCTCGAAGCCGTCGCGCACCTCGGCGATGTCGCCCAGGCGCACGGGCGCGCCGGTCTCGGAACTGATCAGCACGATGTCGTCGATGTCGCGCGCCCACTCCTTGCGCTCCTTCATGCGCAACAGGACCTCGCCCTGGCTGGTGTCGATGGCGCCGGCGGGCACGTCGCGGCTGGACTGCTCGATCAGGTCGGCAACCTGCGCCAGCGTCATGTCGTACTCGCGCAGCACGTCCTGGGGAATCTCGACGTGCGTCAGGTAGCCGGGCACCCGGCCCATCTCCACCTGCGTGATGTTGGGCTGCGACAGGAGCTGGTCGCGCACGCGCTCGCCTAGCTGGCGCAACGTCCAGATGTCGACATCGCCGTAGATGCCGATCTCCATGACGTCGCGCTGCCAGGAACGCAGGCGCACTTCGGGCTCCTCGGCGTCGATCGGGAAGGTACGGATCTGGGCGACGGCCTGGTCGACGTCCTGGTAGACACGCATCCGGTTGACGCCGGTGACCAGCTCCAGGCTGATCGAGCCCGAGCCCTCGCGGGCGGTGGAGGTGATCTCCTTGATCCCCTGCACGCCGCGCACGGCCTCCTCGACCGGCAGCAGGATGCCCTCCTCCACCTCCGACGGCGCCGCGCCGGGATAGGACACGCTGACATCCACGTAGTCCAGCTCGTAGCGCGGCTGGACTTCCTTCTGCATGGTGATGGCCGTCCACACGCCCCCGGCCAGCAGGATGATCATGGCCAGGTTGGCTGCGATCGCGTTGTTGACCATCCACGCGATCGGGCCGCCGGAGTGCGTGCCCGGAGCGGGCTGGGGAGCACTCATGCGTCGATGTCCTCCCCGGCGGCGTCACCGTCGGTATCCACGCGCAGGCGCAGGCCCTCCTGTACGGTCGCCAGGCGCGTGGTCACCACGCGGTCTTCGGCGGTCAGACCTTCGTCGATATAGGCGTAGCGCTCGTCCTCGAACAGGATGGACACCGGCTGGATCACCAGGCGCTGGTCCACCATCAACCAGACGGTGTCGTTCTCGCGGATGTAGTCCCGATTCAGGCGCACGACGTCGGTGAGCTCGCGCCCCTCGATGCGGCACTCGACGTATTCGCCGAGCATCAACCGGGGCAGGTCTTCTTCGGTTTCGCGCGCGAGCGGGTCGTCTACCGCCACCAGGATGCGCGCCAGGCGCGTGTCGCCTTCCAGTTCGCCGATGAGGCGAAACACCTCGCCCTGCCGGGTCGCGTTCATGGGCCAGGCGTTGCGGTTGCGCACGGTCACGCTGGAGCCGGGCTGGTCGTCGTCGGGCACGCTCAGCCACTGCAGCTGGCCGACCGGCACGGTCGCCTCGATCCAGTAGGTGTCCAGGCCGACCAGGCGACCGAGCGCCGCGCCCGGGCTCACCTGTGAGCCCAGGTTGACCGCACGTCCGAGCACATGGGCGTCGAACGGGGCCTCGACGGTTGCACGATCGACGTTCAGTTCCGCCTGGCGCACGTCGGCGCGCGCGGCCTCCACATTGGCCCGCGCCGCCCGACCCTGCGGCTCGCGCAGCACCAGCGCCTCGCGCTCCGGCGGCAGCTCGCGATTGAACTGGCGATACTCGGCCTCGGCCGCGGCCCGCTCGCCGCGCTCGATCTCGAGGTCGGCGATGGCCTGGTCCAGCGCACTCCGACTTTGTTGCAGCGCGACCTGGTAATCGGAGTCGTCGATGCGGACCAGCACTTCGCCTGCATCGACATAGCCGCCCGGGACGAAAGAATCGCCGATTTCGACGATTTCGCCGCTCACGCGCGCGCCGAGCGAGATTTCCCTGGCGGGACGGACGGTGCCCATGGCCTCGATGGTCGGGCGGAATGTGCCGAACTCACCCTGCGTGACGTCGACCAGGGAGGCCGACTGGCGGACCGCGCCGTCGCGCCGCGCCGTCGGCTCGGTATTGAAGATCACGAACAAGAGGACGCCGGCCACGGCCACCAGGGCCGCGCAAACCAGCACGGTCCTGATCACGCCGCTGCGTCGATCCTCTCTCACTGCCCCGGAATCGCTGCTCACCTGCTTGCCACCCTCTTGCTTGTCAGTGCTTGTCGTCCTCGGCCCCATGGACCGGCCCGCCCTGCAGCGGACAATCGGACATCGTGAAAGTTTCGACAGAAACTATCAGGCTCGAGAAAAGAAATCGTCAATGGATTTCGCCACCGGCGATCGATGACGAGAATAACCCACGGCGGCCGCCGCGGGTTGTTCAGCGCCCGGCGTCGGGGCGCGAACGCCGCACGGTCTCCGATTCGGAGTACCGCACGTAGAGGTCGAAGAGCACGCGACGAAACGGCTCGCTGTAGCCGGCGGCAATGCCGAGCCCCAGCGTCGCCATCGCGGCCTTGTCAGGGTTGTCCTGGATCCAGCGCGCCAGAACGGGGTCGGCGTGCTCGCGCAGGAAGCGCTCGAACTCGTCGTCCTGAGGCGGCCGGCCCTGCCGGGCTTCTGTGCGCTTGCCCGAGCCGTCGGCGATCTTCGCGACCAGCAACACGAGCGCGATCACGACAATACCGCAGGCCGCCGTGACCAGGGCGGCCATGGCCGGCGGCAGGGATTCCACCAGGGCGAAGTAGCAGGCAACGCCCAGGAAGGCGAAGACGCACAGCGCCACGGGAATGACGATCGCCGCCACCAGGACGCCAGTCTCCATGCGTTTCTTGATGCGCTTCAGCATACGGGTCGGGTCAGCCGTTCCCGGGGCCTAGCGGTCGAGCAGCTTGCCCAGAATGAAACCGATGCCCAACGCCACCGCGATGCTCGTCATCGGCCGCTCCTCGACCTCGTGCTCGAAGGCGCTCCAGGTCTCGCGCGCCTGCTGCCGCGAATGCTCGGCGGCCGAGCGGAGGCGGTCGCGCCCTTCGTCGGTTGCGGTGTGGGCCAGCTGACGGACGGTCTTGCCGATGCCCGAGAGTTCGTCCTTCAACTGATTGAATTCTTCTCTCAGTTCCTGGAGTTCCTTGTCAGTGCCTGTCGCCATGGATCCTCCTGTTTTGACTTCGTTTTCGAGAAGTTGGACTGAACATTAACACACTGCCGACAGGAATCCTCGCCGCGCCTGTGTTTCAATTGATGGTCGCCGCGAGCCGCCTGATCGCTCCCGGCCGCAGCCATGAATGAACGCACATCGCCACAAATCGAGAGCCTCGAAGGCCTGATCGAGCGACTTCGCGCCATCGACGACGACGTTGATCCAGTCGAGCTGCACGTCATCCTGCAGCAGATCGAGCAGCGTTCCTTCGGCGCCATCCTCATCATTGCCGGCATTATCGTGCTCGCGCCGATCATCGGAGACATTCCCGGCGTGCCCACCGTCACGGCGCTGCTGGTCGTGATCACTGCCGGCCAGATCCTGGCCGGCCGCCGCTATTTCTGGCTGCCGCAGTTCCTGCTGCGCCGATCGGTAAAGCGCCGCCACCTGCAGGGTGCATTGGACTTCATGCTGCGCCCGGCGCGCTTCACCGACCGCTTCCTTTTCCAGCGCCTGAGCTTCCTGTCCGAAAGCGTGATGACCCTCGGCGTCGCTGCCGCCGCGCTGGGCGTCGGCCTGGTCATGCCCGTGCTGGAGCTGATTCCCTTCACCGCCAACATCGCCGGCATCGCCCTGTTCGC
>JAZBPT010000080.1:0-8962 GCA_036351755.1 Wenzhouxiangella sp. | reverse complement strand
GAGCCCGAAGAAGTGGTGGCGGCCCTCGGCGGTAGCGCCGGCGCGCTTTCGGGTCGACGCTTCGTGGTGACCGCCGGGCCGACGCACGAGCCGCTCGATCCGGTGCGCTTCATCGGCAATCGCTCCTCGGGCCGGATGGGCTTTGCCGTGGCGGCCGCCCTGGCCGATGGGGGCGCCGAAGTCGATCTCGTGGCCGGTCCCGTGCAGCTGGGCACGCCAGCCGGTGTGCGCCGTCACGATGTCGGTACCGCCCGCGAGATGCATCGGGCCGTGATGGACCGCATCGACGATGCCGACGGCTTCGTCGGCGTGGCCGCGGTGGCCGATTACCGGCCGGCCCGCGAGGCGGGTGACAAGATCAAGAAGTCCTCGGAATCGATGGCCGTGGAGCTGGTGCCCAACCCCGACATCCTCGCCGAAGTGGCCGGGCTGAAGGATCGTCCGCAAGTCGTGGTCGGCTTTGCCGCCGAGACGCGCGACTTGGAAACGGCCGCCCGCGGAAAGCTCGAGGCCAAGCGGCTCGACCTGGTCGCGGCCAACCGGGTCGGCAAGGGCCTGGGCTTCGATTCAGAAAATAACGCGCTGGAGGTGTTCAGTGCCGAGCGGCACTGGACGCTGGGGCCGAAGGCCAAGACGGCCCTGGCCCGCGAACTGGTTGCTATCATCGCCGAAAGAATGCTCGAGAGGGAAAGCCGATCCGATGAAAGACCTGAAAGTCAGGATTCTTGACCCGCGCCTGGGGCGTGAGTGGCCGCTGCCGGAATACGCCACCACCGGCTCGGCCGGCATGGACCTGCGTGCCTGCCTGGACAAGCCGATTACGCTCGAGCCGGGTGAGACCACCCTGCTGCCTTCGGGCATGGCGATCCACCTGGACGATCCCGGCCTGGCCGCCGTCCTGCTGCCCCGCTCGGGGCTGGGTCACAAGCAGGGCCTGGTTCTGGGCAACCTGGTCGGCCTGATCGACAGCGACTATCAGGGCGAGGTCAAGATTTCCTGCTGGAATCGGGGGGATGCGGCGATCCATATCGAGCCGGGACAGCGCATCTGCCAGCTCGTCGTGGTGCCCGTGGTGCAGGTTCGTCTCGACATCGTCGATTCGTTCGAGGCCAGCGAGCGGGCCGAAGGGGGCATCGGACACACGGGAGTGATCTGACATGGCGAACAGGCCCTCCCTTCCGAAACTCTCCGGCACGGTCCTGCCGAAACAGGCCGCGCCCGCCCTGATGGGCGTGGGCGCGGTCGTGCTCCTGGCCGGCCTTTGGCTGCTCTGGAGCGCGATGTCCGGCGCCGAAACCGGTCCCACGGACAATGCCGCCCGAAACAGCATCGACCAGGTCGGCGCGACCATTGACCAGGTCAACCAGGCGCTGGCCGCCCCGGAAGTCACCGAGACGGCCCGGGCCGTGCTGGCCGAAGGCGCGGACGTCGAAGCGCTGCGTCGGCAGCTGCAATCCGCGGGCGTGGCCAATCTGCTCGACGTTCGGGTTTTTCCGCCCAGCGTCGAGGACATCGAGGTCGGCGAATATCCCGAGCCGGATTTCGCCGTCGTGCAGATGCTGCTGGGCGCCCGTCGCCAGGGCGCGGCGCCCGCCGAGGTTCACTACCCGGGCACGGCCAACGAGAACCTGGCCTTTGCCCGCGCCATCAACGAACAGGCCGCTGAAGGCGATTCGCCCGTGATCGGATACCTGTTCGTGCGCTTGCCCGTCAGCGTGGTCACGCGGCGGCTTGCCCAGCCCGGCCCCGAAGGCTGGCTGGCCCTGCAACAGGGAGAAACCGTCATTGCCAGCAAGGGCAGTCTTGCGGCCGAACGCGTTCCCGACGGCCAGGCGACCATTGCCGGCAGCCGACTGCGCCTGAACTGGACCACGGGCGCGGGCGCCGGGGAGTCTTCCCCGGTGACCGGCGGGGCCGTGGCGCTCCTGGGACTGGTGTTGCTGGTCATCGGCCTGGTGCTTCATCGTCGGTCCGGGGTATCGGAAGCGCCGGAAGAGCCTGCGGCATCGTCCCCGCAGGCCGAGCCCCGGGGAGAAGCGCTCGGGGTGGCGAGAGCTCAGGCCGGGGGCGCGGCTGCGGAGCCGTCGGGCGGCGACCGGCAAGACCTGCCCGACTGGATGCTCGACGAACAGTCCGTCCGGCCCGCCGCCGAAAAGGGCGGCGGGGCTAAGCGCCCGACCGCCGATGTGCCCTTCGACGTGCCCGATCTCGACGAGATCTACGAACAGATCGACGCCGAGGAAGGCGGGGAGAAGGCGTCGGCCGAAGCGCGTGAGCCGGCGGAAGTGAAGGAGGAAGCCGCCGAGGATGCGCTGTTGTCCGAACGCGAGGACTTCGACTTCGCCGAAGACACGATCGAACCCGACGAAGACCACTTGCCGGAGCCCAGCGAGGGCTTCGATGCCGAAGAAGAACCCTCTGGAGAACCGTCGGAAGAGCCGAAGGACTCGGAAAAGGAACTCGACCTGGATTTCGCCTTCAGCGACGCCGACGACCGGCGCGACGAGGAGGCCCTGGATGCCGCGCTCGAAGCCGAAGGCGACGCCGAGGCGGCCGACGAATCGATGTCGGAGCCGCCCACCGGCGAAGGCCTGGAACTGGCCCTGGAAGACGAATCGCTGCAACAGCCGGCCGAGAATGCGGCCGGCGGTGAGGACGAAACCAGCCTGGAGGAGTCCGCGCTCGAGCTCGAGCCCGAGCCTGAACCCGAACCGGAGCCCGAACCCGAGCCCGAGCCCGAGCCCGAGCCCGAGCCGGAACCCGAGCCCGAGCCGGAACCGGAACCCGAGCCGGAACCGGAACCCGAAGCCGAACCCGAACCCGAAGCCGAAGCGGCACCTGCGCAGGCATTGGAGCTGCCTTCCGGGATCTTCCGGCCGGCCGACATCCTCGGCGTGGTCGACGAGGATCTCACCCCGCCGGTGGCCACCGATATCGGCCAGGCGATCGGCACGGTCATCGCCGAGCGCGGTTTCTCGCGCGTGGCCGTGGCGCGCGACGGTCGGTTCAGCGGGCCGATCCTGCTATCGGCCCTGATCCGCGGCCTGCGCAACAGCGGCATCGACGTCGTCGAGATCGGGGCGGTGCCCACGCCCTTGCTGTGGTTCGGCGCCACCGAGCTGGCCGAGGGCTGCGGCGTCATGGTGACCGCCTCGCATCATCCGCCGAAATACAACGGTTTTCGGGTGATGATCGGCGGCGAGCTGCTCGAGCCCGAAGGCATGGGCGACCTGGCGCGGCGCGTCGAACAAAAGGATTTCGCCAAGGGTGAGGGCAGCTACGAGCAGCAGGACATCCTGCAGCGCTATGCCAAGCGCCTGACCGCCGACATCCAGCTCGAACGGCCGTTGAAGGTCGTCGTCGACTGCGGCAACGGCGTCGGCGGCGCGGTCGCGCCCAAGCTCCTGCAAGCCGTCGGCGCGGACCTGATCCCGCTCTACTGCGACGTCGACGGCGCGTTCCCCAACCACCGGCCCGATCCGTCCTCGCCGGACGACCTCGAGGACCTCAGGTTGTGCGTGCGGAATTTCCAGGCCGAGCTGGGCATCGCTTTCGACGGCGACGCCGACCGCCTGGCGCTGGTCAGCAAGAACGGCGAAATCGTCTGGCCGGATCGCCTGCTGATGCTGCTCGCCGGCGACGTGCTGGCGGCGCGGCCGGGTGAGGCGGTGATCTTCGACGTTCGCTGCTCCGGCCACCTGCAGCGCGTGGTCGAACAGGCCGGCGGGCGCGGCATCATGACCGCCACCGGCCAGCAGCCCGTTGCCAGCCGCCTGCGCAAGGAGCACGCGCCGCTCGGCGGCGACATGAACGGCCACTTGTTCATCAACGACCGCTGGTATCCCTTCGACGACGCCATATACGC
Organism: Wenzhouxiangella sp.; assembly: GCA_036351755.1. GTDB lineage: Bacteria > Pseudomonadota > Gammaproteobacteria > Xanthomonadales > Wenzhouxiangellaceae > Wenzhouxiangella. The sequence goes on along the minus strand of JAZBPT010000080.1, from coordinate 5,097 downwards.
TGCCGCGCGCCTGCTCGAGGTCCTGGCGGCCGACACCCGCGAGGTCGACGAGATTCTCGCGGAACAGCCGCAGTTCCGGACCAGCCCGGAGATCGTGGTCGACATCGACCGCGAGCAATCGCGCTCGCTGGTCGATCGGCTGGGCCGGGAGTCGGATTTCGGTGATGCCCTGGTGACCCGTATCGACGGCGTGCGCGCCGACTGGTCGGACCGCTGGGGCCTGGCGCGCGTGGATGCCGACACCGGCCGGCTGATCCTGAGGTTCGGAGCCGACGAGGCCACGGGGCTGGGACAGGTTCGCAGCGAGTTCCGAGAAAAACTGCTGGCGCTGGAGCCGAAGCTGCCCCTGCCGTACTGATCACGCGCGGCCCCCGGGAGCGGGGCCGGCCGCCACTCAGTAAGCGTATTGCCGGAACAGGTGGCTGAGGTCGCCGCCCCACTCGCCTTCGAAGGCCGCGAGCTTGACCTCGGCCGGCGTGGTGCCGCGATCGACGACCTTCTGCAGCGACTCCAGGAAGCCGCCCTCGTGGTCGCCGCTGCCGCTGAGCCGCTGGCGCCTCGCCAGGCCGGCGTAGGCCAAGTCCAGCAGCTCGCCGGCAATCTCGCGCACGCTGCGTCCCCGGATTTCGGCCTTGAGTCCGAAGCGGGCCACGTCTCGGCGCAGTTGCTCGCGCTCGGCGCTGCTCCAGTCCTTCGTCATGTCCAGGCAGGCGGACAGGCTTTCGGAATCGTAGAGCAATCCCACCCAGAACGCGGGCAGGGCGCACAGGCGGCGCCAGGGGCCGCCGTCGGCACCGCGCATTTCCAGGAAGCGTTTGAGGCGCACTTCCGGGAAGGCGGTGGTGAGGTGGTCTTCCCAGTCCTTGAGCGTCGGTTGTTCGCCCGGCAAGGCCGGGAGTCGGCCGGCGAGAAAGTCGCGGAAGCTCTGGCCCGCGCAGTCGAGCATGCGCCCGTCCCGGACGACGAAGTACATCGGCACGTCGAGCATGTAGTCGACGTAGCGCTCGAAGCCCATGCCGGACTCGAACACCCAGGGCAGCATGCCGGTGCGGTTCGGATCGGTATCGGTCCAGGCGTGCGAGCGATAGCTCAAAAAGCCGCTCGGCCGGCCTTCTATGAAGGGCGAGTTGGCGAACAGGGCCGTGGCGATCGGCTGCAGGGCCAGCGAGGCGCGGAACTTGGCGACCATGTCGGCCTCGCTGGAGAAATCCAGGTTGACCTGTACGGTGCAGGTGCGCTTCATCATGTCGTGGCCGTGTCCCCCGACCTTCGGCATGTAATTGCGCATGATCACGTAGCGGGCCTTGGGCATCCACTCGATGTCGTCGAGCCGGGCGGTGGGGTGGAAGCCCATGCCCAGGAAGCCGATGCCCAGCGGTTCGGCCACGGCGCGTACCTGGGCGAGGTGCGTATTGACCTCGTCGCAGGTCTGGTGCACGTTGTCGAGCAGCCCGCCCGAAAGCTCGAGCTGGCCGCCGGGTTCGAGCGTGATCGAGCAGCCGTCCTTCTTCAGCGCGATCGGCAGGTCGGACTCGTACACGGTCTCCCAGCCGAAGTTGTCGGCCAGGCCCTCGAGCATGGCGCGCACGGAGCGCTCGCCGTCGTAGGGCAGGGGTTTGAGGGTTTCGGTGCAGAAGCCGAACTTCTCGTGCTCGGTGCCGATGCGCCATTCGGACTCCGGCTTGCAGCCGGATTCCAGCCACTCGGCCAGCTGGCGCTTGTCAGTCAGGATGGTGTCGAAATCCAAGTCGGAGCCGCCGGATAGAATGTGCCGCGATTATCGCCTTTTTGTCCGGATGCTGCATGAACGTGGTGGTCGGACGACGGATAAAGAGATTGCAACCACCGAATACACCGAATACACCGAATGAACAGTCAGAATGAATATTGCTGTGACCGGCGCGGGTCGCGCAGAGCCGAGACGTTCCGCCGCCGGTCGTTCGTGCCATCTTCATGTTTTTCGGTGTCTTCGGTGCTTTCGGTGGTTCCTTGGTTGTTGGTTTTCTTGCTCGCCGCGCCGCTGGCCTTCGCGGCAGAATTGCACCGCGGCGTCGGCCCCGAGCCCGACTCGCTCGATATTCACACCGCCCAGAGCCTATCGGCACTCAACGTCCTGCGGGACCTGCACGAGGGCCTGCTGAGTTTCGACGCGCGGGCCGAGCTGGTGCCGGGTGTGGCCGCATCCTGGTCGGTCAGCGAGGACGGACGGACCTGGACCTTCGAGCTCGACGAAGCGGCCCGCTGGTCGGACGGACGAGCAATCGTCGCCGGCGACTTCGTGGCTGGCTGGCGGCGGGCCCTGGGTCCGGCCACGGCCTCGCCCACGGCCGCGCTGCTCGACCCGGTCGAGAACGCCCGGGCGCTTCGTTCGGGCCAGGCGGAACCCGGCGCGCTGGGGATCAGCGCCCCGTCGCCGCACCGTCTGGTCGTCCGCCTCGAGCGGCCCACGCCCTGGTTCGGCGAACTGCTCACGCACCCGGTGACCTATCCCTGGCCTGGCTCGGGCAGCTCTCGTTACAGCGGCGCCTTCGTCCTCGACGACCAGGTGCCCGGCGCCCGCCTCGAACTGCTGCCCAACGAGCACTACCGGGCCGCCGGGGACGTCTCGCTGGACGCGGTGACGTGGCACGTGATCGAACAACCCAACGTGGAACTATCGCGTTACCGCGCCGGCCAGCTGCATATCACCGAGACCATTCCCCCCGGGCGCGTCGACTGGCTGCGAGAGCGCTTCGGCGATGAACTGAGGATTTCGCCCTACCTGGGCAGCTTCTTCCTGGCCTTCAACCTGCAGCGCGAACCCTTCGCCGATGCCGCCAGGCTGCGCCGGGCGCTGAGCCTGGCGGTCGATCGCGACATCCTGGTCGAACGGGTGCTCGGCTCCGGCGAGATTCCGGCCTGGGGGCTGCTGCCGCCGGGCATGCCCGGCTGGCCCGAGGGCCACGAGCCGCCCCTGCCGCCCGACGAGCGACTGGCCGAGGCCGAGCGCCTCTACCGCGAGGCCGGCTACGGCGACGACCGGCCGCTGGAGGTCGAGCTGCGCTTCAACACCTCGCTGACCCACCGCCGCATGGCCGCCGCGATCGCGGCGATGTGGAAGCTGCACCTGGGCGTTCGCACGCGCCTGGTCAACGAGGAATGGAAGGTGTTCATCACGAATCGCCGGCAGGGACGCATCACCGAGGTGTTCCGCGGCGGCTGGATCGCCGACTGGCGCGATGCGGCCAACTTCCTGCAGTTGTTCGCCGGCGACAGTCCGGGCAACTACACCTTCTTCGACGACGCGGTCTTCGACGGGCTGATGCGGCGGGCGGCGAGAGAGCGCGGCGACGAACGCCTCGCGACCCTGCGCGAGGCCGAAGCCCGCCTGCTCGACGAACAGGTCATCGTGCCGCTGTACTACTATGTCTCCAGGCATCTTGTGGACCCACACGTGCGCGGATTCGAGGACAACCCCATGGATATACATCTGTCGCGCTGGATGTCGCTGCCGTGAAGCGTCTGGGCGCACTGTGCCTGCTCCTCGCGCTGGCCGGCTGCGGCGAGCGCGAGGGCCATGCGCCGGAACCCGCACCGGTGCTGGCCGAGCCGGTGGAAGTGGTCTTCGGCGAAGACGGCCGCCCGGTGCCCGAAGTGCTCGCCGAATCGCAGGTCGTGCACCGCGGCAACGGCGAGGAGCCGCAGACCCTGGACCCGCACCTGGCCGAGGGCGTGCCCTCGAGCAATATCCTGCGCGACCTGTTCGAGGGCCTGACCACGACCGCGCCGGACGGCCGGATTGTTCCGGGCACCGCCCGCCACTGGAACATCAGTCGCGACGGGCTGACCTACACCTTCTTTCTCGATCCCGACGGGCGGTGGAGCAACGGCGAGCCGGTCACCGCCGGCGATTTCGTCTGGTCGTGGCGGCGCGCCGTCGACCCGGCCACCGGCGCTTCCTACAGCCGGATGCTCTCGCCGATCGTGAACGCCGAGGCGATCCTTGCCGGCGAGATGCCGCCCGAGGCGCTGGGCGTGGAGGCGCTCAACGACATGACCTTCCAGGTCGAGCTCGAGGATCCCACGCCCTATTTCCTGGGCCTGCTGACCCATTCCACCAGCTATCCCGTACATCGTGAGTCGATCGAGGAGCACGGCGACAGCCATGTCCGCCCCGGCAACCTGGTCTCCAACGGCGCGTTCACGCTCGCCGACTGGCGGGTGCGTTCGAACATCGAGCTGGTGAAGAATCCGCACTACCGCGCCGCCGACGAGGTCGTGGTCGAGCGCGTCGTCTTCTACCCCCTCGAGGACGAGAACACCGAGTTCAACCGCTTCCGCGCGGGCGACCTGCACTGGACCTACCAGGTGCCGAACAGTCAGTTCCGTTGGCTCGAGCAGAACATGCCCGAGGCCCTGATGGTCGCGCCCTGGTTCGGCACCTACTTCTTCTCGTTCAACCTCACGCGCGAACCCTTCGAAGACAATCTCGCGCTCCGGCAGGCGCTCAACCTGGCCGTCGATCGCGAAATCCTCACCGAGCAGGTCAGCCGTTTCGGGGAGATTCCGACGTTCAACCTGGTGCCGCCCGGGCTGCCCGAGTACGAGTCCCCCGAGACGCCCTGGGCCGCCATGACGCAGCAAGAGCGCGAGGCCGAGGCCCAGCGCCTCTACCGAGAGGCCGGCTACAGCGAGCAGCGGCCGCTGGAAGTCGAGCTGCGTTACAACACCTCGGAAAACCATCGCAAGATCGCCGTGGCCGTGGCGGCCATGTGGAAGCAGGTGCTGGGTGTGCGCACCCGCCTGATCAACGAGGAGTTCCGCGTCTTCCTGCAGAACCGGGCGCAGCGCCGGGTCACCGAGGTATTCCGCTCGGGCTGGATCGGCGACTACCAGGACGCCTTCACCTTCCTCGAGCTGTTCCACTCCGAGCACGGCCGCAACGACGCCGGCTACGACAGCGAACGCTACGACCGCCTGCTCGAGCGCATCGCGTCCGAACGCATTCCAGCCAGCCGCCGCAACCTCATGGCCGAGGCCGAACGCATGATCCTCGCCGACCAGGTCATCCTGCCCGTCTACAACTACGTCACCAAGCGCCTCATCGACCCGCGCCTG
>JAZBPT010000079.1:0-7516 GCA_036351755.1 Wenzhouxiangella sp. | reverse complement strand
TGCAGGACGACGGCATCCACCCGACCGCGCAGGCCCAGCCGCTGATTCTGCAGAACGTGTGGACGGAACTGCAGCCCTTGATCGAGTCAGCCGTCGGCGGCTGACTCGCTCGCTGCGGGCAGCGTCAGGCTGACGGCCAGTCCGCCGGCGCGGCGATTGCGCAGGTCGACGTGGCCGCCGTGGGCCTCGACAATTTCGCGCACCAGGGCCAGGCCGACGCCCGATCCCTGGCGTTTGGTCGAATAGAAGGGCAGCATGGCCTGGGCGAGGACCTCGCGGTTCATGCCCGGGCCCCGGTCGAGCACGGTCAGGCCCAGCCAGCGGGCATCCTGTTGCAGGCGCACGCTGATCTCGGCGGGATCCGATCCGCTTTCGTGGGCGTTCTTGAGCAGGTTGATCATGGCCTGTTCCATCAACACGGGGTCGAACCAGCCCGACTTCGCTTCCCCTTCGACCTCGAACGCCCAGGCATCCTGCAAGCGTTCCAGCCAGGGACCGAGCGGCACGTGTTGCGGCTCGGGCGTCGGCAGCTTGGCCATGCGCACGTAGCCCTCCAGGAAACCCAGCAGGTGATCGGCGCGCTCGCCGATGGTGCCGAGGATGCGCTCGTAGAGCGCGTCGCCGTCGGCCTGCGCTTCCTCCAGTCCGCTCCTGGCCAGTGACTTGATCGGGCCGAGCGAGTTGTTGATCTCGTGGCTGATGATGCGGATCACCTTCTTCCAGATGGCGATTTCCTGGCGGCTGATCTCGCGCGTGAGCTGCTTGACCAGCAGCAGGTGATGGGGACGGGCGTTGAGGGTGAATCGCTGGTGGGCGACGTGCAGCGTCTCCTCGCGCTCGTCGAGCTCCAGGGTAATCAGGCCGTCGCGGTCGGCGCGAACCGCCTCGGCCAGCACCGGCGGCAGGTCGGCCGCGATTTCCTCGCGGTCGTGGCCCTCCAGTCTCCGGCCGTCGCCCAGCAGGTGGCGTGCCTCGAGGTTGGCCATGACGACGTGCCCGCCCGGATCGAACAGCACCAGGGCCAGCGGCGACTGCGCCACCACGGTGTCGAGCAGCAGCTCGCGCTCCTGCAGGTGCTGGCGCTGCCGGCGCAATACCGTGCCCAGGCGGTTGTGCGCGCGCACCAGGTCGGTCAGCTCGTCGCGGCCCGATTCGTGGATTGCGACGGCGAACTCGCCGTCCTGGAGGGCGCCGATGCCCGTTTGCATGGCACGGATAACGCCGCCGACCCGGCGCCACCAATGCGCGATCAGCGCGGCGCCGCAGAGCATCCCCGCAAGGAGGCCCAGGCAGGCCGACAGCATCGGGCCGAGGCCGCCGGACTGCGCCCACACGGCCATGCCGGTCGAGACGAGGACGGTCAGGAGCAGGCGCCAACCCAGTTGCGCGCTGACGGACGCCCGCATCCGGATCAGGCCTCTTCGCCGCCGATGCCGAGTTTCTCCATGCGGCGATACAGCGCCTGGCGGCTCAGGCCGAGGCTGCGCGCGGCCTGCGAGACGTTGCCGTCGGCCGCTTCCAGGGCTGCGGCGATCGTGTCGGGGTCGTCGTCGTCCGCGGTGGCCGATGCCTTCGCCCGGGCCTTGAGCCCGAGGTGCTGCGGCAGGATGACCGGGCCGTCCGCCATCAGGCGCGCCCGCTCGATGACGTTAGCCAGCTCGCGGACATTGCCGGGCCAGTCGTATTGTTCCAGCGCGCTCGCCGCCTGCTCGCTGAGTTGGTGCCCCTCGCCGATCAGGTGACGGGCCAGCGGCAGGATGTCGTCGCGCCGTCGGGACAGGGGCGGCACCTCGATCTCGATGACGTTCAGGCGATAGAACAGGTCTTCGCGGAAACGGCCTTCCTCGATGTCGGTGCGCAGGTCGGCGTTGGTGGCGCTGATGACGCGCACGTCGACCTTCCTCGTCTTGCTCGACCCGAGGCGTTCGAACTCGCCGGACTCGAGCACGCGCAGCAGCTTCATCTGGCCCTCGGGCGGCAGGTTGCCGATCTCGTCGAGGAACAGTGTGCCGCCGTCGGCCGTTTCGAAACGGCCGGCGCGGGCCTGGCCGGCGCCGGTGTAGGCGCCGGCCTCGGCCCCGAACAGCTCCGCTTCGATCAGTTCGGCCGGCAGGGCGCCGGCGTTGACCTGCACGAAAGGCCTGTCCGACCGGGCGGAGTTGCGCTGGATGATCTCGGCGAGCTTGCCCTTGCCCGCGCCGCTGGGCCCGGTCAACAGCACCGGCACGTCGGAGCGGGCGACGCGGGTGGCCAGGTTGACCACCTCGACCATCTCGGCCGATTCGAACACCAGCCCGGCCAGGTCGAAATCCTCGGCCAGTTTGATGCGCGTTCGTTGCTGCCGGCTCTCGCTCGAGCGCTTGTAGCGCTTGAGGTCGTGCAGGTCGAGCAGGTTGCGCACCGTGGTCAGCAGGCGGTCGTCGTCCCAGGGCTTGCCGACGTAGTCGGCCGCCCCGGATCGCACCAGCATCACCGCCGTGTCCACGTCGGTCCAGGCGGTCAGCAGGATGATCGGCAGGTCCGGGTGGGCTTCGCGGATTTCGCAGTAGAGTTCCGTGCCTTCGTCGCCGGAGGTCGTGTCGGCGCTGAAGTTCATGTCCTGGACCACCAGGTCGACACCGCCCTGGTCCAGGATCGCCAGGCCTTCCTCGGGCGTTTCCGCGCCCACCGTTTCCAGGCCGTGCCGGTTGAACAACACCTCCAGCGCGGTGATCGTGGCCGGGTTGTCGTCGATGATCAGGATGCGTGGCATGGTCGTTCCCCGATTGCGCTAGCTGGCGCGCGTGGCGATGGCCGGCGGAATGCTCGCCGCTCGCCGGGCCGGCCCGAGGACCGCGATCTGGCCGAGGACGAACAGGATTGCCGCGGCCGGGGGCAGCCAGGTGAGATCGAGGCGATCGAACTCGAGCAGGCGCATCATGGCGAAATTGATGCCGATGGTCAGCAGCAGTCCCGCGGCCAGGCCGACCGTCACGATGATACCCGTTTCGGTCATGAAGTGACGCACGATGGTGCCCCGGCTCGCCCCCAGAGCGCGGCGCGTGCCGATCTGCCGGCGGCGGCGATTGACCTGGAAGCTGGCCAGCCCGACGATACCGAGCACGTTGACGACCAGGAGCATGGCGCCGACCGTGACCATGATGATGCTCATGGCGCGATGATCCTCGTAGGCCTCGGAAGCGACTTCGGCCAGTGCGATCTGGCGATGCACCAGTCGGCTCGGGTCGCGATCGATCAGGGCCTGTTCGACCTTCGGCATGACCTCGTCGAGCCTGCCGGGCTCCGCGCGAACGACCAGATCGGTATGCGGGCCGGTATCGACCAGAGGAACGAGTACGCTCAGGTCATAGTCTCCGAAGCTCGCCCACGGTGTGCCCAGAAAGTCGACCACGCCGACGATCTGCGTCGGTCCGGCATGCGGCATGTAGAGGCTCCGGCCGACGGCGTCGCCTTCGGGAAACAACTGGTCGGCCACGGCCCGGGTGAGGATGGCCGATTGGATGACCATGGATTCGCCCCGTGCGTAGTCGTGAATCTCCTCCGGCCGAAATCCGCGGCCGGCGACCAGTTCGAGGCCGAATGCCTCGAGCGCGGTCTCGCCGACCATGTACTGGGCGCCCACGACGTCGTGCGCATCCTCTTCCGGACCGACGGCGAAATTGGTCATCCAGCCGCTGCCGCCCAGCGGGATGGAGTTGGTGGTCGTGACCGCGTGGACGCCATCAATGGCGCGGATGGCCTGGAGGTCGCCCGGCAGGCTGGAGGCCGACGAGTAGTCCCGGTCCATGCCGGTGACGCTGATCCGGAAGGTGTTTTCCAGGTCCACGCCGGTAGGCCGGTTCATTTCCTCGATGCGGTCGTTGACGATGTAGAAGGCGTTGACCAGGAAGCCGAGGGTGACGGCCACCTGCAGGGCCAGCAGGATCGGCCCGACTCGGTTGCGCATCAGCGACTTGGCGATGGGTGCGATATCCATGTTCGTTCTCCTCGTGAGTTCGGTGTCGGTCAGGCGGCGCGGATCTGCGCGGCCGGCTGGATGCGCGAGGCGCGCCAGGCCGGGTAGATGCCAACGGCGATGGCCGAGCCGACGGCAGCGACGATGGTCAGACCCACGACCGGCCAGGACAGGGTGACCAGCCGGCTCAGGTCGCTGTAGAGCGCGTCGAGCGCGCGCAGCCCGGCCCAGGTCATGGCCAGGCCGAAGGCGGCGCCGACCATGCCCAGGACGACGCATTCGGCCATGTGCTGGGCGAAGATCGCGCCGCGGCTGGCGCCGAGCGCGCGGCGGATGCCCAGCTCCTTGGTTCGCGCCAGGAACTTGGCGAGCAATAGCGAGACGGTGTTGATCAGGCAAACCATCAGAAACAGGAAGGCGGCGGCAACCAGCATCGGCGTGTCTTCGCCGACCACGTTCATGGCCTTCAGCCAGGCATTGACGTCATGCAATCGGTATTGCTGGCTGTTCTGGAAGCGGCCGCGCTGGTGCTCGGAAGCGATATAGCCTTCCAGCCAGTGCTCGAAGCTCGCCCGGGCGGAAGCATCGGGCAGTTCGACCCAGTAATTGATCCAGTTGCAGTTGGAACGGAGCATGCCGCCGAAGCCGGATTCGGGGTTTTCGGGGCACAGGAACTGGCCGGACACCGGCAGCTCCATCGGCTCGACCAGCGAGAAGGGGATGTAGAGCTGTTCGTTGTCGCGGAACGGACCGTTGACCAGGTCGTGGAAGCGCGGCGTCGGCTGCCATCCGTCGAGTACGCCGACGATACGGAACGGTTCGTCGTTGATGGTCAGCGTCTCGCCCACGCTGTCGGCCGTGCCGAAGACGCGCTCGCTCAGCGCCTTCTCGATCACGGCCACGCGCTCCCTGTTGTCTTCCTGCGCCTGGCTCCAGCCGGAGCCGTGCAGGAAAGGCACGCGATACATGCCGAAGAAGTCCGTGCTGGCCGCGCGCGTCAGTTCGATGCCGGCGCGCACGTCGGGACGGTCGGGCTTGAGGGTGACCCAGGTGCGATAGTGCGCGGTCTGGGCCTCGGCCATGCCGGCGTCCAGCAGGGCACGGCTGTCGCGCCAGCTCATCAGCGGCGGCAGGTTGTCGCCCCTGACCGTGTCGTAGCCATCGTCGCCGGCGGGCGTGATGTCCAGGCGCAGGTTGTAGAGCCGGTCGGAGGCGGCCGGGATGGGGTCCGACGACATCATGTAGTAGAGGTTGTAGGTCGTCATGAAGGCGCCGATGCCCAGTCCGATGGCGAGCACCATCAGGCCGGTCAGCAGCCGGTTGCGGCCCAGGCCGGCCACGCCCAGCCGGAAGTAGTAGTCGAGTTGTGCGAATTGCATGGACATGATCGCGCTCCTGTTCAGGCCGTGGCCCGGAGTGAGCCACGCTCGTCGCCGGCGTCGAGCACCCGGCCGTCGAGCACGTGCACGTTGCGATGAGCGCGCCGCGCCATCTCCGGGTCGTGGGTGACCATCACGATGGTCGTGCCGGCTTCGTTGATCGACTCGAGCAGTTCCATCACCCCGCGCGCCATCTGCGAGTCGAGATTGCCGGTCGGTTCGTCGGCGAGCAGGAAGCGCGGTTCGCCGGCCAGGGCGCGCGCGATGGCCACGCGCTGTTGCTGGCCGCCGGAAAGTTCACTCGGGAAGTGGCGCATGCGCGAGGCCAGTCCGACGCGCTCGAGCGCGGCCTCGATGCGGCGCTTGCGCTCGGCCGATTTCAGGCCGCGGTAGCGCAGCGGCACGTCGACGTTGTCGTAGAGGTCCAGCTCGGGAATCAGGTTGAAGCTCTGGAAGATGAAGCCGATCTTCTCGTTCCGGAGCTTGGAGGCCTGGCGGTCGTCGAGGTGGCTCACGTCCTCGCCGTCGAGTTTGTAGGTGCCGCCGTCGAAGGTCTCGAGCAGCCCGGCGATGTTCAGGAAGGTCGTCTTGCCCGAGCCGGAGGGGCCGGTGACCGCGACGAACTCGCCCTCGGCGACTTCGAGGCTGAAGTCGCGCAGGGCATAGGTCTCGATCATGCGCGTGCGGAAGATCTTGGCGATGTTGTGCATGGAAAGCATGGGGCGTTCTCCGTTGTCTGTCTTTGCGATGCGTGTATGGGAATTCAGTGCAGGGCGATTCGCTTGGCGTCCTCGAAGCGGGCCAGGTCGCCGATGACGATTTCCTCGCCCTCGTCCAGGCCGCTGACGATTTCCACCTCCGAGAGGCTGCCGGGTTGCGTGCTGATGCTTCGGCGGACCAGTTCGTCGCCTTCGCGGACGTAGGCGATGCGGCCGCGGCCGGAATCGACGAAGGGACCGCGCTGGACCTTGAGCACGTCGCTGCGCTGTTCGAACATCAACCGCGCGCTGATGCGCTGGTTCTGGCGCAGCCCCTCGGGCAGGCCGCCGTCGAATCGCACTCGGGCGCTGACCGTGCCCTCGCGGATTTCCGGCGAGATCGACACGACCTGTCCGGGCTGCTCGTCCGCCCCGATGCGGATCGCCGCCGGCGTGCCGGGCGCGAGGTCTTCGGCGTAGCTTTCGGGCACGTCGACCTCGACTTCCATCGCCGAGAGGTCGATGACGGTCATCAGGGCCTGGTTGCGGATCACGGCTTGCTGGTCATCGACATCGAGGTTGCCGACCATGCCGTCGACCGGCGAGGTCACGGCCAGGGCGGCGAGTCTCCGTTCCAGTTCGGATACCACGGACTGCTGGCGCCGCAGTTCGAGGCGTCGCTGGTCGAGTTCGAACTGCAGCGACTCCCGGGCCAGCTCGGCGTGCTCGACGGCATGGCGGTGGTCCAGCTCGGCTTTCTCGACATCGTCGATTGCCTTGCGGTAGTCGATCTCGTTGATCAGGCGCTTCTCCCAGGACAGTTCGCTGCGCTCGCGCTCGCGGCGGGCGGCCTGCAGCGCCACGCGGGCCTGATCGACCTCGCGCTGGTTGGCCAGCAACTGCTGGCGCATGCTGATTTCCTCGCGCTGCACGGCCGCACCCAGGGCTTCCAGGCTGGCCTGCTCCTGTTCGAGTTCGTTCTCCAGTTCCGGGCTCTCCACCGTGGCGAGCAACTGGCCGGCTTTCACGGTGTCGCCCGCACGCACCGCGAGCTCGACCGTGCCCGCCGTGGGCGCGTAGATGCTGGGCCTGACCGCGGCGACCACGCGGCCGTTGACGGTCAGGTCGCGCTGCAGGTCGCCGCGGACGACGGTGGCCAGGCGCAGGCTGTCGGCGCTCACGCCCGGCAGGGCATGGGCCCAGCGGTTGAGCAGGGTGGCGCCGGTGCCGAGCACGAGGGCGATGACGGCCACGGGGAGGATGCGCTTGACCCAGCGCGTGCCGTTGTCCGGCTTCTGGACAACGCGGTCGGTGTTCGAGGTGTCTCTGATCATGGCGATTCGATTGGCGTTTTCGTGAACTCGCCGATCTACAAGCACGCAGCGTGCCAATTTGCTTCAAGCCTTTATGAAACAGTGGCTTGGGGGTGACTTCCCCGGCTGTCCGATGTCCGGCGGACAGCGTCCGTCCGTCCGCGGACACCC
>JAZBPT010000078.1:0-3538 GCA_036351755.1 Wenzhouxiangella sp. | reverse complement strand
ATCGGCCCGGGTCAGCTGTTCGACGGGAGCGGAAACACGGGCCAGGAAGCCGGCAAGGTCGTGACGATAGGCTTCGGCAGTTGCCGGGGCTATGCCGCGCTCGGCCCAGAGCGAATCAAGAAAGGCGTCGATCAGCCTCGTATCAGGCGAGGCAGGAGAGTCGGGGGCGGTTGGGCCCGCCCCCGGGTGCTCATCGTTGCGGCTCAACCCTTCCCGGTCAGGCGATTGAGCGTCTTGCGAGCGGCCGTCTCGACTTCGGAGAAACCGGAGCGGGCAGCGGTTCGCAATTCCTCGACCAGCTGGCGGCGCTGATTGATCTGGTGGCTGGCGAGGTCATGCAAGGCGTCGCGGAGCTGATCCACGGCTGCGAGAACCTGCGCCATATCGCCATCGGCAGCCTTTGCAGAAGCCTTCTTCTTGGAAGCCTTCTTCTTGGAGGCCTTCTTCGAAACCTTCTTCTTGGTCGCCTTCTTCTTGGCGGCCTTCTTGGCGGCCGGCGCGGAGGCGCCAGGCGAAGCCGGGGTCGATGCCGTCGCGGTCCCCTGGTCAGGCACCTGTTGTTCCAGCTGGGTTTCTTCGTTGATTTGCATGATGCTGACCTCCCTGGGTCGTGATCAGGATTATCTAACTACTCGCCCGGCGAGAGCGTTCATTGCGGATATGATTCATCCACTCCCTCGCAGCAGTTTCTACTCTGCCATAATCCGTTGCCTCGTTAAAGGCTTCCAGCGCGCCATCTACATCGCCCGTGTTGTACAGGGCGGTCCCCAGCAACAAGTAGGCGTTGCCTGTCTGGCTGTCCGACAGACCACCAAGTTCGACCGCTCGGCTGAGCGCTTCGACGGCTTCTTCCCAGCGTTCCTGGTCGGTCAGGATAAAGGCCCTCTGGAGGTCGATCTTTCCGTCGGTCGATTGCGCACCCGCCCGCTCATAGGCGTCGAGCGCACGCTCGAGCTCCTTGGCCTCGTACCAGGCGCCGCCGGCCATTTCCCAGTTTCGACGGGTGTTCTCGATAATGCCCTGCTCGAGCCCTTCCTGGAGCACTTCAGCGGCCTTGCGCGGAAAGTCGAATTCCTGCTGCAGGCTGGCCAGCTGCATGTATTCGCCCTGCTTGTCGAGCAAGCCCTTGCGATGGGCCAACGAGAGCACGGCCATGGAATCGCGGTTGCGATCGAGCTGGACGTAGACCGAAGCCAGCTGAACCCAGTAGCTTTTCTTTTCAGGGTTCATGCGAATCAGGATCTGAAGCACATCAGCGGCCGCGGCGTACTCCTCGAGCTCGAAGTGCATGCCCAGCTTAAGCTGGTACCACTGCTCCTTGGGCTCATCGGACAGCGCGATGGCGCGCTCGATGGCCGTAATCGCTTCGCGAAATTCCTCGATCTGGGCGTGAATACTGGCCTTCATGACCCACACGTCGACCTTGTTTTCCTGCTCGTCGGGGGTGACGCAGAACCAGATATCGAGCTGGTCCAGCGCGTCGTTGAAGCGATCTATCGTGTAGTACAGTTGCGCGACCTGCAGGATCATCTGGTAGTGCTGGCTGTTGGGCAGCTGGTTGAGGTCAATCGCGCGCTTGAAGAAGTTGATCGCGTCTTCGTACTGCTCCTGCTGGGCGCGAACGAAGGCCATCGCCTGCAGGATCGTGGCGCTGGCGTATTCGTCGGTGCGGTTGCGTTCCAGCAGGGACTCGAGCGCCGGGTAGGCCTCGGCGTAGTTGTCCTCGCCGATCATCTCGTAGATATCGCTGAGTCGGTTGTAGGTTCGCTCGGTGAGCGCACCGGCCGACACCTCGCGCTCCACGCCGCACTGATAACCCGCCACCTCGGTCTGGCCGAAGGCCTGACCCGAAACCACGAACAGCGCGCTCAGCAAAACAATGTTGGCAGTCTTCATCATGCGTCGTCCAGAGTGAAGTCGATGGTCTGGGTCGCCTGACGTTCCACGGCCTGGCCGTCGACGACGCGGGGCTTGAATTTCCAGCGCAGGATCGCGCGAATCGCTTCTCGGTCGAACACGCGCGGCGGCTGTGAGTCGATCACGCGCGGCGAGCGAACCGATCCGGTCTCGTCGATCGTGAACTGGATCGTCACATAGCCCTCGATCTGCGCCACGGCGGCGTCACGCGGATACTGGGGCTGGATGCGCACCAGGGGCACGACATCGCCCTCGGCGTTGCGATCGGCCTGGCTCATCGAACCCAGGAACGGCCCCGTGCCCGACATCGACAGATCCAGATCTGGCATGTCCATGTCGGGCATGTCCTGGACCTGCTGCTCCATCTGCGCGATCTCCATCTCCGGCGGCGGCGGCGGCTCCTCGGGCGGCGGCGGCGGCGGCGGACGACGCCGATCGCGCTGCTCGACCGTTTCGTCGATCTCGACCGGCCCAAAGCGGATCCCCGGCGGCGGTTCAAGCTGTTCGCGCTCGCCACCGGCGCCCGAGATCAGGGTATGCATGATGTAGAAGGTCACCAGCGTGACCACGATGGCCAGCACGACGGCAACGGCGTAGCGAATTCCGGAGCCCATGATTACCTCCCGCCTTCCGGCTCGGCCGAGATCGAGATGCGGTTGATACCGGCCGCCTGGACCTGATCCATGACCTCGACCAGCATGCCCGTGCGAGCGCCCTGGTCGGCAATGAGCACCACGGCCGATTCAGGGTTTTCGGCCTTCGCTCGCTCGACCTCCGGGCGAACCTGGTGGATCTCGACCTGCTGCTTGTTCATCCAGATCTCGTCGTTTTCCCGAATGGCAATTAGAACGTTGCCCTGGGGTCGAGGTTCCGCGGTCAACGCCGTGGGCTTGTTGACCTCTACCCCCGTCTCACGGATGAACGACGTGGTGACGATGAAGAAAATCAGCATGATGAACACGATGTCCAACATCGGGGTGATGTTGATTTCCGGTTCATCCTTTGTTGCGTGTCTGCGTGCCATGTTCTAGTTAAACCTGTTTGCGACGCCAATAGCCGGCCGGTTGTTCAGTCGAACCGCAGCAAGTCCTCGAGACGCTCGGTCTCGATCTCCGACTTGCGCTCGAGGAAGGAACCGAAGTACAGCCCCGACAGGGCCGCGACCATGCCCGACATGGTTGGAATGGTGGCCTGCGACACGCCGGCGGCCATGGCGCGGGCGTTGCCCGTGCCGAAGAAGGCCATGACGTCGAAGACCGCCACCATGCCGGTCACCGTTCCAAGCAGCCCGAGCAGCGGGCAAACGGCGATCAGCGTCTGGATGGTTCGAATGTTGCGCTGCATTTCCTGGCCGACCTTGCTGATCAGCTCCTCGCGGATCCGGCTGGCATGCCAGGACTGGTGGTCCGTCCGGTTCTGCCACTGGTCGAGGACTTCCTTGCGACGCTCGGGCAGGACACGGAAATAGAACCAGTAGCGCTCGATGATCAGGGTCCACATCACGAGGAGCACGGCGAAGATCGCCCAGAGGACGTCCCCGCCGAGCTCGATGAACCCGCGAATCGAGTCGAAGAAATTAGCTAGCGCTACCATGGCGACGCTCTGCGAGTCGTGCAATGAT
>JAZBPT010000077.1:0-25293 GCA_036351755.1 Wenzhouxiangella sp. | reverse complement strand
CGGCCGAGCAGACCATCCCCGGGGATTTCGACTACGCGACGGTCAAGGGCCTGTCGGCCGAACTGCTCGAGAAGCTCGAGAAAACCCGGCCGGCCACCATCGACCAGGCCAGCCGCATCCCCGGCATGACGCCGGCGGCCATTTCACAGCTGCTGGTCTACCTCAAGCGCCACCGCTCGGCGGCCTGAGCCGGCCACCGAGCGGCCGACCGTCAACTGCCTGCGAGCTGCGACGGCCACGAACGCGGCCGATAACGGCCGTCGACGATTCGCGAGGTGCTGCCCGCCGGCAGGATCTGGAGAGTCTTGAGAAACTCGATGATCGAGTCGCGACCGTAATCGTCCAGACCCGCCCACGCCTCGTAACTATTCAGCGCTTCTCCGCGATGCGCTTCGATGGCTTCCCGCATGGTCGTGAACTTGCCGTGGTGGAAATACGGCGGTTCGTTGGCCACACCCCACAGTTTGCGCGTGATGAACCGGCAGTTGCCGCCGTGGAAGGCCGCGGTCCCCGGCTCGGCGTGCATGTTCAGCGATTCGCAGTTGGGATCTCCGGGACCGCTCGTGATGTCGTGCACCTTCAGGTCGGTGAAGGCGGGCACCGCCACGCTGCCGCTCGCCGGGTCGACCGACAGCCGCGGCGGATCGAGACGGGGGTCGTTGAGATCGACCGCGAACGTCATGGCTTCGCCGGGCTGCAGGTTGCCTTCCGGGTTGTAGGGATTGGGTTCGGTGAACACCCAGCCGCCGTCGGACAGGGGCAGCGACGGCGTGTGGCACCCGCCGCAGCCGATATCGACGAACAGCTGCTCGCCGTTGCGCACGGCCTGTTCGATGAACGGGTTGCGCGGGATGACCCGCCCCGGCACACCGAGCTGGGCCTGATAGACGGTCAGGGCGGTAACATCGGCGGCGCTGAGATTGCGGTCGTAGCCGTCCCCGTCGGCATCGCCCTCGCCGAAGCGTTCAGTCGACTGGATACCGTGGTGATGGTTGATGGCGTTGTTCGAGAATTGCCGCAGCGAAATGACGGCCGACGCCTGATGGAACGGACGAATGATCAGGCTCGGTGGCTGGTCGGCGGCCGCGCTCGACAGGCTGGGAACGGTCAGCCCTTCAACCGCCGAGGTGTCCCAGCTGCCGTCCGCCCGCCGGGCCAGGATGCCGAAGGCCACGCCCTTGGCCTGCAGGGCCACGGATTCTCGCGGTGCCAGGGCATCGCGCTGCGACTGCAATTCGGCGGTCATCTGGCGGGCCAGCATCTCGATGTAGCCGGAGCCGAACATGCCCAGGGTGGCGCGCGAATTGGCGATGGTCTGCAACGTTACCGCCAGGCCGGTCTCGTCGAAAGCGCCACGCGTGGCAATTCCTTCCTCGAATTCGTCCTGGGTGTCGAAGGTCGCGAAGTCGAAGCGTTGCCCGAGGACGTTGACGTTGGTCACGAAGTCGCCACCGCCGCCGGAGCGCGGCATGTTGTGGCAGCCCGCGCAGGAGTTGGCGTCGGGTGCGGAAATTGGATTGAAATTGAAGGGGAAATGCAGCGGCGAATCCGGATCGGAGAGGGACTGACCGGTGCCCTTCAGCCCTGGGCGCCCGCCGCCATCCTGAACCGTCCAGTTGGCATCGAACAGCTTGCGGCCGTGCGCGATGAGAAGCTCCAGCGGCACGACATGTTCATCGCCTTCTTCGAGGTAATGCTCAACAGCGACTTCCCGACCGATCTCGGGTTGGGGCAGGCCGTCGAGACAATCTGGAGACCGCTCCTGCTCAGCGTGGAGCACGCAGTGCTCTTGCATGAGCGAAGACTGCGCGCCCGCCGACGCCGTCGCGCCCAGTAGCACCATGAGAACGAACGCACCGATCACTGCCCGCGCGCCAACGTTCCCGGAATGCCTCTCCCGCCGGGAACGGCCATCTACTTTGTTCATATTGTTGTTGTCCCACTTGTCGTTGCCCAGCCCTCCGGGGCCGGTGATCGTCATCGACGCGGAGCATCGACCACAGATGGACGCCGCGTCCGCCGGACGAGCGCGGCTGGCGTATAAGGGTGTTCCCCCGCTGGCGCTTCCCCTTGTTCGTGTCGCCGTCCGGGTGGCGGCTAGCGATCGACCGCCTCGGCGGCGTCCTTCCAGGCTTCCCGGTCAATATTGAGATCCGGGAACTTGTCGGGATCGAACACCGGCACCTTGCCGGCCCGCCACTGCTGGTCGTAGTCGTTCATCAGGCGGAAGCCCACCTTCATCAGCAGCGCCAGGGCGATCAGGTTGAACACCGCCAGCAGGGCCATGGTCAGGTCGGCGAAGCTGAACACCGTGGTCAGGTCCTGCATCGAGCCCCACAGGATCAGCACCAGCATCAGCAGCCGGAAGACGATGAAGAAGACCGGGTTGTCGGGCGTCATCCAGCTCGAGGAGTTCTCGCCCAGGTAGAAGTTGTAGAGGATCGAGCTGAAGGCGAACAGGGTCAGGATGACGCTGACGAAGGTCTCGCCCCAGGGGCCGACGTGATCCTGCAGGGCCAGCTGGGTGAGCACGATGCCGTCGTCGACCCCGCTGGTCTCGTGAATGCCCGAAATCAGGATGATCAGGGCCGTGGCCGTGCAGATGATGGCTGTATCGATGAACACGCTGAAGCTCTGCACGATGCCCTGGTTGACCGGGTGCGGCACGAAGGCCACGGCCGCGACGTTGGGTGCGCTGCCCAGGCCGGCCTCGTTGGAGAACAGGCCGCGGCGCACGCCCATCATGATGGCCGCACCGATGCCCCCGCCGACGGCTTCTTCCAGGCCGAATGCACTCTTGACGATCAGTGCCAGGACGCCGGGCACCTCGGCGTAGTTGATGCCGACCACGACCAGGGCCACGATCACGTAGGCTACCGCCATGAGGGGAACGATGATCTCGGTCACGCGCGAGATGCGCTGCACGCCGCCGAAGATCGTCAGACCCACGACGATGGTCATCACGATGCCCGTCCAATGCATCGGAATGTCGAAGGCCTGCTCGAGCGATGATGACGCCGTGAAGGACTGCAGCGCGACGAAGGCCAGGCCGAAGGTGAACAGCAGCAGCAGGGTGAACACCATGCCGAGCTTGCGGCTGCCGAGGCCGCGTTCCATGTAGTACATCGGGCCGCCGCGATAGGTCGAGGTCTTGAACTCGGCGACCTTGAAAGCCTGCGCCAACGAGCACTCGAAGAAGCTGGTGGCCATGCCGATCAGCCCGACGACCCACATCCAGAACACCGCACCCGGCCCGCCGAGCGTGATGGCCACGGCCACGCCGGCGACATTACCCGCGCCGACCCGGCCGGCGACGCTCAGCGTCAGGGCCTGGAACGAGGAGACGTGGCCGGTGTGATGCTTGAAGGCCTGGCCCAGAACGCGGAACATCTCGACGAAGTAGCGCAGCTGGACGAATCGCGAGGCGATCGTGAAGACCAGCCCCAGCGTGATCAGGAATGCGACCAGGACGTAGGTCCAGAGAAAGTCGGTGACGGTTGCCAGCATGGTTAGTGGTTCGATTCCCGTTGCATCAAGAAGGAAACGTGCTGCCCGTCCAGGTCCCCGGCGGTCGGCACGAACGAGCCATCATACTCAAACGCCCGGTGCATTGAAAATCGCTCCCGACGCGACCACCGGGAGCGAGATTGACCAAGTGTACCCCGTCATTCATTCTGTGACTTATAGAGCACGCCTGAGCCGACAGTGCAAGGCGCGCCCCGCAGTGAATGGCAGGCCCCTTTACAAGGGGCGCAACGCCGCAATGTCGGCTCAGGCGCGCTCCCGAAGGGCGAGCCGGAGAGCGTTCATCTGCGGCGTTCTGTCTCTTGGAAAGGGGCCTGCCATTCCCTGCGAGACAGGCCTTGCAGCTAAACGCTCTCCGACTCGCTATAAGTTACAGAATGAGTGACGGGGTACACTAGCGCGGCGCCTCGCACAGGCAGTGCGCCATCACGCCGGGGCGGCCGGACTCGGCCTGCGTGAACACCAGGCGCAGCTCATCGAGCACCTGGCGACCGATGCCGGGCGGCAGCCAGCCGGCCAGGCCGCGCATCGAATCGATGCCGGCCATGCGGATCGACGCGCCCGCCATGTCGACGAAGAACTGCTCGAACGCCGAGAGGCGCCGCTCGACGTAGGCCACCTCGTAGTCTTCGCCGATGCCGGCGCTGCGCGCGGCCGAGGCGACCGCTTCCTCGAGCGTTCCGAGCTGGTCCACCAGGCCGCGACGCTGCGCCTGGGTGCCGGTCCAGACGCGTCCCTGCGCAACCTGGTCGACCGCCTCGACCGACATGCGGCGATGTTCGGCGACCAGGGTGATGAACTCGCGGTAGCCGTGCTCGATGAAACTCTGGAACAGGTTGCGGGCCGGTTCCTGCAGTTCGCGGTCGGCGCGCAGCGCGCCCGACAGCGGCGTGGTGCCCACGCCGTCGGTGTGAATGCCGATCTGCGCCAGCGTGTCCTGGAAGGTCGGGAAGAATCCGAAGATGCCGATCGAGCCGGTCAGCGTGGTTGGGTAGGCCCAGACCTCGTCGGCGCCCATGGCGATCCAGTAACCGCCCGAGGCGGCGACGTTGCTCATGCTCACGATCACCGGCTTGCCGGTTTCCTTGAGGGCCATCAGCTCGTTACGGATGACCTCCGAGGCAAACGCGCTGCCGCCGCCGGAGTTGATGCGCAGCACCACCGCCTTGATGCGCTCGTCGCGGGCGGCCTGGCGAATCAGCCTCGAGGTCGATTCGGAGCCGATGGTGCCCTGCGGCTGGTTGCCTTCGGTGATCGCGCCCTGGGCGACGATGATGCCAACGCGGTCGGCGCGCGGGTGCCACTCGCGCGAGGCGTCAGCATAGGTCTCGAAGTCGATCTGGCGAAAGCCGGTGTCCGGATCGCCCGTTCCGCTGTTGGCCAGTTCGGCGCGCAGCTCCGGCCGGCTGACCAGGCGGTCGACAAGGCCGCGTTCCATCGCCATGGCGGCTAGATCGCCGTCTGCGGCCTCGACGGCGTCGGAGAAGTTCTCGGTCAATTCGACCAGCACCTCGACGGGCAGGCCGCGGTGAAGGGCGACCCCGTCGAGCCAGTTCTGCCAGAGATCGCCCAGCCAGGCTTCGGTGGCGCGACGGTCCGACTCGGACATGTCGTTTCGGATGAACGGCTCCATCGCCGACTTGTACTCGCCCACGCGGAACAGGTTGACGTCGACCTTGAGCTTGTCGAGCCCCTCGGCGTAATACTGCCGGTACTGGCTGTAGCCGTCGAACAGCAGCATGCCGTCGCGGTCGAGCCAGATCTCGTCGGCCATCGAGGCGAGCATGTACTGGTTCTGCATCATCATGCCGCCGTGGGCGATGACCGTCTTGCCCGACTCGCGGAAGCGCGCGAAGGCATCGGCCAGTTCGGTCTGCATGCCCGGCGCCAGGCCCCAGAGCTTGTCGGTGCGCACCAACACCTGCACGATGCGGTCGTCGTCGGCGGCGTACTCAAGGGCGGCCAGGATATCGCGCAGGCGCGTCTCGGGCAGTTCCTGGCCGAGCGCCTCGTTGATGGCGCGATCGAGCGGCGTGCCGGTGTACTCCTCGACCACGACGCCGTCGGGCTCGATGACCAGGGTGGTCTGCGCGTCGACGATGATCTCGTCGGACGAGAAGAACAGAATGCGGATGACCAGCGCCAGCACGATCAGGAACAGGATGTTGAACACGGCCATGCGGAACGCCGTCAGGCCGCGCCAGAAGCCCAGCCACAGCCGGACGAGCACATTGGGACTCGAGTTCGAAGTCATTACAGGATATTTCGGACGGAAGATTGGAACTTCATTCTACTCAGCGTCCGTGGAGACCCACAATGTGCCGTAAGTCACTCAGGTCCGGCGACCTCCCGGATTTCCTCCCAGGAGGCGGTGATGCGCAGGAAGCGGGCGCCGAGCAGGAGGGCCGCGACGGTCAGGCCGGCGATGATGCCGCACCACATGCCGGCCGGCCCCCAGTCCTGGCGGAAGGTCAGCCACCAGCCCAGGGTCATGCCGACCAGCCAGTAGGCGAGCACGCAGTAGCCCATGGGCACGCGCGTGTCCTTGAGCCCGCGCAGGGCGCCGGCGGCCGAGACCTGCAGGCAGTCGGCCAGCTGGAACACGGCAGCGAAGAACAGCAGGCTGGCGGCCAGCGCCACCACCTCCGGGTCGGGGGTGTACAGGCGCGCGATCGATTCCGGGAAGAGAATCATGATCCCCGAGGCCAGCGCGCCGAAGCCCAGGGCCATGCCCATGCCGACCAGGCCCGCACGGCGTGCCCCGGCGCGGTCGCGCCGGCCGACGGCGTTGCCGACGCGCACCGTAATGGCCCCCGAAAGCCCCAGCGGCACCATGAAGATCAGCCCCGAGAAGTTGATCGCGACCTGGTGGGCGGCGACCGGCAGCGTGCCCAGGGTGCCGATGGCCAGGGCGCTGGCGATGAACAGGCTCGCTTCCAGGAAGACCATCACCCCGATCGGCAGGCCAAGCGCCACCAGGGCGCGAAGCTCGCGCCAGTCGGGCCCGCTGAAGCGCTCGAACACGCCGAAGGGTCGGTAGTAGGGTCGCCAGCGCACCCAGGCCGCCATCATGCCCAGCTGCAGCCACAGCACGACGGCCGAGGCCCAGCCGCAGCCTTCCGCGCCCAGCGCCGGAAAGCCCAGCTTGCCGAACATCAGCACGTAGTTCAGCGGCACGTTGAAGGCGATGCCCATCACGCCGATGTACATCGTCGGTCGCGTGTGACCGGTACCCTCGGAGAAGAAGCGCAGCACGAACATCCCGGCCAGGGCCGGCATGCCCCAGCTGATCGCCAGCAGGTAGCGATGGGCCAGCTCGGCCACGGCCGGCTCCACGCCGATGAGACCCATCAGGCCGTCGCCGCGCCGCATCAGGAAGAAGAAGACTGCCGAGACCATGAGCGCCAGCCAAAGGGCCTGGCGCGTCAACTCCCCGGCCTGGCCGCGGCGTCCGGCTCCCTCGAGCTGGGAGACGGCGGCCGAGACGGCCATCATCAGTCCGACGATGAACACCATCCCCGCCGACCAGATCGAGGAGCCGATGGCGACCGCGCCCAGGTCCAGCGCCCCCAGCCGGCCGGCCATCAGGGTGTCGACCAGCGTCATCGCGTAGCTGGTGACCTGGCCGATGATCAGCGGGCCGGCGAGCAGCAGGGTCCGCCGAATCTCGGTCGGCAGGTCTGGAGCTTGGGGGCGCGCGGACATGCGTTGGGACGGCTGGGCAGGGGAGGAGGAAGCGGCATTGTCCGTCGGCCACCAGGCCCTTGCAAGCCGTCCGCATGCCGGCTGTTATGCTCCTGACCGATGCCGACCGGCTTTCATTCAACACGGGAACGAACGATGTCGAATCACGCCTTTCGCCTGCCCCTCATCCTCACGTGCGCGCTGCTGATCACCGCTTGCGGCACCCGCCAGGTGCAGGACTCACTGGTCGGCGCCACCGCGCAGCAACTGCTCACGCACAGCATCGACGACCTGGTGCAGCGCCTGCCGGCGGCGGACTTCGCCCCGCACGCCGGCAAGCGCGTCCACATTGCCAGCCACTTCGTCGATCGCGCCGCCGTGCGCGCTTATGCCGACTGGCGCCTGGGCGTGGAACTGGCGCGGCGTTTCGACATGCAGCTGGTCGACGAACCCGGCGAGGCCGACATCCGGCTCGAGGTGTTCTACACCGCGCTGGGCACCGACCAGAGCAGCAAGGGTTTCGTGCTGCCCGTCGGCTTCGTGCCGGGCCTGGAGGAGAGTACGCGCATCGACCTGATCACGCTGGAACAATTCCACGGCGTGGCGGAGATGTACTACTTCCTGGGACCTAAGGGCGTGGAGCATCGTGGGGATGTGCTGCAGGCCCGGACGCGAAGCGACGCGCTCGGCCTGCCGATCATCACCATTCCGCTCGACAGCATCGACCGCCAGGGTGAAGGCGGGGACTGAGCCGACTATTCGGACAACTGGCGCCGGATTTCCCGAGCCAGGCGCTTGCCCTCTTCCACGCCCCACTGGTCGAAGGGATTGATGCGCCAGACGACCGACAGGGCATAGACGGCCTGCTCGAATGCGGCCAGCAGCCAGCCCAGCGAGCGGGCGTCGAGCTCGTCGATCAGGAGCGTCGCCACGGGCCGGTTGCCCGGCATGCGCTGGAACGGCTCGCCGTCGCCACGACCGTTGGTGAGCGCGGAGGCCTGGGCGAGCAGGTGCGCCATCTGGCGGCGCTGCCAGTCGGGATGGGCGTGACCGCCGCGGCGGGCGCCGACGAGGACCAGCGGATGCGAGTCCGGCCCCTGGTGGAGCGCCTGGAAGATCGAGTGCTGCAGGTCGGTGCCCCGCCCGCCGAAGATCAGCGGCACGGTCGGCCCCTCGACCGCTCGCCCGTCGAGATCGACGCCCTTGCCGAGGCTTTCCATGAACAGCTGCTGGAGATAGTCGCCGAGCAGGGCCAGGCGCGGCTCATAGCTGACGAAGCCGAGCGTGTCGCAGTCGAGCTCCCGCCGGAGGTAGTGAACGAGCAGGCCCGCGAAAGTCGCCAACCCGTCGGCGTCGGGATGGCCGCGGAAGTCCTCGTCGGCCGCCTCGGCGCCGGCCAGTAGGGCCTTGAATCGTTCCGGCCCGATGGCGGCCGCGGCGCTGACGCCGACCGACGACCACAGCGAGAAGCGACCACCCGTCCAGGCCGGAAAAGTCAGGATATGGGCGTCGTCGAACCCGAATTCCCGGGCCCGCTCGACGTTGGCCGTGGCCGCCCAGCTGCGCGCGGCCCAGTCGGCGCCGAGCCAGTCCCGCGCGGCGCGCGCCTGTAGAAGGGTCTCTTCGGTGGAAAAGGACTTCGAAGCGACCACCAGGCCGGTGGTGGCCGGGTCGAGCCGGCGGCACAGCCGCTCGAAGCGCCGGCCGTCGAGGGTCGACAGCCAGTGCACCCGCACGGCGCCGTCGCCGGCGTCCAGGGCGTCGGCCACCAGCCGGGGGCCCAGGTCGGAGCCGCCGATGCCGATATGCAGCAGGTCGGTCAGGCCGGTCTCGCCACCGTGAAGGGCGCGCGCCACGGACAGGAAGCGCTCGCGCTCGGCGACGACCTGCCCGGCCTCGTCGGCGGCCAGGCCGCTGAAGGGCCGTGCTGCCCGCAGCGCCATGTGCAGCGCGGGCTGGTTCTCGCTGGGATTGACGATCTGCCCCGAAAAGAGCCGTTCGACGGCCGCCGCCAGGCCGCTAGCCTCGGGCAGCCGCTGCAGTGCGGCCAGGCCGTTTCGGTCGAGGGGAATGCCGGAGAAGTCGAGACGCCAGCCGCCGCCTTCGCGCACGAAGTCGTCGGCGCGGGCAGGATCGGCGGCCAGCAGTTCGGAGACGACCGGAATGTTGTCTTTTCGCAACATTCGGCCGCCGGGGATCAGGCTGCCTGGACGGGAATCCGGCCCGCAGTGCGCGCGATGCGGTTGCCGGCGTCGGGATAGACGAGATGCGGCTCGTGCGCGGCCGCTTCGGCCTCGCTCATGCGCGCGTAGGCGGCGATGATGACCAGGTCGCCCTCGCCGGCCTTGTGCGCGGCCGCCCCGTTGACCGAGATCACGCCGCTGTCGCGCTCGCCGCGAATGGCATAGGTCACGAAGCGCTCGCCGCTGGTGATATTGTAGATATGTACTTGTTCGTGCTCGAGAATCCCCGCCGCTTCGAGCAGCGTCTCGTCGATGGCGCAGGAGCCTTCGTAGTCCAGTTCGACTCGGGTGACCGTCGCGCGGTGAATCTTGCCTTTCAACATCGTAAGCTGCATGTCGATGACCCCGTGAATCCAGTGGGATGACCTGTGAGTGGTCCAAAAAAAACCCCTCCCCTGGTCGAGGGAGGGGCAACTGATGTCGGAGTGATGTACCTCGCTTCGCGCCCTGCGACCTTGGTAATCCGTTGCGGTTTTGCCAAGGTTGGTGGTAAGTCTACCACAGCTGATGCAGAAATGCCAAGAAAAGTGACTTGAAACACAGTCCGCAAAGCACATGGTCTTTGAGGGGCGCCGTCGCCAAAAGTTCCTCCGGCCTTGATGCCGTTTCTTCCATAATGCGTTGCGAGCCCTCTTGAGCGATGCCGTCCATGGTCGAAAACAACCCGCCGAAAGCCCCGGCCCTGGCGCTTGGCGGCGTGAGCCGCCGGTTCAGCGCCGGCGACCGAATCGTGCCCGTGCTCGACGCGCTGGATCTCGAGCTGCGGCGGGGCGAGCGCGTTGCCGTGATGGGCGCCTCGGGTTCGGGCAAGTCCACGCTACTCAACCTCGCCGCCGGGATGGACCGACCGGATGAAGGGTCGGTCGCCGTACTCGGCGAGTCGCTAGCGGCGATCCCCGAGCCCAGCCTGACCCGCTTCCGGGCGCGCCACATCGGCCTCGTGTTCCAGGACTTCAACCTGATCGACTCGCTCGACGTTCGCGAGAACATCGCGCTGCCGCTGTGGCTCAACGGG
The DNA here is from genome assembly GCA_036351755.1 of Wenzhouxiangella sp. Classification (GTDB taxonomy): domain Bacteria; phylum Pseudomonadota; class Gammaproteobacteria; order Xanthomonadales; family Wenzhouxiangellaceae; genus Wenzhouxiangella. Next base: position 14,826 of record JAZBPT010000077.1, on the reverse strand, counting down.
ATCGACCCCGGCAGCGGCGAGGCCGAGGCGCTGGCCGAGACGCTCGGCGTCGCGGCGCTGCTCGACCGCATGCCCGGGCAGCTTTCGGGCGGGGAAAAGCAGCGCGTCGCGATCGCCCGGGCACTGGTCCACGACCCGGAACTGCTGCTGGCCGACGAACCCACCGGCAGCCTGGACGAAGCGACCGCCGGGCGCGTCCTGGCCCTGTTCGACCGGGTCACCGCCGAGCGCGGCTGCGCGCTGATCCTGGTGACCCACAACCCCGAGGCTGCGGCGGTCTGCGACCGCCGGTTGCAGCTGCGCGGCGGGCGGCTGCACGAGCACTGATGCGGCTGCTGTTCCAGTCATCGCGACGCTTCTTCCGGCGCCACCCGGGCCAGCTGGTGCTGGCGCTTGCCGGCATGGCCGCCGGAGTGGCGGTCATGACCGGCGTGGCCCTGATGCGTGACGTGCTCATCGACTCGCTCGACGGTGCGGCCGACGCACTGGCCGGCCGCGACAGCGTGCGCGTCACCGCGCCCGGCGGCCCGCTCGACGAAGACCTCTACCGGGAGCTGGCCCTGCAGCAGGAATCGCCGCCGCTCACGCCCGTGCTGAGACAGCGCGTGACCGTCGGGGAGGGGCGCCTGGAACTGCTGGGAATCGACCCCTTCTCCGGCGGCGGCCGCGGCCTGCTGCCACCCGATCTCCTCGCCCGCCTGCTCGCCTCGCCCGATGCAGCGGCGGCCAACGCCTCGACCCTCGAGCGGCTCGGTCTCGCCGCGGGCGAGGAACTGACCGTCTCCCTTGGCGAGCGGACGCTCGAACTCGAGCTGGTCGGACCGCTTCCGGCCGGACGGGAACTGGACGACCGCCTGCTGATGGACATCGCCGCCCTGCAGGCCGCGACCGGCCGCCAGGGTGAGCTGAGCTGGATCGACGCCCCCGCCGGGGCGAGCGCCTGGCTGCGGGAAAGGCTCCCGGACTCGCTGGAACTCGGCAGCGCTTCCCAGCGCCGGGATGCCGCCGCACGGCTTACCCAGGGCATGCGCGCGAACCTCAGCGCGATGGGCCTGATCAGCCTCGCCGTGGGCCTTTTCGTCATCTTCAGCGTGCTCAGCTTCCTGCTGGTCCAGCGCCGGCGCAGCATCGCGATGCTGCGCGCCGTGGGCGTGACCAGCGGCCGGATCACGGCGCTGTTGTTGATCGAGACCGCGATCCTGGCCGGGCTGGGCGCCCTCATCGGACTGGCGCTGGGCACGATGCTCGCCGGGGGCCTGATCGGCCTGGTGCGCGTGCCCGTCGCCGAGCTCTATGGCCTGCTGGCGCCCGCCGGCGTGCAGCCGAGTGTCGGGCTCTACGCGTTCATCTGGCTGGCTTCGGTGGCAACCGCGCTGATTTCGGTGGCGGGACTGCTCGACGAAGCGCGGCGAATTCCGCCCGGCCGCATCCTTCGCCAGCCGCCGCCGGAACCGCGGCGACGCCGGGTCGGCGTGATCGCGGCGCTGCTGTTGCTCGGAACTGCCGTGGTCACTGTGCTGGCCAGCCGCAGCCTGCCGATCGCCTTCTCAGCCCTGTTCCTGGCCCTGGGCGGCTTCGCCCTGCTGGCACCGGAAATCGGCGTGCGCGCGCTCTCCGGCCTGCGCCGCATCGCGCCGGCCAGCCTTGCGGGACGGGCGCTGGCCCTGCTGCTGGCCGGACAGAAGCGCATCCGGCCGGCCCTGGCCGCGCTGAGCCTGGCGCTCGCGCTGGCCACCGGGCTGGCCATGATGGTGCTCGGCTTCCGCGCCGCGGTGGACGACTGGATCGACCGCCTGCTGCGCGCCGACAGCTACGTCACCGCCAGCCAGGGCGGGCTGGAGGCCGCCACGGTCGAAAGGGTGGCGACCTTACCCGGCATTGCCGAGACTTCCAGCGCACGGCGCGTGACCGTCGCCGACGGCCGGCAACTGATCGCCTACGACCTGCCGTCGCGCGCCTGGGCCGGTTTCGAATGGCTCGCCGGCGACGGCCCGGCCGCCTTCGAGGCATTCCGCTCCGGCGAGGCGGTGGTCGTGTCCGAGCCGCTGGCGCGACGCGACGGGCTCGGCGTCGGCGACGACGTGCGGCTCGAGACCCCGGCCGGCGAGCGCCGCTTTCCAGTCGCCGCCGTCTACCGCGACTACGCCAGCGAGCGCGGCAGCATCGCCATTCACGCGCCCCTCTACCGCCGGCTCTACGACGACCCGCGCCGCGACAGCCTCGGACTCTACTATTCAGAGGCGGCCGTCGACGAAGCGGCTCTCGCCGATCGGATACACGCGATCGACCCGGACCTGCAGCTCACAGGCCGCGAGGCGGTACGCGAAACCACCCTGGCCGTTTTCGACCGGACCTTCCGCATCTCCTGGGCCCTGGCCGCGCTGGTCGCCGTGATTGCAGTGATCGCGCTGGTCAGCGCCTTGCTGGCCATGGGCCTGGAGCGGCGGCGCGACTACGCCACGCTGCGCGCCCTGGGCCTGACCCGCGGCCGCCTGCACGCCCTGGTCGTTAGCCAGACCGCGGGGCTGGCGCTGGCCGCCGCGCTGGTGGCCGTGCCGCTGTCGATCGCCATCCACCTGGGCCTGTCGCTGGTCATCCAGCCGCGCGCCTTCGGCTGGAGCCTGCCGTTGAGCTGGCCGCTCACGCCGCCGGCCCTGATGCTGCCGCTCGCGCTGCTGTGCGGGCTACTGGCCGGCCTCTATCCGGCCTGGCGGATCGGCCGCCGCGATCCGGCTCCGGAACTGAAGGCCGAATGATGCGTCGCGACCTGCTGACGCTCACCGCCGTCGCCCTGGCCCTGGTCGCCTGGCTGGGCTGGCAGACGCGTCCGCAAACCGCCGCGGACGGACGGCTGAGCACCAGCGGCCTACTCAACGATTCCCCTGAGACCTTCCGACAGGTCACGGGGCCGCGCCCCTTCTCCTTTCCCGCCGACCACGCCGCGCATCCCGGCTACCGCAACGAGTGGTGGTATTTCACCGGCAACCTCCAGGGCCCCGGGGGCGAACGCTGGGGCTTCCAGTTCACCCTGTTCCGGTTCGAGCTCGACCACGCGCCGCGACCGGAGTCGGCCTGGAGCGCCGATGCGGTCTGGATGGCCCACCTGGCGCTCAGCGACGTAGACGGGCGCGTCTTTCACCAGGCCGAGCGCTTCGCCCGCGGCGCGCTGGGCCTGGCCGGCGCCACCGAGGACCGCTGGTGGCTGCGCGACTGGCAGGTGACCCGGGACGGCGATCGCTTCGAGTTGACGGCCGTCGCCGGGGACTTCGGCCTCGACCTGGCGATGACGGCGGCCCGCCCGATCGTGCGGCAGGGCGAGGACGGCTACAGCCGCAAGGGCCCGCAGCCGGGCAATGCATCGCACTACTACTCGATCAGCCGCCTGGAGGCGACCGGCGAGGTCCGGGTCGACGGCCGGGCGGTTTCGGTCGAAGGCCTGGCCTGGCTGGACCGCGAATGGGGATCGAGCCAGCTGGCCGACAACCTGGCCGGGTGGGACTGGTTTTCGCTGCAGCTCGACGACGGGCGCGACGTGATGGTCTACCGGCTGCGCACTGACCAGGGCGAAGCTTCGCGATTTTCGGCGGGCAAGGTGATTTATCCGGACGGCACGTCCAGGACGCTCGGCCCGGACGACTTCAACGCCAAGCCGCAACGCCGTTGGCGCGATACCGAGGGCAACGCCTGGCCGCTCGACTGGACCGTCACGATCCCGTCCGAGGACCTCTCACTGGCGGTAAGCGCCCGCTTCGACGACCAGCGCTGGCGCGGCGCGGTGAGCTACTGGGAGGGCGCGGTCGGCGTGCGCGATACCGACAGCGGCGAATCACTCGGGCGGGGCTACCTTGAATTGAGCGGATACGCCGAGTAGGTAACTTGGAAAATCAAAATCTCTAAAACGCAAAGACGCTAAGAAGCAAAGGACGCAAAGAAATGAAGAAAGACAGAGAAAAGACAACGCTAGATACAGCGATTGGCGAGATCGCTGAATGATCGATCTAGCCGCAACGCGTCGTGTGTTCTTTATTCAACTTTTCTTGGGTTTCTTTGCGTTCTTTGCTTCTTAGCGTCTTTGCGTTTTAAAGGTTTTGATCTTCTGAGGCAGACCTCGTCAGTCAGTAGCGGGGGCATCAACGAAGACCTGTCCGTCGCGCATGACGAAGCGGACGTCTTCGAGGATCGTGACGTCGTCGAGCGGGTTGCCCTCGACGGCGATCAGGTCGGCGGCGTAGCCGGGCTGCAGGCGGCCGAGTTCCTCTTCGCGGCCGAGCAGTCGCGCGGCGTTGATCGTGGCCGTGCGCAGGGCGTCGGCCGGGGTCATGCCGGCTTCGACCATGTAGCCGAACTCCTTGGCGTTGCTGCCGTGCGGGCACACGCCGCAATCGGTGCCGAAAGCGATGGGCACACTCGCGGCGTGGGCGCGCGAGAAAGTCTCCTGGATGACCGGTCCGATGCGGCGCGCCTTGGCGGCGACCACCGGCGGGAAGAAGCCTTCGACTTCCGCCTTCTCGGCCACGAACTTGCCGGCCGAGATGGTCGGCACGAGCCAGGTGCCCTTTTCGCTCATCAGTTCCATGATCTCGTCGGTCATGTAGGTGCCGTGCTCGATGGAATGAATGCCGGCCTCGACGGCGCGACGCATTCCTTCGGCGCCGTGAGTGTGGGCGGCCACGCGCATGCCGTAGTCGGCGGCGGTCCGGATGACCGCCTCGAGCTCGTCCATCCGGAACTGCGCGTTGTCGCCGCTGGCGGCCACGCTGAGCACGCCGCCGGTGGCGGTGATCTTGATCAGGTCGGCGCCGTCCTTGTAGCGCTGCCGCACCGCTGCCCGCGCCTCGGCGACGCCGTTGAGCACGCCCTCGCGCGGACCGGGATCGCCGGCCAGGTCGAAGCGCCAGCCGTTGGTCGGATCGGCATGCCCGCCGGTGGTGGCCAGGGACTTGGCGGAGGTGAAGATGCGCGGCCCCGGAATGCGGCCGGCATCGATCGCATCGCGCAGGGCGATGGATGCGTTGAAGGAATCGCCCAGGTCACGCACGGTGGTAAAGCCCGCCTCGACGGTCTTGCGGGCGTACTCCGCACCGCGCAGGGCCACGTCCGCTTCGTTGAGCGTGAAGCCCTCGATGTAGGACGACGGACCCATCTGGCTGGTGAGATGGGTGTGCATGTCCATCAGGCCCGGCAGGCAGGTCAGCGAGGACAGGTCGATGCGCTCGACCTCCCCGGCCCAGTCCGGATGCCCCTGACGCAACTCGGCGACCTTGCCCTCGGCAAGGATCACGGTATGCGCCCCGAGCCGCTCACCGGCATCGACGTCGATAACAGCCCCGCAGCGCACCCAGGTCTCGGCCTGGGCGACCCCGGAACACAGGATCAATCCGGCGAAAACGAACAAACGGTTCAATGAACTACCCTCCTTGGACGACGACTCACGCGTCGGAATCATAGGGATCTTGGGCTTTAGACGATGAAGCCCGCAATCAGCATCAGGCTGAGCACCACCAGCCAGAGCACCAGCATCCGCCAGGCCAGTTGGTGACCTCGGCGCAGTCCGTCCTCGCGCGACTCGGCATCGCCGAGGACTTCGGCCATCACTTCGTCGACCAGGCGCGGCGAGAAGATCCACCAGGCCCGGTCGCGGTGGTAGTGCTTCCAGGCCTGCGCCACGCGATCGAGGTCGGTGACCAGGCCCAGCGCGACCGTCATCAGTGCCAGCACCGGCCATTCGAGGATCCAGCGCAGCCTGGCAAGCCAATCCAGCTCTCCTTCCGAGAGATCCGCGATCTTCATGGCCTTCTGGCAGAGGCGATAGAGCAGCGCGCCGGGAATGCCGAGCAGCGTGAACCAGAAAAGGATGGCGAACCAGCGGGTCCGGGCGGCGTGTACGACCGCGGCCCCGGCCTGGGCGGGGGATGCGTCTGCGTCGATCCCCAGCGCCTGCGCCGCGTCGCGGCCGTCGGCGTGCTCCGGGTCGACGAGCAACAGTTCGACGTCGCGATCGAGGTCGCGGGGGCCAAGGGTATAGATGAAAGTCGCCAGGGCCAGGAGCGCCCAGCCGAATCCGCCCAGCAGCAGCACGGCAATGGCCGTCGCCAGCCAGGCGGCGAGCAGGGCGGTGACGATGACCGTGGCTAGCGCCAGCCAGGCTTGTCCGGGATAGCGCGTCCTCAACTGCCGCGTCGGCCACAGCAGCCAGCCGAAATCACGCCATCGGCCGACGGCCGTGAAGGTGTGGCTGACGAGCAGCCCGATGAGGACGATCAGGATGGTCATGCCGCCGTGATAACACGAATCGGCAATCAGGCGCCAGCTTCTCCGGCCCGGGAGGCGTTAGTGGATCACGCAGCTAATCAGGCAACACCAAACGACGAACCGCACCCGCAGGTGGTCGCGGCATTGGGATTGCGGATGACGAAGCGCGCGCCCTGCAGGCTTTCGCTGTAGTCCACTTCGGCGCCTTCGAGGTACTGGAAGCTCAGGGGGTCGACCACGAGCGTGACGTCTTCGCGCTGGACGGTGATGTCGCCGTCATCGACCTCTTCGTCGAAAGTGAAACCGTACTGGAAGCCCGAACACCCGCCCCCGGTGATGTAGACGCGCAGCTTGAGCTCGGGATTGCCTTCCTCGAGGATCAGCTCGCGCACCTTCGCGGCGGCGGAGGGAGTGAAGATCATGGGGTCGGTTTGACTCATTTTGCTAATGCTCCGGGCGTGTCGCTGCCTTGGACACCAATGATATGGCGTTTGCTCCCGCTGCGTTCAATTCCCGAGGGACAAAGGAGCCCGGGGAGCGGAAAAAAAGAAAGCGGTCTCTCGACCGCTTCAATTTATGTGCCCCAAACCGGATGGATCAGCACGTTGTTCTTGTCCAATTCATGACGTTGTAAATTCATGAATTTTTTGTGATGTGCGCGTTGGTTATACATTGCCGGTCGGGCCGGCGTCAAGTTGCCCGCCGAAAGAGCTTGTCCGAAAATACCGTCCCCGATCAACCCGCAGGAGCGTCGCATGCGCTGGCTCGAAGCCTTTCACGTCGTCTTTGTCGTCACCTGGTTCGCCGGCCTGTTCTACCTGCCGCGGCTGTTCGTCTACGCCACCGAGAACCCCACGGGACACACCGTCGAGTTGCTGAAAGTGATGCAGCGGCGCCTGATGAGCATCACGCACATCGGCGGCGCTCTGGCGCTGATCCTCGGCCTGGCGACACTGATCGGCGAGCCCTGGCACCTGACCACCGGCGGCTGGATGCACGTCAAGCTGGCCCTGGTGGCCGGGCTGATCGCCTACCACCTGTGGTGCTGGCGCCTGGTCGGCGCCTTCGCCCGCGGCGAGAACCGCCACAGCTCGAAGTGGTACCGGGTGTTCAACGAGGTGCCGGCGGTGTTTCTGATCGGGGTGGTGATCCTGGTGATCGTCAAGCCAATCTGAGTTTGCTTGTTGGCTGGTTGGCTGGTTGGCTGGTTGGCTGGTTCGGCAGCTGATCGTTTCGCGGGGCGGCTTCGCCGCGTTCGATAACGGGCAGCCTGATCACCTTTCGGCCGACGCCAGCACCAACGCGGCGTAGCCGCACTGCAAGCCCAGGCAGTTGCCGAACCAGCCAACCAGCCAACCAGCAAACAAGCCAACGCGTCCAGAGAGGCGGCCCAATTAACCGAACCCCCTCCCGGCAAAATCAGCGAGGCCGCCGTTAGCTTCCGGCGATCATGTCGCGCACCATGTAAAGCGCCGCGATGGTCCGCCCCTCGCTGCAGTCGTCGCGCTTGATGAGCGAGACCAGGTCGTTGAGCGGCCACTTCACCACCTCGATCTCCTCGGGCTCGTCGCCGGGCAGGCGCGACTCATAGAGGTCGCGGGCGAGAATGACGTGGGTACGGTGGGTCATGTAGCCGGGCGCGAGGGTCAGATGGCCCAGCTCGCTCAGCTCCCGCGCGCCGTAGCCGCACTCTTCCTGCAACTCACGGTTGGCGCCTTCGGTGAACGACTCGCCCGGCTCGAGGCGGCCCTTGGGCAGGCCCAGTTCGTAGCGGTGGACGCCGCAGGCGTATTCGCGGATCAGCAGGACGTGGTCATCGTCGGGCATGGCCACGACGATCACCGCGCCCACGCCGCGGCTGATCAGGCGCTCGTAGGTGCGGCGCTCGCCGTTGGCGAATTCGAGGTCGAGCTGCTCGACCCGGAACAGGTCGGCCGGGCGGCGCTCGCGCCGGTCGTGGACGACCGGCAGGGGGCGGGAAGATTCACGATCGCTCATGAACGCGAGGATAGCAACTGAGCGTGCAGTCCGGGACAAGCGGCCAGGACCGAGGTGGTCTCCAGGTCCGGCTTGCGGCCATCCAGGTCGGTGAACGTGCCGCCGGCTTCGTCGACGATCACGGCCAGGGCGGCGATGTCGAGAATATTGACGTCGCTTTCGACGACCACGTCCTGGCCGCCGTCGGCCAGGCGATGGTAGGAATAGAAATCGCCGTAGCCGCGCGAGCGAGCGGCTCGCGAGACCAGATCGCCGATCCAGGCCCAGCCCGCGCCGCGCGATAGCGTGCGCAGGTTGCCAAAACACACGTCGGCGTCTTCCAGGCGTTCGATGTCGCGCACCTGCACCGGCCGATCGTTGATGAACGCGCCCCGCCCGCGGATGGCGCGGGCCCGCTCGCCGAAGGTGGGCGCCGAGGAAACGCCCAGCACGAGTTCGCCATCGACCATGAGCGCGATCTGCGTCGACCAGAACGGCAGGGAGCGAATGAAGCTGCGCGTGCCGTCGATCGGGTCGATCAGCCAAAGGCAGTCGCTGTCACCGTCGCGACCGTATTCCTCACCGTAGAGCGCGTGGTCGGGAAAGCGTTCACGAATCACCGCGCGGATGGCCTGCTCGGCCTCACGGTCGGCGACGGTCACCGGGCTCTCGTCGGATTTGAGTTCCACTTCGAGTTCACGGCCGAAATGCCGCATGGCAATGTCGTCGGCCGCATCGGCGGCAGCCAGGGCCACCTGCATGGCCTCGTCGAGATCGATCACCTGCATCCCTCCTGTTTCGATTACCCCTACCAACCCAGCGCGCCGCTGAGCCGCACGCGCACCTGCCCGTCGGGCTGGGGCTCACCCAGCCAGGCGATCTGGCGCAGCAGCTCGGGGCGGTCGGCGCTGGCGCGCAGCCAGAGGTCGACGTCATAGCGTTCGGCACCCAGCTCGATGTCGCCGCGCACCTGGATGGCGCCCGGCTCGGTGGACTCCACCCGGGCGCGCTGGCCCTGCTCGCGCGAGTCCAGGCGCACGGTGATCTCGCCCAGGGATTCCTGCACGGCGCCCTCGAGGCGCGCGTCGCGCCAGACCAGCTCGCCGTCGATCTCCGGCGGCTGGCCCTCGGCGATCACGGCGCGCTGCACATCCAGTTCGACATGCCCGCGTGGCCGGGCATTGACCAGCCACATCCTGGCATCGAGCCTGTTCATTTCGATGCGACCGGTCACGTCGCTCAACTCGGTGGCGCCGGCGCTGAGCCGCCACTGGCCCCCGAGATCCACGCCGACGCCGTTCGCCTGCCAGGACCAGCTGCGGCCGCCGTCCCAGTTCCACTGCACATCCAGCGGGGCGAAGCCCGGCTGCTGCCAGACGGCCCGGCCGTCCCACATGGTGCCCTGCACGTCGCGCACGTCCTCGCCGATTTCCAGGCGCGGGACGATGACCCTCGCGGGCAGCGTGACGATGACGACCAGCGGAATCGCCAGGACGACCAGCCAGATGATCTTACGCATTGGCGACGAGCGTGACCCGCACGTTGACCTGGCCTTCGCCGCCGGCTCGATCCACCTGGAGCTGGCTCACCTGCACAGGGCGGCTGCGGGAGAAGGCCTCCAGCCAGCCCATGACGGCGACGAAATCGGCGCCTTCGAGCCAGACGCGCACTTCGTTGTCGCCGGTCGGCTCGATGCGCGCCATGGCGCCGGCCAGGCCGGCGGCCCGCGCGGTCTCGTCGGCGAGTCCGAGCAGGGAACGGCCGCCGAGATTTCGGCTGGCTTGCCCGCTGCCGCGCAGACGCTCGGCCATGGGGCCGACGGCCTCGAGCCAGTTGAGCAGGGCCTGCTGCTGGGCGATGCGCTCGCGCTCGGCGGCGCGGGCCTCGGCCAGCGGCTCCCAGACCCAGACGTAGACGAGGGCCGCGGCCAGCACCAGGCCGGCCAGCCCGATCAGGCGCTTCTGGCGCGGCTCGAGCTGCTGCCAGGCGTTCATGCGCCGCCTCCACGACTGACCCGGATCCGCCCGTTGGCGCCCTGGTCGTCCAGGCTGGCGGTCTGCACTTCGGCGGACAGATCGAGCGCACGCAGGCGCTGCTCGAGGTCTTCTAGGGCGGCCACGTCGGGCGCCCGCAGTCCCAGTTCGAGCACGCCGTCGCGATAGTCGAGACGCTCGACCTGCAGCTGGGCCTGTCCGTCGATCACCGGGGCGATGCGATGCATCAGATCGAGCAGGCCTGCGGCCTGGCCGAAGCGCAGGCGGGCAAGCTCGCGCTCGGCCAGCGTCTGCTCGCGTCCGGGCACGACGCGCCCGACTTCTGGGAATGCCTGGCGAAATTGCTGTTCGATGGCGGCTTCGAGTTCGGCGGAACGCTGGGCCAGCTGGTAGCGCTCCAGGCCGGCGTAGGCGACGACCATCACGACGGCGGCGGCGGCGAAAATCGCCGTCCAGCGCCACTGCGACTGCGCCGTGGCCGCCGACTTCGGCGCCCAGGCGCCGCTGAGCAGGTTCAGCTCCGCGGCGGCCGCCTGGCGGGCCAGGATGGCGGCCAGCGGCTGACCGTCGCCGCGGTCGCTGGCGCCGAGACGTTCGACCCATTCGGGCATTTCGCCGCCGTACCAGTCCCAGCCGGCGTCGCCCGGGGCGACCGACTCGACCATGTCGGCGGCCAGTTCGGCGTCGAAGCTGGTGAAGGACCACTCGCCCCAGCGCACCAGGATGCGGCCGTCGTGTTCGGCCAGGCTGACCTGGCCCGCCTGCCAGGGCAGGCAAAGCGCATCGGGAAGCATGCGCTCGGCGGGGGTGTTCGCCAGCGGCGCGGTGACCTCGTCCATGACGCGGTTGGCGACGCTCACGCATCGCAGACGGCCTGCTTCGTCGCGCGGCCCGGCGACCACGTGTTCGTCCTCGGCGCTGCCGGCCAGGTGTTCCTCGGCCGCCCACTGCATGGCCTGCTGCAGCTTGCGACCGCGCAGCGGCGGCAAGTCCAGGGTCAGGCCGAGGCAGCGCGACGCGTCCACCAGCACGGTGGCCGCTCGCTCGCCAGGCCAGTCGGGCGACGACGGATCGCACCAACCTTGGTCGGCGAACCGACCGCTGCGATCGAGCAGCACCCACGACCAGCGCGTGCCGGCGGCATGGATGACCAAGCTGTCAGAGCGCGCTCGCGCCATGTTCAGGGCACCCCCTGGGTGAAACGACGGAAGCCATCATAACCCGCCGCAGAACCGTTCATCAGGCGGAAATAATCGCGCTCGACGCCGTCGATCACGACCCGCGCCTGGGCCAGGTACCAGCGGCTGCGGATACCCAGTCGCACGCGCTCGTCGGGACGGATCACCGGCGCCACGAGCGGATGCTCGACGAAGTGCGCGGGCTGGGAGTAGGGTCCGTCGGCAATCAACCGGCGCGCCTGCTCGACGTCCAGTTCCGCGATCACGGCCGCGAGCACTTCCGGACGGGCGGTGTTGACGTTGATGCGCAGCTCCGGCTCGGGCAGCGCCGCGACCAGCGGCGAGAGGGCCTGCCAGGCCGCTGCATCGACGCTCCTGAGCCAGCGCAGTTCACTGGCGTTGGCCAGCAGGACACCGGCGGTGCGATAGGGCGGATCCTGGCGGGCGTACCAGTCGTTGGCCGCGCTGCCCGGCCGCGGCATGACCGCGCCGTCGAGCCAGTCGGCCAGCTCGTCGGCGATGACGGGGTTGAGCCCGAGCTGCTCGAGCAGTCGCCGGAAGGCCTCGCGGGCCTCGGTCGCCGTAGCGCCGTCGGGGTGACCGAGCGCATTGAGATTGAACAGCGCACCCTGGTCGACGAGCCGGCCCTGCACCATGCCGCCGGGCACCTGGAACGGCGCGGTCCAGCTGCCGTCGAGCGCTGACGCGTCGGCACCCTGGGCCATGGCCTCTTCGAGCATGCGCCGGGCAAGAATCGACATTCCCTGCGCGTATTGCCAGGATCGCTCGCTGGCCAGCAGCGCCTCGCTGCGGGCCAGCGAACGCTGGCCGCGTTCGAGCAGCGCGGTGGCGATCACCGCCGCAAGCGCCGCGGTGATCAGCGCGATCAGGAGCGCGCTGCCGCGCTGCCGCCGGAACAGGCCCACCCTCACTGGAGCACCACCACCCGCCGGACGCGGCCGAAGCGGCGCGTTTCCAGGATCACCTCGATGGCCACCGGCAGGCGCGCAAGCGCTTCGTCGGGCGGCCAGCGGCGCTGCCACGACCCGCTCGCGTCGCGGTAGGAAAACTCGAGCGCCTCGACCTCCGGCAGCACGGTTTCGGTCACGACCTGGCTGTCGGCCACGCGGTCGGTGACCGGCCAGTCGATGCGCTGCAACTCCGTGCCCGCGAGCTGCCAGCCGAAGCGCTGCAGGGTCGAACGCTTGACGTCCGCGGGGTTGGCCCAGCCGCCGCGGGTACCGGCGAGGCGGCGCGGCTCGCCGAGAAGGGCGGGCTCGTTTCGGCCGAGGCCCGAGGCCACGGGGCGGGAGGCGAGCTGGCGGAGGTCACTGTCCAGGCGTGCGACGGCCAGCTGCAGCGCGCCGAAGTCCTCGCTGCGCTCGCGGTGACCGCTCGCGGCGCTACTGAGCGCATCCAGGGCGACATAGGCACTGGCCGACAGGATGGAGAACACCACGACCGCCACCAGCACCTCGACCAGCGTGTAGCCGCGGGCGCGCGCTACGACCGGCCTCATGGCGCCAGGAAACCGGTGTGCATGACGACCGGCGAGTCGGCGCCGGGCCGGTCGCGCACGGCCACGTCGACGCGCAGGAGTTCACCGCCGGGCGCGGGCTGGATGAGCATCGTCCAGTACCAGCTGCGCCCGCCCATCTCGGCACTGCCCTGCCGCTGGCCGGGATCCACGCCCACCTCGAACTGGAGCTCCGAGAGCGCATTGTCGGCCACCCACAGGGCCCAGGTTCGACGTTCGAGCTCGGCCTGTGAATCGAGAACCTGGCTGCCGGCCCGCCCCAGGGCGGCGACGGCCACCGCGACCACCACCAGGGCGACGAGCACCTCGAGCAGGGTGAAGCCCGCAAGCCGTGTCTTCATTCCGGCCTCTCCACGGCCAGGCGCCCGCCGGGCTCGCCCAGCAGCGAGGCCGAGCGCGAGTCGAGGCGCAGCGCGAGCTCGAAGCGAGTGAGTTCGCCCAGCGGCTGACATACCAGCTGCGGGGAAGCGGGCTCTTCCTCGAGGGCAACGGCGCGCTCTTCAACCGTCAGGTCCAGGTCGACCTCGCCCACCCAGGAGCGCGATCGGGCAATCGAGTCGTCAGGCACGGGGACCCAGCCCTGGCTGGTCGACTGCCAGAAGTCATAGCCTGCAACGGTCAGGCGAATGCCCCTCGGTTTCGACTGGAACATCGCCTGTTCGCACTGGTAGTCGATCAGGGCGGCCAGGCGCTCGAGCTGGTCGACGGGTTCGGCGCCCGAGCGCCAGTCACCGAGGCGCAGGACGACCAGGGCGGCGAGGATGGCGGCAATGATCACGACCACCAGAACCTCGATCAGGGTGAATCCTTCTACAGCCCCTGGAATGGCCTTGCGCCCGGCGAGCGGCATGGCGATCGCCGCGATCCTACTGTTCCCAGTTACCGATCTCTGCATTGATGCCCTCGCCGCCGGGCGAGCCGTTGGCGCCGAAGGACCAGACGTCGATCTCGGCGTGCACGCCGGGGTTGAGATACTGGTAGGCGTTGCCCCAGGGATCGGTCGGCAGGTTGTCGACGTAGCCGCCCTGCTTCCAGTTCGGCGCGGGCGGTTGTCCGGAGGGCGGCCTGACCAGGGCTTCGAGCCCCTGCTCGGTCGACGGGTAGTTGAAGTTGTCGAGCTTGTACATGTTGAGCGCGGTCACCAGGGCCTGCACGTCCTGCTTGGCCTTGGTCACGCGGGCCCGGTCGGGTTCGTCCATGACACGCGGCACCACGACCGCCGCCAGAATGCCGATAATGACGACCACGACAAGAATCTCGATGAGCGAAAAACCGCCGTGAGCGCGAGAATTCATCCGTTTCATGGTTCCAGTTTGGACTGTAGCTGCCAGTTGGAACCCATCATACGCGCAAACGGGCAGCCGACAAGACAGATGAAGGACTGATGCGCGTCATCCGAATCCACACCGAAGAGCCGCTCGAGGCCGGGCGCGAAGTCGAGCTCGAGCCCGGTCCATCCCGACACCTGGTGCGCGTACTTCGGCAGAAAAAGGGGCACCGGCTGGCCGTGTTCAACGGCGACGGCTACGAGTATTTCGGCACGATCACGGCGACCGGCCCGGGCGACCGTTGCTGCGTGGCGATCGAGCAACGCCTCGAAGTGAATGTCGAATCACCCCTGTCGATCACGCTGGTGCAGGCGGTGGCCCGCGGCGACCGGATGGACTGGTGCATCCAGAAGGCCTGCGAGTTCGGCGTGAGCGGGATCCAGCCGGTCTTTACCGAGCGCACGGAAGTGCGCCTGGAAGGCAAGCGCGCCGACAAGCGACAGCACCACTGGCAGCAGGTGGCGGTGGCCGCCTGCGAGCAGAGCGGCCGCGTTCGCGTACCGACGGTTCAGCCGCCGGTGGCGCTGACGGCCCTGGACTGGCCCGCGGGCTCGCGCCTG
>JAZBPT010000076.1:0-9688 GCA_036351755.1 Wenzhouxiangella sp. | reverse complement strand
GCCGCCTTCCCGTTCATGGTGCTGATGATCTTCATGGCCACTTCCCTGCTGCGCGCCTTCCGCGACGAGCAGCGCCAGCAGGAGCTTCACGAGGCCCTGCTGCGCGAGCGAATCCAGCGCCTGCTCGAGGAGCACGATGCGCAGCGTCGTGATCAGGGCGCGGACGAGCAGAGCGCAGACGGCGAAGAGCCGCGGGCGGGTAGCGAAGGGCGCGGCTGAGAAAGTGCGCACGCGAACGACTTGGGCAGGCGATTAAGAGCAGGCGCCTGATCTTGACGAGAGATCGGTCATTCACTATCTTCCTTCGCAAAATGTGAAACAGCGCACACTTTTGACTTTCGCCATTGTAAGATATTGCTGCTAATCTAAGAAATCGGTGCCATGAGGGAGGGGCGACGAGTCCGTCGTTCGGCCCGCATCGAAGTCCAGCCATCAAAAAGGGAGAAAGGCATGCTCAACCCACGGAACCAGGTGTTTCGGCCTGGTGCTCTGGCCACTGCCATCGGGCTCGCGCTTGCGGCCTCCGGCGCGCAGGCGGCGACTTTCCAGGTTACCTCGACAGCCAACTCGGGCCCCGGCACGCTGCGCCAGGCGATCCAGTCCGCCAACGGCCAGGCAGGCCCGCACATCATCGACCTCTCGGGGATTTCGGGTCAGACGATCACCCTGACCGGCAACCTGCCGTTCATTTCCGAGGACATGAGCCTGCAGGGCAGCGAGGTGACGCTTGCGGGCGACGACCAGTACCGTTGCGTGAGCGCTGAGTATGCCAACCTCGAAATCAGCGATATGACGATCACTCGCTGCACGGGG
The DNA here is from genome assembly GCA_036351755.1 of Wenzhouxiangella sp. Taxonomy (GTDB): domain Bacteria; phylum Pseudomonadota; class Gammaproteobacteria; order Xanthomonadales; family Wenzhouxiangellaceae; genus Wenzhouxiangella. The sequence goes on along the minus strand of JAZBPT010000076.1, from coordinate 8,875 downwards.
ACGACGGTCGGCGGCGGGGTCCGTGGCGGGCAGGGGCCCTACAGTTACCAGGCCGGCGGCGGTGTTTTCGCCTACTACGGAGACGTCAGCCTGAGCAATGTCACGATCTCCGACAACACCGCCTATGGCAGCGGTGGCAAGGGATCGGGCTACGGTTACGGCGGCGGCGTTGCCGTGATCGACGGCTCGCTCAGCGTCGCCGACAACTCGGTCATCACCGGCAATGCATCCGCCTATGGCGGCGGCATCGCGCACTCCGGACAGCAACTACTGATACAGGACTCCGAGGTTTCCGACAACCAGAGTTATGTCGGCGGCGGCATGATCAATCGGCCGCCACAGCGAATCGGGCGCGGCGACCTGGCTTACGGCGTGACCATCGAGAACGCACTGATTTCGGGCAACACGGCCGAAGTTGGCGGCGGCCTCAACATCGTCGGGCCGTTGACCGTCATCGACAGCGAGATTTCCAGTAATACCGCGGTCTATGAAGGGGGCGGCCTGTTGGCGCGGCCATCCTCCGAACCATTCAGGGGTGTGTCGTCGGAGATTGTCATATCCGGAAGCGCCATCGTGAACAACTCGGCCGGCTACCTGGCCGGCGGCGGCTCCCTGCGAGCCAAGTACGGCCTGGTCATGGAGAACACCACGATCAGCGGCAACTCGGCGGAATACGCCGGTGGGCTCTACACGCTGGAAGGCTCGAATGGAGACCCGGTGATCTTCAACGGCGTGACCATTACCGGCAACTCGGCCACCAACGGCCCCGCCGGCGGCATGGCAGTCATGTCGCTGGCCGAATATAGCCAGGTCGCTATCAGCAACAGCATCATTGCCGGCAATTCGGCGACCGAGGGCGATGCTGATCTTGCCAGCAGCATGGGACCGCAACCGGAAGGCAATACCCAGGCGGCCGGCGACAAGGCCGAGAAAGCCGGCTGGCAACCGCGCGTGGCCAGCTGGCTTCCGGGACGCACGGCCTGGACTGCCGACTTCTCGCCGAAGGCTTCGAAGGCCGGGCTGGAAGGCTGGGATCGGGGTCAGCAGCCGCCGGGCCCACCCGGGCCAGCGACCTTCCAGGTCAGCTACAGCCTGGTCGGTGCCGTGCCTTCGACGGGAACCTTCAATCCGGACGGCGTCAGCTCCGGGCTTGTCGGTGCCGACCCGCTGCTCGGGCCGCTCGGCAACAATGGCGGACCAACGCCGACTCACGTCCCGGCTGCCAACGGGCCCGGTGTGGACCTTGTGCCCCAGGGCACGAACGGGTGCGGTACGAGTTTCACGACCGACCAGCGCGGCGAGACTCGCCCCGATGCTGCCACCGGGCAGTGCGACCTCGGCAGCGTGGAACTGCAGGGCACGCCACCTCCGGGCCCTGCACCGCTGGCCGTGCCCGTAAACAACCCCTTCGCGCTCGCGCTCCTTGCGCTGGGCGCGGGCTTGCTGGGCTTCTTCGGCCTGGGACGCGGACGGCGCAGAGCCTGACGGGATGAAGCACCGCCGGCCGGACCGCGCGTCCGGCCGGCGCAGATGCGAATCAGCCAGGCCGGCTCGTCACTGAACGAGCCGGCACTCCCCCAGTGAGCGCCCGTCCAGGCTGCCTTCGGCCCGCTCGCCGTCGATCGTGAATGACAGGTCGACTTCCCTGAACTCTCCCTCGCCTACCCGATCGAGCACGTGGATTCGCCGGTCGTGGTGCAGCGCCATGTGATCCGCCCCGATGCGTGCCTCGGCCGGCCCGGCTTCGCAGTCGAAGCGTTCAATCCTGTAGTCAGGTCGCCCGCTGCCGTCGAGATAAGGCAGGAAAGTGGCCAGCCGGCCCTCGTGTTCGGCCGGCTCGAGATCCAGCAGGTGCGCCATCAGCGCATACAGGCTGACGCTGCGAACGGCAGGACTGCGTGCGCCCGGGGTGAAATCCGGTCCGCGCGCGACGAAGATGCCGTGCATTTCCGCCAGGGCCGGATCCCAGCCGTGCATGCCCTTGGGCGGATTGGGGTTGGCCATGTAGGGCTTGCTCGAGATCAGCCAGCCGTGGTCGGCCTCGACCAGTACATCGGGCACGCGGTAGTGGCTGCCGAAGCGATAGCGGTCCGGGATGTCCTCGCGCTTCCAGGCGCGCAGGTGCGCCACGTCATCGAGCGCGGCGACGATTTCCTCTGCCGACATCTCGCGCTCCCAGATCTGGGCCGCCGGGCCCCAGTCGGAAACGTGGACCTTCGACAGGTCGATGTGCTCGTCGAGCGCGATCACGCGGTCGGGGCTGACCGCCGACATGCCGTGGTCGGAGACCAGGATGATGTTGATCTCGTCGAGCCGGCCCGTCGACTCGAGCTCGGAGAACAGTTGGCCGAGTTGCCCGTCGATCTCGGCCGCGGCGGAGAGGGCCGCGGGGGAGGCCGGGCCGTCGCCGTGGCCGCGCGAGTCGACGCGACTGAAGTAAAGGGTCAGGAAGTCGGGCCGCTCGGATTCGGGCATCGCGAGCCAGTCGAGGACCTGGTCGATCCGTTCTTCGTGGGGCACGCGTCCGTCGTAGGCGCGGTAGTGGGTCGGGCGGGTGCGCTGGATCATCGCCTCGGAACCCGGCCAGAAATACGTGGCCGCGATCAGGCCCTGTTGCTCGGCGGTCACCCAGATCGGCTCGCCGCCCTGGTACCAGAAGCCGTCGTTGACTGCCTCGCGGTCGCCCAGCGAGAAGCTCGCTTCGCGGCGGGGGTCCCACATGTTGTTGGCCACCACGCCGTGGGTCCCGGGATGTCGTCCGGTCACCATCGTGTAGTGGGTGGCGAAGGTCTTGGTCGGAAAGGCGTGGTGGAGGCTGTCGGCGTAGAGGCCTTCGCGGATCATGCGGTCGATGGCCGGGCTGTCGAAGCGCTCGATGTAGTCATGGCGAAAGCCGTCGATCGAGATCAGCAGCAGGGGTGTCGGTTTCTCCCCGTCCCGATCGGAGGGACCGGCCTGGCAGGCCGCGAGGAACAATATCGGCAGCATGATCGCAAACGGCCGAAGGCGGTTGAGGAAGTCTGTCATGGAGAACGTCGGTGAATGCACAGCCGCTCATATTAATCGCTGGGCCGCTGCGAATTCATGAAAACCGGCGCCGAATCCGGTGGCCGGATCGGCGCGCGGAATCCGTTCTATTCAGCATTCGAAACCAAAGAAAGGGAAACGAACAATGAAAAAACTCCTCGTGGGATGCCTGGTGGTGATGGTCGTGCTGGTGCTCGCCGGCGGCACGGCGGGCTACTTCTTCGTGGTCAAGCCGACCTGGGACGCTGCCGTCGGCGTGAAGGAGCTGGTCCAGGAATACGCCGAGCTCAACGAGCAGATCGAACACCAGGACGGCTTCGAGCCGCCGCAGGACGGCGGCATCAGCAGCGAGCAGTTCCAGCGCTTCCTGGTGGCGCAGCGCGACATGCGCCAGGCCATGGAGGGCGAGCTCGAGGCGCTGGAGCAGCGGCTCGACGCGATGAAGCAGGAAATGGAGGCGGAAAACCGCGAGGCGGGCATCGGGGAGATGTTCACCGCCTACCAGGACCTGGGGGAACTCCTCATCAAGGCCAAGCGCGCGCAGGTCGAGGCGCTCAACCGCTACAACTTCTCGCTGCAGGAGTACCTGTACGTGCGCAACCAGACCTACCGCGCCCTGGGCCAGGAAGTCGCCGTGGCGTCCTTCGGCGACCAGGCACCGCAGGTGCGTAGCTTCCAGGTGCCCGATGAAGTCGTCGAGATGGTCTCGCCGCACAAGGAAGAGTTGATGGAAGGGTACACATTTGCGTGGTTTGGAATTTAGCCTCCTGAGGCGGGCCACGTTTCAGCCCGCGCCGCCCGGCGCGGGCTCCCTTGCTTCGGGACTGCCGATCGGGGGCATCTGATAAGCTTGCCGGCATTGAAGCAGCGCGGAGGCGCCGACGATGTTGCGCAAGATCATTCTTCTCGTCTTCATCCTGATCGCCTTGCTGATCGCGGCGGTGGTCATCGCTGCGCTGGTGATCGATCCCGACGACTACCGTGAGGAACTGGCCCAGCGGGCAAGCCAGCAGCTGGGCCGTGAGGTGAGACTCGAGGGGCCGATGGAGTTGACCTTCTTCCCCTGGCTGGCGCTCGACATTCGCGACGTCACGGTCGGCAATCCGCCGGGCTTCGACGACGCGCCGCCCCTGGCGGGAATCGAGCGCGCCACGGCTTCGGTCCGCGTGCTTCCTCTGCTGCGCGGCGACATCGAGATCGGCGCGGTGACCATCGAGCGCGCCGGGCTGCACGTTGTCACCGCACGCGGCGGCGCGAGCAATCTCGAGGGCTTGTTCGAGCCGGCCGAACCGGCCGCCGAACCGGGTGAGCCGGCCGACCTGTCGCAGATCCGCACCGGCAGCGTGCGTTTCGAAAACGTGGTGTTGAGCCTGATCGACCTGGCCGCGGGGTCGCGCACGGAACTCCAGGTCGACAGCCTGGAACTGGGATCCTTCGCCGCCGGACAGGACGTGCCGCTTTCCCTGGACGGCCGACTGGTCGAAGGCGGCGAGACGGCCTTGACGATGGCGCTGCAGGGAACCCTCCGGGTTTCCGCCGATCTCGGCGAGGTCGTCCTGTCGGAGTGGTCGCTGGACTACGCCCTGCCGGCCGCGGGCGCCGAAGGCGAGGCCGGCGGCGGCCTGGTGGTCAATCCCCTGGCCGAACCGCTTCGCATCGAGCTGACCGGGTTCACCAATCGCATCGAGGTCGACGGGCTGGTGGCCGAGCTCTCGGCGCAGCAGCCCGTGACCGCGATCATCGGCGACATCGTGCGGGCCAGCCTGCCGGCGGCCCGCCTGTCGCTCAACGGCCAGCCGCTGGATCTCGAGGGCGAGGCCACGATCGGCGAGACGATCGGCGGTCGCCTGGCCGTCCGCGGCGAGCGGCTCGATCTGACCACGCTGGTTCCGGAGAGCGACGCCGAGGCCGGCGCGACGGACACCGGAGCGGACGGGCAGGACGGTCAAACGGCGCAGGACTTCAGCGCCCTGGGAATGTTCGATCTCGGTTTCTCCCTGGATCTGGGCGAGCTGATCCTGGTCGAAGGCGCGCGGCTGACCGAGGTCAGTGCCCGCAGCCGCCTCAGCGGCGGCGAACTCACCCTCGATCCGCTTTCGGCCAAGCTCTTCGGCGGTGGCTTTGACGGCAGCGCCCGAGTGGACTTCAACCAGCAGCCGCCCGAGGTCGTCCTTTCACCCGAGCTGTCCGGCATTCGGGTGGCCGAACTGGCCTCCCTGCTGACCGGCCAGTCCCCGGTCGACGGCGAGGGTGAATTCACCATGGACCTGCGCTTCCGCGGATTCGGCGCCCGGCAGATTCTCGACTCCCTCGACGGCAGCGGCAACTTCGCCGTGGCCGAGGGCGTGCTCCAGGGCGTGGACCTGCAAGCCCTGATCGACCAGGAACTGACCACCGACAACCTCGGCAACATCGCCCGGACCTTCGGCGGCGAAACGCATTTCCGCACGCTCAGCGGCGGCCTGCGCATCGAAGACGGCGTGATCGAGCTGCCCGGCGTCGACCTGGCGGCGGCCGGTTATTCCGCCACGGGCCAGGGGCGCATCGATCTCGGCGCCAATCGCGTCGACTACGTCCTGGCGCTCGACCTGGGCGAGGAGCTCACGCAGAAGCTGCCCGGCGCCCTGCGCCGCGCGACCCAGGGGCGGATTCCGCTGAGCATTTCCGGGGAACTGACGCGGCCGACGGTGAGCGTGGACCTGGCCGCCCTGGCCGAAGGCGCGATCCGCGAGGAGCTCGGCCGGCGCCTGCTCGAGGCGCTGGAAGACGACGACGACGAAGAATCGGCGCCGCAAGGCGAGGGCGAGCAGTCCGACGCCGGGGGCGAACAGGCGGGCGGCAAAGGCCAGGCTGCCGAGGAAGCCGACGAAGACGAACAACGCCGCGACGCCGCCCGCAACCTGCTGCGCGGCCTGCTCGAATCACGCGAGAAGGAGCCGGAATCGGAACCGGAAGGCGAAACCGCCGAGTCCGAGAAGGAGGCCGAAAGCGAGCCGCCGCCGACCCAATAGCCGTGGGCTTGAGCGCTGGAGAGCCGTAGCGCCGGACGCCGCCAGGCGCCCGCGCAGTAGCTCTCAAGCACTTAAGTCAGTTGGGTGCCATGCCGCCGTCGACCCCGATCACCTGGCCGTTGATGTAGCCGGCCTTGTCGGAACACAGGAAGGCGGCGAGCGTGGCGACGTCCTCGGGTGAACCGAAGCGGCCGGCGGGAATCGCCGCCAGCAGGCCTTCGCGGTCGAGTTCGCCGAGCATGCCGGTGTCGATCACACCCGGGGCGATCACGTTGGCGCTCAGCCCCCGGCTGGCCATTTCGCGCGCCAGCGAGGCCACCGCGCCGTGCATGCCGGCCTTGGCCGCCGCGTAGTTGACCTGGCCGCGGTTGCCGATGCGCGCGGCCACGCTCGAGACGGCCACCACCCGGCCCCAGCGCAGGCGGGCCATGCCCAGCAGGGCCGGCTGGACCACGTTGTAGAAGCCGCCCAGGTTGACGTCGATGACGCGCTGCCACTGCGCCGGCGACATGCCGGCCATGGGCGCGTCGTCGTGGATGCCGGCGTTGTGCACGACCGCGCCGAGCGGTGCCGCATCGACCAGTTGGGTCACGGCCGAGCGCGTCGCTTCGCCGTCGGCCAGGTCGAACTGGACCGGCTCGGCCGAGCCGTCTTCGGCGCGAATGGCCTCGACCACGGATTCGGCGCGCTCGAGACCGCGCCCGGCATGGACCAGGACGTGATGGCCGTCGGCGGCCAGGGCGCGGCAGATGGCCGCACCGATTTCGCCGGAGCCGCCGGTGACCAGCGTCCGACAGCGATCGGGGCGACGAGCGCTTCTGGCGCGGCTCATGCCGCCTGCCCGGAGTCGGGGAACATCACGGTCGCGCGGCCGCGCGCGAGCATCGTCTCGTCGCCGAGGATCCGGAATTCGTAGACCTCGCCCACGGCGCTGCCGCCGATGCGCTCGGCGTGGATGACCAGTTCGGCCGGCTCATCGAGCGCGGCCAGGCCCAGCTCGAGTTCGGGCAGGGCCACCAGCCGGCCCTCGAGCGGGGGAGCGTCTGTGGCCGCCAGCAGGCTGCCGTGGACGGCCATGGCCTGCGCGCCATACTCGGCCAGGGCGCTGGCCGGCAGCACGCCCTTGCGCGCCAGGGGATGGTTCTCGAGCGGGCCGGTCTCGGCCCGGCAGGTAATGCGCGCGTCGTCGTGGCTGACGACCTCGTCGATGAGCACCATGGCGCCAGCGTGCGGCACGCGCGACTCGATGTCGGTGATGCGTTCGTTCACCTGGGTTGTCCGATTCGGGTAAACAGCCAAGATAGCAAAATGCCCAGCGCCACGGTCAAGCCCAGCATCTGCAGCATGCCGATGACCGACTGGCCGAGGACGAAGAACACGCCGCCGGTCGACAGCGCGCAGGTGTTGATGGCCCGACGGCTGCGGGCCGCGGCGGGCGGGTCGCGGCGGAAGCTGCGCGAAAACAGCGCGAAGTCGAGCCCGATGCCCGCGGTCAGCAGCAGGCCGATGAGGTGCACGATGGTCAGGCCGCCGTCGAAGCGGCTCATCAACGCGGCGGTCACCAGCACGGCGGCGGCGGGCGGCAGAACGACCGCCAGCATTGCGCCGACCCGGCGCAGGCGCAGCCACAGCAGGCCCAGGATCAGGGCCGCGGCGATGCCCAGGCTCAGACCTGCCTCGCCCCGCCAGGCGGCGACCATGGCTCGCGAGCCTTCGGCCAGGTCGACCAGCTGGGCGGGCGCGTCCCGGGTTTCGAGCAACGCGGCGAGGCGCCCGGCGTCGGTCAGGCCGACGGGCTGGATGAGCGCGCGCCAGCCCTCTTCGGTGGGCATCAACTGCGAATCGAGGCGGGCCTGCAGCGGCGTGCCGGCCCAGAACTCGCGCGTGATCGGTCCCCGGGCGCGGGCCGCGGCCAGGTCGGACAGGAAGGGGTCGAAGGCGTCGGCCCGGAAGCCCGCTTCGGCCGCGGCCAGGCGTTCGCTCATCTCGCCCGGCGCGGGCCAGGCCGACAGGCGAGCGCGCTGCGTGCTTTCTGAGGGCAGCAGGTCCGTGGGGGCCTGCCAGTCGTCGATCAATCCCTGCTCCCGGGCGGCTTCGAGCGCGCTTACCGTGGCTTCGGTGGCGCGCAAGGCGGCCTCGAGCGAGTCGCCGGCGGCCGCGATCAGGTAGCGTACGTCGCCGCCGCCCAGCGCGCCGCGCAGCTCCTGGTCGGCCTCGATCTGGGCGCGGTCGATCGGGCTCAGCCGCGAGAGGTCGTTGGACCAGCGATCCGGCCCCTGCCAGGCGAGGAAGCCCAGCGCGGCCAGGCCCAGCAGCAGGGGCACGACCGGCCAGTTGATCGGCGTCACCCGCGTGGGCTGCACGCGCCGCGGCAGGGCCGGGTCGAGCGCGGGCAGGGCGAGGGTGGCGACGGCCGCACCGGCCAGGCCGGCGGCCGAGAAGGCGCCGAGCTGCGCCAGGCCCGGGCTGCTGGACAGCCAGATGGCGACGTAGGCGACCAGGGTGCTGGCGACGCCCAGCAGCAGGGGGGCGCGGATATTGCGCGCCGTGGCCGACAGGGCGCGCCGGTCGGCGTGGCCGAACAGGTGGACGGGATAGTCGAGCGCCACGCCCAGCAGCGTGAAGCCGAAAGCCAGCGTGAGCCCGTGGACCTGCCCGAAGGCCAGCACGGTCACGCCCAGGCCGCAGACCACGCCGAAGGCCAGCGGCACCGCCCCGGCCAGCATGGCGCTGGCCGAGCGCCAGGCGAAGGCGAGCACCAGCAGCACCACCGCGCTGCCCCACAGGCTCAGGCGAACCGCGTCGGAGCGCGAGGCCTCGGCGCTGGCCACGCCGAT
>JAZBPT010000075.1:0-3402 GCA_036351755.1 Wenzhouxiangella sp. | reverse complement strand
CTGGGTGGTCACCGCCACCGCGGCCACGCGGGACGGGTCGTGGCCTTCGTTCCAGAGCGCGCGGCAGGCCCGGCCGATCTCGTTCCAGAACAATTCCGGATCCTGTTCGGCCCAGCCGGGCGCGTCGGAAAACCAGGGCTCGATCTCGATCTTGTGGCGGCCGACGAGTTCGCCGCGGGCGTCGAAGAGCAGGGCGCGGATGCTCTGCGTGCCGTTGTCGACGGCCAGGATCAGCGGGTCGGTGTTGTCGCTTGCGCTCATCGTTGCCTCTCCCCCGGACGATCCCGATTCGGCACTGCGTAGTGTGCCGCGTGGATCGCGCGGTAGCGTTTCCATTCTTCTTCCCACCGTACCGCGTCCCAGCCAAGATCGCGTCGACACAGGGTCTCGATGCGCCCGGCCAGGCCGGCGCCGCCGTCTTCGAGCAGCAGGCCCACGCGGCTGCGCCGCAGCAGCAGGTCGTCGAGGTGCACCACTGCCTCGCGCCGCGCCGACCAGGCCAGTTCGGCCCAGAGCGTGTCGGTGCCCGGCACGGGTTCGCGTTCTTCCGCGTCGGCCTCGGCCAGCAGCCTCACCGCGGCCGTGCCGTAGGTCCCGCCGAGGCGGCGCGGCAGCTCGTTGTCGAAGCGCAGCCCCGGTAGGTGGGACGGGGCAGCCGAGAAGACGGGCGTGTCGTGATCGGGCGCGAACTCCCGGCCGACGAGCCGCGCGGCGCGCCGCAGCACGTCGTTGGCCATCAGCCGGAAGGTGGTCAGCTTGCCGCCGGTGACGGTGACCAGGCCGTCCTCAACGAAGACGACATGGTCGCGGCTGGCCTTCGAGGGTGCAATGCGCGCCGGGTCGTCGCCGGCCTTGGCCACGATCGGGCGAATGCCCGACCAGGTGGAAACGACGTCGCCCTCGTCGATGCCGGCGGCCGGAAACTGCGCCTGCACGGCTTCGAGCAGGTAGGCGAGCTCGTTGCGGGAGATGCCCGGCTCGTCGTCGAGATCGCCGTCGTAGTCGAAATCGGTGGTGCCGACGACGGTGCGGCCGGACCAGGGATACAGGTAGACGAAGCGCCCGTCGCGCGGGTGCCGGCAAGCCAGGGCCTGGAAGACCGGCAGGCGCCAGGCGGGCACGACCAGGTGCGAACCCTTGAGCGGGCGCAGCCGCGCCGCGCCGCCGACCGACTCGCGCAGGCGATCCGCCCAGGCGCCGGTGGCGTTAACCACGCAGCGGGCTTTCAGCGAAAGCTGGTGGCCTTCGATTTCGTCGACCAGTTCAACGCCCTCGATGCCTTCTTCGCTGCGTTGCAGGCCTTCGGCGCGCAGGTAGTTGACGGCTTCCCCGCCGTCGCGGCGCGCCGCGGCGAGCAGGCGCATGACCAGGCGGGCGTCGTCGGTGACCGCGTCGACGTAGCCCACCGCGCCCTGCAGGCCGGTTTCATCCACGCCGGGCAGCAGCCAGGCCGTCTCTTCGGCAGAGTGGAAGCGGTGCCGGGAACGACCGGCGAAACGGTCGTAGAACCACAGCAGCGTGGAAAAGACGCGGCGACCCGGGAAGGCGCCCTTGCGAACCGGATACAGGAAGGGCAGTTCCTCGACCAGGCCGGGCGCCTCGCGCAGCAGGCGCTCGCGCTCGGCGACCGCCTCGCGGGTCAGGCGCAGGTCGCCCTGGGTGAGGTAGCGCAGGCCGCCGTGGATCATCCGCGCCGAGCGGCTGGAGGTGCCCCAGGCGAAGTCGCGCTGCTCGACCAGCAGCACGCGCCAGCCGCGGCGGGCGGCCTCGCGCAGCACGCCGGCGCCGGTGATGCCGCCGCCGACGACGACCAGGTCCCAGGGCTCGCCGTCGCCGGCCAGGCGATCGAGCAGGGCCGCGCGCTGTCCGGGCTTCCAACCGTCGGGGCGCTTCACGATCGGTCCTCCGGCAGCAGCACGCCGGGGTTCATGCGCCCGTCCGGATCGAAGCGGTGGAACAGCGAGCCAAGGGCTTCGAGACCCAACTCGCCCTTCTCGGCGGCCAGGTAGGGCGCGTGGTCGCGGCCCACGCCGTGCTGGTGGCTGATCGTGCCGCCCCAGTCGACGATCGCCTCGCTTGCGACGGCCTTGACGGTGCGCCAGCGCGAAAGCGTCGTGTCGTAATCGTCGCCGACGCGGTAGAGATAGCTGGTGTAGGCGCTCGAGCCCTGGCGGTAGACGTGCGAGAGATGCGTGAACACGTGCACGCGCTCGCCGTGTTCTTCCAGCGCCGCGGCCACGCGTTTCTCGACGTCGCGGATGTAGCCGTCGACCCGCGACCAGTCCAGCGCCGTCTCGAAGGTGTCGACCGCGTAGCCGAGTTGCCACAGCGCCTCGCGCAGGTAGGGGTAGCGGAAGCGACCGTGCGCCCACTTCGCGCCCAGCTTGCCGGCCATCAGGCCGACGGCGGCGTGGCGTTTCAGGATGCGCCGGGCCTGCCGGCGGGCTTCGGCGACCGCCACCGACGAACCGGTGTAGCCCAGCGTGAGCATGCACTTGCCCTCGCCGACGCCGCGCAGGCGCAGCAGGCGCTCGAACCAGCCGAGCTGGCCTTCGTCCACGGCCAGGCGCAGGCCGGTGAAGGTCTCGGCCGGGTTGGCCACGCGCAGCATCGACAGGCCGATGCGTTGCCGGGCCAGCTCGCGGGCGCAGGCGAAGGCGCGCCGCCAATCGGGCAGGAACAGGGTCTCGAAGCGCTCGTCCCCGGGCAGCGGGCTGACCCGCACGCGAACTTCGGTGATCACGCCCAGCCGTCCCTCCGAGCCGAGCACCAGCTCGCGCAGGTCGGGCCCCGCGGCCGAGGCCGGAAAAGTCGGCAAATCGAGCGGGCCGGAAGGCGTTTCCACCCGACCGCCGGCGAAAAGCTGCTCGATACGCCCGTAGCGAAGCGACTGCTGGCCGCTGGACCGGCTGGCCACCCAGCCGCCGAGCGTCGACAGCTCCCAGGACTGCGGAAAATGCCCCAGGGTGTAGCCGCGGGCGCGCAGCTGCGCCTCGACCTCCGGCCCGCGCGCGCCGGCGCCGAAGGTGGCGATGCCGCTGGTCTCGTCTAGATCGAGCAGGCGATTCATCTTCGTCAGGGCCAGGGTGACGACCGGGCGGCCGGAAGGCCCCGGCGTGATGTGCCCGGCCACCGAAGTGCCGCCGCCGTAGGGGATCACGATGAAGTCACGCTCGGCCGCCAGGCGCAGCAATTCGCGCACCTGCTCGCCGCTCTCGGGCCGGGCGACCGCATCGGGAAAGACCCCGAAATCACCCGAGCGCATAGCCAGCCAGTCGGGCAGGCTCTGGCCACGCGCGTGGCGAACGCGGAGCTCCGGATCGGTCTCCAGCAAGTGGTGGTCAACAGCGCCCAGGCGTGATTCCGGAACGCGCGCGATCACGTCGGCCAGCTCGGCATCGG
>JAZBPT010000074.1:0-10801 GCA_036351755.1 Wenzhouxiangella sp. | reverse complement strand
CGGAAATCCATTCCCGCGAAGCGAGCCGGGCGGCCCTGGACCTGGCCTCCCGTCTGGTCGATCGGCCGCGACTCCACATCGCCGGCATCAGCACGATCGAGGAAACCGAAGCGCTCGAAACGGGGCGTTCGGAGCACAAGAGAACCACGGCGAGCACGCTGCTGCCGAACCTCTATTTCATGGATGCCGACTACGACACGCTCGGCAACCTGATCAAGGCCGAGCCGTCCGTCAAGACCGAGGCGGACCGCCAGGCGCTCAGGCGCGCCCTGTCCGACGGGCGCATCGACATCATCGCCTCGGGCCATGCACCGCACTTGCTGCGCGAGAAGGGCCCGGGTTACAACGCGGCCGCCGCCGGCATGCCCGTGGTGCAATTCGCGCTTCCCGTCGCCTGGTCCATGGTGGCCGCCCGCATGCTCAGCCCGGAGAAGCTGGTCGAAAAGGTCGCGCACAACCCGGCTCGCCGCTTTGGCCTGCGCGAACGCGGCTTCGCGCGGGAGGGCTATTGGGCGGACCTGGTGCTGCTGGACGCGGGGCGCCGCTGCGTGGTCGACGAGCAGACGGTGCTGTCACATTGCGGCTGGACACCGTTCGCCGGGCGCAAACTGCCGGCGACGGTGGCCGCCACCTGGGTCAACGGGAAACTGGCCTGGCGCGAGGGCCTGCTGACGGGCCTGGTGCCGGGCATGCGACTGGACAGCGGTTTCGACTGACGCTCAGCCGACCAACCGCCGGATGTCGGCACCGAGCTGCCGGAATTTCTCCTCGATGTTCTCGTAGCCGCGATCGATGTGATAGACGCGATCGATCACCGTCTCGCCCTGCGCCACGAGCCCGGCGAGCACGAGGCAGGCCGAAGCGCGCAGGTCGGTGGCCATCAGGGGCGCGGCGGTCAGCCGCTCCACGCCCTTGATCACGACCGAATTGCCTTCCAGCCGGATATCGGCGCCGAGCCGCTGCAGTTCGAGGACGTGCATGAATCGGTTCTCGAAGACCGTCTCGCGCACGATACCGGTGCCCTCGGCAATTGCGTTGAGGGCCGTGAACTGGGCCTGCATGTCGGTCGGGAACCCCGGATAAGGCGCCGTCGTCACGTTGACCGCACGCGGCCGCCGGCCTCCCATGTCAAGCTCGATCCAGTCTTCGCCGGTATTGATGTGCCCGCCGGCTTCCTCGAGCTTGGCCAGCACGGCGTCGAGCGTGTGCGGCGCGGCATTGAGCGCCCTGACCCGGCCGCCCGTCATGGCCGCGGCCGTGAGGAAGGTGCCCGCCTCGATGCGGTCGGGGACGACGGCGTAGTCGTAGCCCGACAGGCGCTCGACACCCTCGATCACGATCGTGTTGCTGCCGTGGCCGGAAATGCCCGCACCCATGGAGTTGAGGCACTCGGCCAGGTCGGCCACTTCCGGCTCCTGGGCCGCGTTCTCGATGATGGTGGTTCCCTCGGCCAGCGTCGCGGCCATCATCAGGTTTTCGGTGCCGGTGACCGTGGCGGTGTCGAGAACGATCCTCGCACCCCTGAGTCGGTCCGCCCGGGCCTGGATGTAGCCGGCCTCGACCGAGATTTCCGCGCCCAGGGCTTCCAGGCCCTTGAGGTGAAGATCCACCGGCCGCGCGCCGATGGCGCAGCCGCCGGGCAGCGAAACCTGCGCCGCGCCGCGCCGCGCCACCAGGGGGCCGAGCACCAGGATGGAGGCACGCATGGTCTTGACCAGGTCATAGGGCGCCACGTCGCTGTCCATGGCCGAAGGATCGAGCTCCACGCTCAGCCGGTCACCCAGCGCGATGGACACACCCATCTGGCCCAGCAACTCCATGGTGGTCGTGACGTCCTTGAGATGCGGCACACCCTCGAGCCGACAGGGCTCCTCGGTGAGCAAGGCCGCCATGAGGATGGGCAGCACCGCGTTCTTGGCGCCGGAAATCTCGACCGAACCTTCCAGCGGCCGACCGCCGACAATCTGGATCCTGGCCATTCGCGTCAGCCTTCCGTGTTGGACTGCCCAGCTTCCGCGGGCGTCTTGAGATCGAAACTCATGGCGTGGATTTCACGCCCCAGCGCTTCTCCGAGCGCGGCGTGAATCTGGCGATGGCGCTTGATGCGGGACTGGCCCGCGAACGCATCGCTCACGATCCGGGCGACATAATGCACGTTGTCGTCCGATTGGACCTTGACCTGCGCGCCGGGCATTGCCTGTAGAATACGCGCTTCGATTGCAGTGACATCCATGTTCAGCTCGAGGGGGGAGTGAAAGCCGTTGGCCGATTGATTAGCATCGGGCGGCTGACTATTTTAACGCAATCGCCCTGCCCGCCCGTCCGAGCTTTCCAGGTACCCGAATGACGATCACCATCGCCCTGCTGCAAATGCTTGCCGGCTTCGTGCTGCTGATCTGGGCCGCCGACCGGCTGGTCGCCGGCGCTTCGGCGCTGGCCCGCAATTTCGGCGTCTCGACCCTGGTCGTCGGCCTGACCATCGTCGGCTTCGGCACCTCGGCGCCGGAGATGATCGTCTCGGCCATGGCCTCGCTGCAAGGCAATCCCTCGCTGGCCATCGGCAACGCACTGGGCTCGAACATCGCCAACATCGGCCTGATCCTGGGCCTGACGGCGATCATCTACCCTCTGCGAGTCGAATCGGCCACGCTCAAGCGCGAAGTGCCGATCCTGGCACTGATCATGCTGCTCACCCTGGTCTTGATGTGGGACCTGCAGTTTTCCCGGTCCGACGGCCTGATCCTGCTGATCGGCCTGCTGGCGCTGATCGGCGCCATGGTCGTTCTCGGCATCAAGAGCGGCGGCAAGGACCCGATGAGCGCCGCGCTGGCCGAGGAGGTGCCCAGCGGCATGCCGATGCGCACGGCGGTGATGTGGACCCTGGTCGGCCTGATCCTGCTGCCGCTGAGCGCCCAGGTCCTGGTCAAGGGGGCGGTGACGCTGGCCCTCATCATGGGCGTCTCCGAGGCCGTCGTGGGCCTGACCGTCGTCGCCCTGGGCACCAGCCTGCCCGAGCTGGCCGCCGCCGCGGCGTCGGCCTACAAGCGCGAGGACGACCTGGCGATCGGCAACATCCTGGGCTCGAACATGTTCAACCTGCTCGGGGTACTCGGGATCGCGGCCGTCATCCACCCGATGCTCATCGAACCCGTGCTGCTCAACCGCGACATGCTGGTGATGTTCGCCATCTCCATTCTCCTGCTGTTCCTCTCCTGGCGCCGCGAGGGCCAGGGCCTGATCACCCGGCCGGCCGCCATCATGCTCTTCGCTTCCTACCTGGGCTATCAGACCCTGGTGATCTGGGAGGCCGTGCTGGCGCGCTGACGACAGATCACCTGCGGGCAACGCCGCACGCCCTTGGATTAGAATCACGATCATGACTATCGATGCCCGCCGACTGCTCGACGCCGCCGGCGAAGTCCTGGAAACCGAGGCCCGCGCCATCCGTTCGCTTGCCGGGCGACTCGACGACGACTTCGTGCGCGCCTGCCGGATGATCCTGGAAGGCCCCGGCCATGTCGTGGTCACCGGCATGGGAAAGTCCGGGCACATCGGCAACAAGCTGGCCGCCACCCTGGCCTCCACCGGAACGCCGGCGTTTTTCGTGCACCCGGCCGAAGCCAGCCACGGCGACCTGGGCATGATCGCCGAGCACAACACCGTGCTGGCCCTGTCCAACTCCGGCGAAACCGAGGAAGTGATCCGGCTGCTGCCCGGCCTCAAGCGCCTGGGCGTGGGCCTGATCGCGATGACCGGCAACCCCTCCTCGACGCTGGCGCGGCACGCCGACGTGCACCTCGACACAAGCGTCGACCGCGAGGCCTGTCCGCTCGGGCTGGCGCCGACGGCCTCCACCTCGGCGCAACTGGCCCTGGGCGACGCCCTGGCCATCGCCCTGCTCGATGCCCGCGGCTTCACCGCCGAGGACTTCGCGCGCTCGCATCCGGCCGGCAGCCTGGGCCGCCGCCTCCTGCTTCGGATCAGCGACCTCATGCACACCGGCGACGAATTGCCGACGATCCACTCCGGCGAGAGCATCGCCGAGGCCATCATGCAGATGACGCGAAGCCGCCTGGGCATGTGCGCGGTGCTCGACGAGTCCGGCGAGCTGGTCGGCATCGTCACCGACGGCGACCTGCGTCGCCACGTCAACGATCTGGGCGACATTCGCAGCAACTCCGTGGGCAACATCATGTCGGCCGAGCCGCGCACCATCCGGGACGACGAACTCGCCGCCGCCGCCGTGGACCTGATGCAGAGTCACCGCATCCAGGGCGTCCTGGTCACCGACGGCGACGGCCGCCTGGTCGGCGCGCTCAACTTCCAGGACCTGCTCCAGGCGGGCGTGGTATGAGCGCTGTCGTTCGCCTGGCCATCTTCGACGTCGACGGGGTGATGACCGACGGCCGCATCGCCTACACCGACGACGGCCGCGAGATGAAGACCTTCCACACACGCGACGGCCTGGGCCTGAAGGCGCTGCAGTCCAACGGTATCGCCGTGGCCATCATCACGGCGCGCCAATCGACCATCGTCGAGCGGCGGGCCAACGAGCTGGGCATCGAACACGTCATCCAGGGCCGTGAGGACAAGGCGGCCGCGCTGGAAGAGCTCATCGGCCGGCTGTCGATCAGCGCCGAACAATGCGCCTACACCGGCGACGACCTGGTCGACTGGCCGGCCATGCGCCGCTGCGGCTTCAAATGCGCACCGGCCGACGCCAGTGCGTGGATCCGGCTGCGGGCCGATTTCGTGACCCACCACCAGGGCGGGCACGGCGCGGTGCGCGAGGTCTGCGAGCGCATCCTGGCCGACCAGGGGCTCCTGGAGGCCTGGCAGGGCCGCTTCGAGTGACCTGGCGGGTCGTGCTGATCGCCTGCCTCGCGCTTGTGGTGGCGCTGGGCATCCGCTGGCTGATGCCGACCGACCGCAGCGCCACGCCGCCGATCACCATGCCCGACACCCAGTTCGACTACACCCTGAGCGACTATTCCGCGCGATTCCGCGACGCCGAGGATCGCGTCGAGCTCACCCTCTCCGGCCCGCGCCTGGAACACGTGTGGGCCGAGCGCGTCGCCCGGCTGCAGTCGCCCGAGTTCCACATCGAGCCGGAGGAAGCCGACTGGCGCGGCTCCGCCGACAGCGGCCGGGTGCTGCGCGACGACGAAATATTGGTGCTGGAGGGCCAGGTGACCCTGGCCCACCGGGCCGATCGCGGCGAGATCCACGTGCAGACCGAGCGCCTGCGCTACGACCGGCGCGCGCGTACAATCTCTTCCGACACGCCGGTGACGATCACGCAGGCGGAATCCAGACTGCAATCCGGCGGTCTGAGAATCGAACTCGACAAAAACACTCTGGAACTGACCGATGGCGTACAAGGTGAACTCGAGCCGGCCGTGGCCGACCGCGCTGATCCTGCTGCTTCTCCTGACCGGACTGGCGACGGCAGCTGAGGCCCAGCAGAGCGGCCCCATTGGGGTCGAGGCCGAGAACGCGGCCTACGACGCAGGGGAAGACGCCACGCGCCTGCAGGGAAACGTTCACATCACGCGCGGCGAGATGGAAGTCAATGCCGACGAGGCCTTCGCCTATCGCGGCGAGGACGGCTACGAACGCATCGAACTGTTCGGAAGCCCGGTGCGCTGGCGCACCGTGACGGAGGAAGGCGGTGAAACCACTGGCTACTCCAACCAGGTCATCTACAGCTTGCTCGAGCGCACCGTCACCCTGATTGGCAATGCGCACATCGAGGAACCACGCGGCACCTACTCCGGCGAACGGCTGATCTACAACCTCGACACCGAACGCGTGCGCGGCGAAGGCGGCGTGCGGCTTTCCATCGAGCCGGAGGTCGTCAACGGCGAGGAAGATGCCAGCGCAGAAAGCGACGGCCCGGAGACGGACTGAGCCGTGCTCGTCGCCGAACAGCTCGCCAAGCGCTACAAGGGCCGCGCCGTCGTCCACGGCATGTCCATGCACGTCGATACCGGCGAAGTCGTCGGGCTGCTCGGGCCCAACGGGGCGGGCAAGACCACCTGCTTCTACATGATCGTCGGCCTGGTCGCGCCCGACGGCGGTCGCATCGAGCTGGACGATCGCGACATCACGCGATCGAGCATGAACCAGCGGTCGCGCTACGGCCTGGGTTACCTGCCGCAGGAGGCCTCGATCTTCCGCCGCCTGTCGGTGGCCGACAACATCATGGCCGTGCTCGAACTCCGGCGCGATCTCGACCGCGCCGGTCGTCGCGAAGAGCTCGACCGGCTGATGGAGGAGTTTTCGGTCAGCCACCTGGCCGGCCAGTCCGGCATCAGCCTGTCCGGCGGCGAACGACGCCGCGTGGAAATCGCCCGCGCGCTGGCGGCCAACCCCTCCTACATCCTGCTCGACGAACCCTTCGCCGGCGTCGATCCGATTTCCGTCGGCGAGATCCAGCACATCGTCAAGCACCTGACCGAACGCGACATCGGCATCCTGATCACCGACCACAACGTGCGCGAGACCCTCGGCATCTGCGACCGGGCCTACATCATCAGCGAGGGCCGGCTGCTGACCCACGGCAGCCCGGAAGCGGTCATGGCCGACGAAAACGTGCGGAACGTCTACCTCGGGCGCGAATTCCGGCTCTGAGCCGTTCCAGAACCTGACGCCGTTTCGGATTTCGGAATTCCGGGTTTCGTGCTTGCCTCATCCCAACTGGGCCGATTCTTGCTTTTGGGCGTAGAATCGGCCTCATGAAACAGGGTGCGAGTCTCCAGCTCAAGCTGGGCCAGAAGCTCAAGCTGGCGCCGCAGTTGCGGCAGGCCATCGCCCTGCTGCAGCTCAACCGGGTCGAGCTTCGCCAGACCATCCGCGAGGCGCTCAACACCAACCCCCTGCTCGAGCGCGCCGACGAGCCGCTGGGCGAGAGCGGCGAAGAAGCCGGAAACGACGAGTTCGATAGCGACCTGGAAGTCGACTACGGCGACGACTACGGATTCGACGACCTGCCCGAAGGCTATTCCGTCAGTTCCGGCCCTGCGCCCAACTACGACGAGTTCGTCAGCGACCGCGCCGACGAATCGCTTCAGCACCACCTGCTGTGGCAGGTCAACCTGGCCGGCTTCAGCGACACCGACGAGGCGATCGCACGAGCCATCATCTATGCCCTCGACGAGGACGGCTACCTGCAAGACGACCTGGCCACCCTGCGTGCCTCGCTGGCGCCGGAGTACCTGGTCAGCGTCGAGGAGGTCGCCGCCGTGCTCGAACGCATCCAGCACTTCGAGCCCATCGGCGTGGCCAGCCGCAGCGTGGGCGAGAGCCTGCTTGTGCAACTCAGGGCCATGCCCTCGAACACGCCGGCGCTGGGCCTGGCCTGCCACCTCGTCGAACGGCACCTCGAGGAGCTGGGCAAGCAGGACATCCGGGCACTCGTGCGCGCCACTGGCATGGGCGAGACCGAGATTCACGCCGCCCTGGAGGTCATCCGCCGCTGCAATCCGCATCCCTGCTCCCGCTTCGGCCGCGACGACGAGAACTACATCGTGCCCGACGTCTACGTCCACCCGGCCGAGGACGGCTGGCGGGTCACCCTCAACCCGGACAACGACCCCGGCCTGCAGCTCAACGACATGTACGTCAAGCTCGCCAAGCAGGCCCGCGGCGAGGACAAGAAATACCTCAGCGACAGGCTGCAGGAAGCCCGTTGGCTGATCAGCGGCCTGGAAATGCGCAATCAGACCCTGCAGGCGGTCACCCGCGCCATCGTCGAGCGCCAGCACGGTTTCTTCAGCGAGGGCGAAACCGGCCTCCGGCCGCTGCTCCAGCGCGAAGTCGCCGAGACGATCGGCGTGCACGAATCGACCGTTTCGCGCGCCACCACCGAAAAGTACGCGCACACCCCGCGAGGAACATTCGAACTCAAGTACTTCTTTTCAGTCGGAATCGACACACAGGACGGCCAGCAGGTGGCGGCCACGGCGGTCAAGGCGCGCGTACGGCGCCTGATCGGCGAGGAGGTGCCGGGCAAGCCGCTTTCCGACCAGGCCCTGGCCGAGCGCCTGGCCGAGTCGGGCATCAAGCTGGCCCGGCGCACCGTCGCCAAGTACCGCGAGCAGCTCGGCATCCCCGGATCGGCCCAGCGGCGGCGAGCCGCAAGGCTGCAAACGGGCTGAACCTGCTGCCGTTACTGTATTAACATTGGCTCGTGCAACAAGGAGCAACCTAGATGCAACTCGAAGTCACCGGACAGAACATCGAAATCACCCAGGCCCTGAAGGCCTATGTCGCCGAGAAGAGCGAGCGCCTCGAGCGCCACTTCGACAACCTGATCTCGGCCCATTTCGTCCTGCATCTCGAAAAGTTGCAGCACATCGTCGAGGGCACGATCACCGTCGGCGGACGCACCAATCCGCTGCACGCCGAGGCCCAGGCCGAAGACATGTACGCCGCGATCGACGCCCTGATGGACAAGCTCGACCGGCAGGTCCGCCGGCACAAGGACAAGGTCACGTCGCACCGCAACTCGCGTCCGGCCGAGGCCGGCTGACGCGCCGCGGCGCGCGATAAAAGGGGTTCGATCTCATGCAGCTTGTTGACGTGCTCGCGCCCGACCGCATCGCGGTCGACATTTCCGTGTCGAGCAAGAAGACCCTGCTGGAGAAGGCGGCGGAACTTCTGGCCACCGCACCCGGGAGCGCGGGCTCCCGGGACATCTTCGACAGCCTTTGTCAGCGCGAGCGGCTGGGATCGACCGGCCTGGGGCACGGCGTGGCCATCCCGCACGGCCGCGTCGACAACCAGGCCGAGGTATCCGGCGCCATGATCCGTCTCAAGCGCCCGATCGATTTCGACGCGCCCGATCACGAAAAGGTCGACCTGTTCTTCGCCCTGGCCGTGCCCGGACAGTGCACGGACACTCACCTGCGGCTGCTCGCCGAAATGGCCGAACGACTCGGCCGCGAGTCGCAGCGCGATGCGCTGCGCACCATCGACGACCCCGACGAGCTGCTGCGCTTGCTGTCGGCCAGCCCGGCCGACGCCCAGGCGCAATGACCCAGCGCGTCACCCCGGCCGAACTCTACGAGCAGTTCTCCGACCGCCTGGACCTGCGCTGGGTCTGCGGAAAATCGGAAGCCCGCAAGCGCGAACTCGAACCGACGGGTTTCCATTCCCGCCCCTCCCTGGTCGGGTTCCTGACGCCGATTCACTCCACCCGCATCCAGGTCATCGGCCGCGAGGAATTCGACTGGCTCGAGGGCCTGGATTCGAGAACGCGCTGGGAGACGCTGGCGCGCATCATGGACGACCAGCCGGCGGCCATCATCGTGGCCAACGGCCTGGAAGTCGCCGACGACCTGGCCAAGCTGGCCCGCGAGAACGACACGCCCCTGCTGACCTCGAGCCAGAATGACTGGGAGCTGGTCAATTTCCTCGAGTACCAGATCTCGCGCCGCCTGGCCGCCCGCGAGACCCTGCACGGTGTATTCATGGAGATCTTCACCATCGGCGTGCTGATCACCGGGGAATCGGGTACCGGCAAGAGCGAGCTGGCGCTCGAGCTCCTGACCCGCGGCCATCGCCTGATCGCCGACGACGCACCCGAGTTCACCCAGCTCACGCCCGATATCATCGAGGGCTCTTGCCCGCCGGTGCTCAAGGAGTGTCTCGAGGTCCGCGGGCTGGGCATTCTCAACATCCGCCGCATGTTCGGGGATGCCGCGATCAAGGCGAGCAAGTACCTGCGCCTGATCATCCACCTGAACCTGCCCCGGCCCGGCGAGACCGAGGCCGACCGCCTCCAGGGCGACGATACCCAGCGCGAAGTGCTCGACCTCAGGATTCCCCAGATCAACCTGCCCGTGCTGGCCGGGCGCAACATGGCCGTGATCGCCGAAGCCGCAGTGCGTGATTTCATGCTTCGGATGAAGGGCTTCGACGCGGCGGCCGAATTCGTCGAACGTCACGGCCGCCTGCTCGCCGACAAACAATGACCAGCCCGCTGATCATCATTTCCGGCCTTTCCGGCAGCGGCAAGACCGTCGCCCTGCACGCCCTCGAAGATCTCGGCTACTACTGCGTGGACAACCTGCCCGGCGGCCTGCTGCCGGAACTCGCGCGCGAGGTGCGCAGCCAGCCCGATCGCTATCCGCGCGTGGCCATCGGCATCGACGCCCGCAGCGGCCCGGAGGGCCTCGAGCGCATGCCCGAACTGCTCGATTCACTGCCCGGCGACCGCCCTTTCCAGCTGCTTTTCCTGGACACCGACGAGAAGGTTCTCGTGCGCCGCTTCAGCGAGACGCGCCGCCGCCACCCCCTGAGCGACCTGGGCGGCGTGGAAACGGCCATCGCCGCCGAACGCGAGCTGCTCGAGCCCATCCGCGAGAAAGCCGACTGGATCATCGACACCTCCGAGAGCAATATTCACCAGCTCCGTCGCCAGGTCTGGCGCGCCATCGGCGTGACCGAAAACGAGTCCGTCCAGTCGCTGGTGCTCGAGTCCTTCGCCTTCAAGAGAGGCGTGCCGCGCGATGTGGACATGGTCTTCGACGCGCGCTGCCTGCCCAATCCGCACTGGCAGCCAGGCCTTCGCGCCCACACCGGCCTGGAGGAACAGGTGCGCGAGTACCTTGAATCGCACCCCATCGTCGACGAGTTCTGCGGCGATATCCTGGCCTTCGTGCGGCGCTGGTTGCCGGCGCTGGCCGAAGACCAGCGCAGCCTGGTTACCGTGGCCATCGGCTGCACCGGCGGCCAGCATCGATCGGTCTACATCGTCGACCGCATCGCGCGCGAGCTGCGCGAGGCGGGCGTGCGG
>JAZBPT010000073.1:0-2679 GCA_036351755.1 Wenzhouxiangella sp. | reverse complement strand
GGCGCTGATCTCCCGCTTCGATCAGCTCGAGCAACTGCTGTCGGGCCTGTCGCTGATGGGCAGCGCGCCGGTCGAGGCCGTGGAGCTGGTTTCAGGCCTGGGCGAGGTGTTCAGCGCCGAGCTGGTGACCGCGCGCTTCAATCTTCGCGAACAGGCTGCCGTG
Source organism: Wenzhouxiangella sp. (assembly GCA_036351755.1). Taxonomy (GTDB): domain Bacteria; phylum Pseudomonadota; class Gammaproteobacteria; order Xanthomonadales; family Wenzhouxiangellaceae; genus Wenzhouxiangella. The sequence goes on along the minus strand of JAZBPT010000073.1, from coordinate 2,516 downwards.
ATGATCGACGCGCGCGAGGTGCTGCGCGTGCAGCCCACGCCGCTGATGGTGGGCGTGGACTGGGAGGACAGCGAGCAGCGCCTGACCGAGTTCCGCATCGAGCATTCCGCCGAGCGCTACGTGGTGACCGGCTTCGTCTGCCGGCTGCGCGACGGACGCATTTCCACGCTCGGGCGCAACGGCTCGGATTACTCGGGCAGCATCTTCGCGCGCCTGTTCGGGGCCGGCGAACTGCATATCTGGACCAACGTGGACGGACTGCTCTCGGCCGATCCGGCGGCGGTGCCGCAGGCGGTGCTGCTCGACCATCTTTCCTATCGAGAAGCCTTCGAACTGGCCTATTTCGGGGCGCGGGTGCTGCACCCGCAAGCCCTGGCGCCGGCGCTGGACGCCGGCATTCCGGTGCGCGTGCGCAACACCTTCCGACCGGACAACCCCGGCACCCTGATCGACGCGACGGGCAGCGACACGACCCCGGTCAAGGGCATCACCAGCATCGGCGACATGGCGCTGATCACCATCGAGGGTGCGGGCATGATCGGCGTACCCGGCACCGCCGAGCGGGTGTTCTCGGCCCTGCACCGCGCCGAGGTGTCGGTGGCGATGATCTCGCAAAGTTCCTCGGAGCACTCGATCTGCCTGGTGGTGCCGGCGGCCAGCAGCGAGCGGGCCACAGCCATCATCGAGGACGCCTTCGCTCAGGAACTGCGCCACGGCCAGGTCCAGCGCGTGTTCGCCGTCGAGGGCATCCGCATCCTGGCGATCGTCGGCGAGGGCATGACCGGCACGCCCGGCGTGGCCGCGCGCCTGTTCAACAGCCTGGCGCGCGCCGGGGTGAACGTGCGCGCCATCGCCCAGGGCGCCTCGGAGCGAAACATCTCGGTGGCCGTCGATGAAGCCGACGCCGAGCGCGCGCTCAAGGCCGTGCACGCCGGGTTCTATCTTTCCGAGCACACGCTGTCGATCGGCCTGATCGGCCCCGGCCAGGTGGGCAAGGCGCTGCTTCGGCAGATTGCCGACACGCGCGCGGGCCTGCACGAGCGCGCCCACCTGGACCTGCGCCTGCGCGCGGTGGCCGGTTCGAAGCGCATGCGCCTGGCCGGCGACGACGAGGCCAGCCTGGACGCCGCCGCGCTGGCCGACGAGCCCTTCGGCCGGGACAGCGGCCCGCTGGATTTCGATCACTTCACGCAGAAGGTCAACGACGACCACTGGCCGCACGCGGTGATCGTCGACTGCACGGCCAGCGACGACGTGGCCGAGCGCTACGCCGACTGGCTGGCCGCCGGCATTCACGTGGTCACGCCCAACAAGCGCGCCGGCAGCGGCCCCATGGAACGCTACCGCGCCGTCCGCGAACCCGTGGCGACCGGCACGGCGCGCTGGCGCTACGAGGCCACCGTGGGCGCGGGCCTGCCCATCATCCAGACCCTGCGCGACCTGCTCGACACCGGCGACAGGATCCGGCGCGTCGAGGGCATTTTCTCGGGCACTCTGGCCTACCTGTTCAACCGATTCGAGCCGGGCATGTCGTTTGCCGCGCTGGTCGGCGAGGCGCATGCGGCCGGCTACACCGAGCCGGACCCGCGCGACGATCTCTCGGGCATGGACGTGGCGCGCAAGCTGGTCATCGTCGCCCGCGAGATGGGCCTGGACCTGGAGCTGGCCGACATCGACGTGGAGAACCTGATTCCCGAGTCGATGGCCGAACTCGGGGTCGATGAGTTCCTGCATCAACTCGGCGGCATGGATGCAGCCATGACCGAGCGCCTGCAGGCCGCGCAAAGTGAGGGCTGCGTGCTGCGCCACGTCGCCGAGCTGGACGCCAACGGCCGGGCCGCGGTGTCGCTGCGTGCCCTGCCCGAGGACCATCCCTTCGCCCACCTGGCGCTGACCGACAACGTGGTCGCCTTCACCACCGACCGTTACTGCGACAACCCGCTGATCGTGCAGGGTCCCGGCGCCGGGCCCGAGGTGACGGCCGCGGGCGTGTTCGCCGACCTGCTGCGCGTGGCCAGCAGCCTGGGAGCACGGCTTTGAGCGATCGTCGCAGCGCCAGCGCCTTCGCGCCGGCCAGCGTGGGCAACGTGGCCTCGGGCTTCGACCTGCTGGGCCACGCCGTCGATGGGCCGGGCGACACGGTGACCGCGACGAGAACCGAGCGGCCCGGCGTGGTAATCGAGGCGATCACCGGCCTGGCCGAGAACCTGCCGCTGGAAGCGGAGAAGAACACCGCCGCCGTGGCGGTGCAGGCGCTGCTGGACTCGGTCGAGCCCGGATTCGGGGTGAGCCTGAAAATCCACAAGGGCATTCCGCTGTGTTCCGGCCTGGGCGGGTCGGCCGCCTCGGCCACCGCCGGGGTGGTGGCCGCCAATGCCCTGCTCGACGCGCCGCTCTCACGCGAGGCGCTCTACCCCTTCGCCCTGGCCGGCGAGTCGGTGGCCAGCGGCGAGGCCCACGGCGACAACCTGGGCTCGCAGCTGCTCGGCGGCCTGGTGCTGGCCACGCACGAGCAT
>JAZBPT010000072.1:0-2781 GCA_036351755.1 Wenzhouxiangella sp. | reverse complement strand
GCCGTGGCCTCGTCGGCCCTTCCCTCGGCGGCCAGCAGGCGAGCGCGCGCCAGGCCGGTGACGAAGTGGCGACGGCCGAAGGGCCTGTCGGCCTGCTCCAGCCAGCGGTCGCGGCCGGGCCGGTCGCCACGGCCCTGCGCAGCGCGGGCCGCGGCCAGGTAGCCGGCGGTCGAGTCCCTGTAGCTGAGGGATTTCTGCAGCGCCCGCTCGGCACCGGGCCAGTCGCCCTCGGTCAACGCCAGGAAACCCTTTTCGAGCTGTTGGCGGGACCGGCGCTCGCGCGCCTTGCGAATCAGGCGCGTCGGCAACCGGACCAGACCGACCAGCAGGGACAGGGCAATCCAGGTGAGCAGAATGGCGCCGACGAGCACGAGCGCGGACATCTCGATTCGCCATTGCCCGATATCGAGCTGGACGTGCCCGGGATCCTCGGCAAGGAAAGGTGCAATAAGCGCGGTGGCCACCAGCGCCGCCACGACCAGCAGGATGATCAGCAGTCGCTTCACGACGCAGCCAGTCGATTCTCGGCTTCGGCCAGGGCCTCACCCAGTTCCGGCAGCGACGGCGCCTGCACCGAAGCGGCCGACTCGATGCTCTCCAGTGCCCGGCTGACCGGCGGGGCCGAAGTATCGAAACGGGCTTCGATCAATTCTCCGGCCGCCTCGAGCTGAAGCTTCATCTCGTCGAGGTTGCGGCGAGCCGCGGCCGATTGGGCGGCGGCAAGATGCAATCCGAGACGCTCGCGCACGCTTTCGACCGCCGCTGGAGTCAGCGGCGCGGATTCACGCGGCGTGACTCTCACCAGCCCGCCCAGGCCTCTCCGAATGTCCGACCACCAGCCGTCCCCGGCGTCGGTCTCGGATCCTGAAGAGTCGATCGGCACGGCGGGCTGCGCGTCGCGGCCTGCCAGGGGCCAGTCGGCCGACTGCCCTTCCAGGGCCGCCAGGCGCCCCGTCAGGTCGGCCCAGTCGGTGGTTTCCACCGAGCGAAGGGACTCGAGCTCGCGGGCGACGAGTTGCCGCAGGCGTTCGACGCGGCCGTCCGCCAGGCCTTCCAGACGCGAACGGGCCTGCTGGTAGGCCGCGACGGCCCCGGCGGGATCGGCGGCCAGCTCGGCTCGCGACTGGCCGAGCCGCAGCAGTCCGGCAACCTCCACGAGCGCCAGACGGAAGCGCGCCCCGGCGAGCGTCTCGTCGATCCGATCGGCGCGATCGGCGCCGGCTTCCTCGATGCTCGACCTGAGCTCGGAAACGGTTCGGTCGAATTCATCTGAAGCAGACTCGACCTGCCGCCGCAACTGTGCCGTGGCGTCGGCTTGCTCCTGCAGGCGATTGCGCAGTTCGGTCGGATCGAAATCGCGCTCGTCCAGGCGGACTGCAAGGTCGTCCAGGCCCGCCTCGAGCCGGTCAATTCTCTGTCCGAGCTCATCGAGCGACTGCGACTGGGAGTCGATGGCCGCTGCCTGCTCGTTCACCTGCCCGGTGAGCGCTGCAGAGTCGTTCGATTGCCGGGTGGACCACCACTGCCAGCCGGCCAGGCCGCCAGCGGCCAGAGCCAGCAAAAGGGCCAGCCAGGCCAGCGCATTGCCGCCACGACCGGCGGGCTCCGAATCGCGCCGGTCGGCCGTTTCCGATTCCGACAGTGCCGGCGCCTCACCGGCCCTGGACGAAGACGCCTGGGCAGACGACGCTTCCGTATCGGTCTCGGAGTCCTTTTCTACGTGCTCTTCCTTCTGCTCGCTCATCGGGTATTCGGGGGAACGCAGCCCGCATGCAAACGGCTTTCGAGATTAACGCAAAACAGCGCTTCGATGTTGGCTCTTGCGCTCAGCGCTCACCGGAGGATCAGCTGTGTCAGAGCCGCTCCAGCGCCGACAGCATCACCTCGTCGGAGGCACCGCCGGCCTCAACGCAGCGGCGGCAACCCATCCGGGTTGCGTGCTCGGCGACACGGCGCGAAGGTACGATTAAGGGCTCGCTGCGAACGCGATCCGCCGCCTTCCGGGGCAGCTTTTCGAGCAGCCCGGTCACCGCCTCGAGGCTGGCGCCCAGGGTGATCAGCGAATCGGCCGCGGCGATCCGCTCGTCTGCGTCGGCCGGCAGGTCGCTGGCAACGCGGCGGTAGACGTGGATCCGCTCCACGACCGCGCCCCGGCGCTCGAGCACCTCGCCCATGAGGCTGCGGCCACCGGCTGCGGCCAGAATCAGGATTTCCAGCCCCTCGACATCGCGCAGTTCCGGCATGGCCAGCATCGCCTCGCTGGTGCCGTGGCGCTCTGGAAAGATGACGTTGTCGAGCCCCAGTTCCCGCGCGATCGATGCCGTTCCCTGTCCCGGCACGATGATCAAGGCCCGGTTGAGCAAATCGGTACCGACCAGGCTGACCGCCTGGCGAACGGCTTCGTGGCTCGTCAGGATGACCCGATCGGCCGGCAGCGTGGTGGCAAGGTCGTCGGCCACCGCCGCGGGATCCTCGGGCGGCTCGAGATGGAACGGCGCGCATTCGAAGGGTTCCAGACCCATTTCGGCGACACGCTCGGCCAATTGCTCGGCAGCGGGCCTGGTTCGTGTAATCAGCACCAGTGTGTGCTCCGGCATGGCTTCAACCCTTATGCGCTGGCTGGAAAAAGAAAAGCCTGCCGGAGAGGCAGGCTTTCAGGAGAAAATTCCGGGCGTCTGGCGCAACTTGCCAAAGTGCTGGGGGCTTGCGTGTTGGCGTTGGCAGTAGGGGGACGCACCTCAGCAAACTGAACCGTGGGTGACGCCCGGAAAGCAAATCGTC
>JAZBPT010000071.1:0-26358 GCA_036351755.1 Wenzhouxiangella sp. | reverse complement strand
GCCGATGAAGCGCACCGGATCGAGCGGCTCGTGCGTCGGCCCGGCGGTCACCACGAAGCGTCGACCCGAAAGCGCGCCGGCGCTACCGCCGAGGGCCGCCACCACTTCTTCGGGCTCCAGCATCCGGCCCTGGCCCTGCTCGCCGCAGGCCTGCGATCCGGTACCGGGCCCGAGGATGCGCACGCCGCGCGATTCGAGCAGCGCGCAGTTGTCGTGCACCGAAGGCGAAGCCCACATCACGCGATTCATCGCCGGCGCCAGCCAGATCCGGGCCTCCGTGGCGACCACCAGGGTGGAGAGCAGATCGTCCGCGAGGCCGGCGGCGAAGCGGGCGATGGCGTGCGCGGTGGCCGGCGCCACCAGGATCTCGTCGGCCCAGCGGGCCAGCTCGATATGCCCCATGCCGGCCTCGGCTTCGGGGTCGAGCAAGTGCGTGCGAACGCGATGGCCGCTCACGGCCTGCAGGGTCAGCGGCGTGATGAAGGCCTCCGCACCTGCGCTCATGACCACGCGCACCTCCGCGCCGGCATCACGCAGGCGTCGCACCAGCTCGGGCGCCTTGTAAGCGGCAATGCCCCCGGTTACACCGACCAGCAGCTTCTTTCCTTGCAGCGTGCTCATACTAACGAGATCATGATTGACTAGACACTCAGCTTCCGTCTGTCAGCGCTTGTGGCAAGGCGCCGATGCGCTGGTGTAGTGAGTCTACATCAAGCATCTGGAACGCAGCCACAGGCGCTGACAGTCAAGCCCGAAGGGAGCGCCGGACGCGTTTGCCCGCTGCGTTGCGCTCGCTTGACATAGCCCCACTATGCCTGCACTCGCGCGCCTTGCCGGCAAACGCGTCCGACGCTCTGAGCGTCTAGTCAATCATGATCTCGTTAGTAACTTCGAGTCGATTTCCTACGCGGGAGCGGGTCATGGGCCGATTCCAGCGGCCCGTGCTTGCCGACCAGAATAACGCCCCGGTGACCATACTTGAAGAACTACCATGCGAATCGCCGACTGGCCAATGACCGAACGCCCTCGCGAGCGCCTGCTGGCCGGTGGCCCGGCGGGGCTGAGCGACGCCGAGTTGCTCGCCATCCTGCTGCGCACCGGTGCCCGCGGCCTGTCCGCGCTGGACCTCGCCCGCACCCTGCTCGGTCGCCACGGCGGACTCAGGGGACTGCTGGAAGCCGACGTCGACGCCTTGTGCGACACCCCCGGACTGGGCCCGGCCAAGTACGCCCAGCTACAGGCGGCCCTGGAGATGGCGCGCCGGCACCTGCGCGAGAACCTCGAGCGCGGCCAGCCGCTGACCAGCCCGCAGGCGACCCGGGAGTTTCTGCGGGCGGCCCTGCGGGATCGGCCGCACGAAGCCTTCTGTGCGCTGCACCTCGATACCCGCCATCGGGTGATCGCCTTCGACGAGCTGTTCGCCGGCACGATCGACTCGGCCCATGTCCACCCCCGCGTGGTGGTGGAGAAAGCGCTGGCGCGGCGGGCGGCCGCGCTGATCGTGGCCCACAATCATCCCTCCGGCATCGCCGAGCCCAGCCAGGCCGACCTGGCCATCACGCGAAGACTGCGCGACGCACTGGCACTCGTCGACATCCGCCTGCTCGATCACTTCATCGTCGGCGACGGCGAGGTCGTCTCCCTGGCCGAGAGAGGCCTGGTTTGAACCGACTGGCTCAGCCGGCGTGACCGACGGAACACTCCAGGTTCTTCAGCAGGCCGTCCTCGAGGCCGTACATCAGGCCGTGGATCTCGATGTGCATACCGCGCTGCCAGGCGCGCTGCAGGATGGGCGATTCGGCCACGCGGCCGACGCCGTCGACGACGTTGAGTTCGGCCAGGCGGTCGAGACGGGCATGGTCCTCGCCCAGGGCATCGAGTTCCTCGCTCTTGCGCCGGGCAATGCGGCGGATCGGCTCGAGCCAGTGGTCGGCCAGGCCGTGGACGATATCTTCCGAAGCCGCCTTCACCCCAGCGCAGCCGTAGTGCCCGCACACGATGATCTTGCCGATGCCCAGCACCTCGACGGCGAACTCCAGCGTCGAGAGGAAGTTGAGGTCGGCCGGGTGCACGACATTGGCCACGTTGCGGTGGACGAAGATTTCGCCGGGATCGCGGTTGGTGATGACGTTTGCCGGCACGCGCGAGTCGGCGCAGCCGATCCAGAAGTAGTCCGGCTTCTGGACCGCCGCCAGGCGATGAAAATACTCGGGGGATTCGGCGAGGATGGCCTCGGCCCAGGCACGGTTGCCGCGGATCAGGTGGTCGGGCATGGGACAGGCGACACGGGTGGGGAAGTCGGCATTGTAGCGCCCGGTCCCGCGCTCACCCAAGGCCGGCTGCTTGAAACACCCGCCGCTCCCCCGGAGGTAATGGAGTAGAACGTCTCGAAAGACGAAGGAGGTTTCCATGAGTCGTTCCGAACGCGCCTTCGACTTTCTGCCGATCAACGAACGCGATGCCAAGCCGCGCGAACGCGGCATCACCGAGATGCGCGGGCCGTACTACGATCCGGTCGGCCGGCGGCGCCTGGCCGACATCTTCGAGACCTGCGGCGCCTATGTCGACATTCTCAAGTTCTCGGGTGGGTCGTTCAGCCTGATGCCGCGCGAGTCGCTGGCCGAGATCATCGCGCTGTGCCACGAAAACGAGGTCATGGTCTCGACCGGCGGATTCATCGAGCACGTCCTCGTGCGCTGCCCGGACAAGGTCGACGACTACCTGGCCGAATGCCGCCACCTCGGCTTCGATATCGTGGAAGTCTCCAGCGGCTTCCTGGCCATGCCGAAAGACGACCTGGTGCGCCTGACCGAGCGCGTGATCAAGCACGGCCTGAAGGCCAAGCCGGAAATCAACGTGCAATTCGGCGCGGGCGGTACCAGCAGCGTCGAGCAACTCGAGTCCCAGGGCCTGCAGGACCCGGCCCAGGCCATCCGCGAGGCGAAGCGCCACCTCGACGCCGGCGCCTACCGGATCATGGTCGAGTCCGAAGGCATCACCGAGCAGGTGCGCGAGTGGCGCACCGACATCATCTCCGAGCTCGCTGAAGGCATCGGACTGGACAAAGCGGTCTTCGAAGCCGCCGACCCCGAGGTCTACGCCTGGTACATCAAGACCTTCGGGCCGGAGGTGAACCTGTTCGTGGACCACTCGCAGGTGCTCGAACTCGAGGCCATGCGCGCCGGGATCTGGGGCACCAACGAGCTGTTCGGGCGCGTGCATACCTGGAAGGGTTGAGCGAAAGAGCCGCTGCGCGGCTCGGCTCCTTGGTTTTTTGGTGTTTTGGTTTTTTGGTTCGGCGCCTTGGGCGTCAGGAGCTTGGGCAGGCCCGGTGCCACCGGGTACTGTGGAGGTCTCGACACTTCGGGGGCGTTGGTCGGGGCGTTGCCTGTGGTTGCAGTAGGAGCGGCCTCCAGACCGCGATCGGTGGCGCGAGCCTCCCCCGAGCCCCCAATGCAAGAAGCGCCGAAACCAAAAAACCAACAAACCAAGGAGCCAACAAACGCGGCGGTAAAGCCGCCGCCTCAACGCAAAAACGCCGGGCGGGGCCCGGCGCTTCGGCAAAATCGAAGTGAGCGGAAAGCCGCTTACTTGATCTTGGCTTCCTTGTACATGACGTGCTTGCGCACCACCGGATCGTACTTCTTCATCTCCAGCTTGTGCGGAGTGTTCTTCTTGTTCTTGTCGGTGGTGTAGAAGTGACCGGTGCCGGCACTGGAAACCATTCGAATCTTGTCACGCGCGCTATTGGCCATGATGACGCTCCTTAAACGTGTTCGCCGCGGGCACGCAGGTCGGCGAGGACCTTGTCGATGCCGTTCTTGTCGATGATGCGCAGACCCTTCGCCGAAACGCGCAGCTTGACCCAGCGATTCTCGCTGTCGACCCAGAACCGGTGGCTGTGCAGATTCGGCAGCGACCGCTTCTTGGTCTTGTTGTTGGCGTGGGAGACGTTGTTGCCGACCAGCGGGCGCTTGCCGGTCACCTGACACACTCGGGACATGACGAATGTTCCTGAAAATTGGTTTGGTTGCAATCGAGCCGGACTTTATACCCCAGAATCGCCCGCAAATCAAGCGCTATCGGCGTTTTCCGCGCGTCGGGCCAGGAGCTTCTCCAGGTCGGCGGCAATTTCGGCCACGCCGAGGCTGTCGAGCAGCATCAGCTGCGGCTCTCCGGCGGCATCGAACACGAAAATCGCGGAGCTGTGGCTGACGTTGTAGCTGCCGTCGGCGCGCTCCTCGTCGTAACCGTAGGTGGTGCGGTAGCGCCGCGTCAGCGCCTTGAGCTGGCGCTGCGTGCCGGTCAGGCCCAGCATGCGCTCGCTGAAGGCGTCGGTGTAGTCGGCGAGCTGCTGCGGGCCGTCGCGCTGCGGATCGACGCTGACGAAAGCGAGCTGCAGTTCTTCCTGCATCGGCTCGGGCAGGCGGCGCACCGCCGCGACCAGGCGCGCGAGCGTGGTCGGACAGATGTCGGGGCAGTGCGTGAAACCGAAATACATCGCCACGGGCCGGCCGGCGAACTCCGATTCGGTGACCGTCTCGCCGGTCTCGGCGGTGAGCTCGAACTCGAGTTCCGGCATCAGGCCCTCGATGGACTTGCCGTTCCAGCCCTCGTCGGCACAGGCGGCCAGCCCGAGCAGCATCACCGCCGTCAGCGCCAGGCGCACCGGCTTCATGACGAGGTCACCGGCACCACGGTGAAGACAACGGTGTGCTCGGCGGGCTCGAGCCCTTCGAAGCCCAGCACGATCTCGACGGCCTCGCCGACTTCCAGCTCGCGCCGGGCGCGCATGAGCATCAGGTGCAGGCCCTTGGGCTTGAACTCGACGGTCTCGCCGGCGCCGACCAGTACGCCCTCGTCCTGGTGCGCCATGCGCGCGCTGCCGTCGGCGGAGACCACGGTGCGGTGGATCATCACGTGACCGAAGGCCTCCGACGAAGCCGACACCAGGCGAACCGGTGAATCGGTGTGGTTGGCAAGCGTGAAGTAGCCGGCCATGGGCGCGCCGCCGGGCACGAGGCGCACGCGGGGATTGTCGATCTCGATCGGCTCGGCGGGCTGCATGTCGGCCACCCACCAGAGCGCGCCGGCCAGCAGCACGATGACCAGCACGATGCCGGACAGGATTTTCATGGCGTTTCTCCTTTACTGATGCGGTCTCTAATCAGGCCCGGGTCGCGGCCGTGCGGGCGGCGTGGCGCGCCGCGTCGTCGTAAATCCAGAATCGCAGGATCACCAGCGCGCCGACGACGCTCATCATGGCCGCCGGAATCCAGGTGATCAGGCCGCCGATGTGCTGGTCGGTCATCGGGTCCAGCGGCCAGGCGCGGCCGCAAACGGCGTAGACCTCGAACCAGTTGGCGTCGGCGAAGGTGATGCTCGCCCCGATGATGATCTGGGGCACCATCACCGCGAACAGAAGCAGCACGCGTGTGCCGTAACCGAGCCGTGGCGTGATGCCGCCGCGCCCGCGATCGAACATCAGCCACCAGAACAACAGGCCGTCGAGCGCCATCGACCAGTTCATGACCCAGTAGAGGGTCACGTTGAGCATGGCGTCGAAATGAATCTCCGGCGTCAGCCAGAAGGCGATCAGGCCCACGAACAGGATGCAGGCGATGGCCGGCTGCTGCAGCCCGCGGTAGACCGGCACCCAGATCGAGCGCAGCCAGCGCTGCCGAGTGAACCATCCGCGTAAGCGGCCGGGCACACCGCGGGCGAGCACCGGCGCCGGCATCGCCAGCGCGATCAGGAAGGGCGCCAGGTGGTGCAGCACCAAATGCTGTCCGCGGTGGACGAAAAACATGTACTGAGACCAGTAGTCGAAACGCGTCTGCGTGACCAGGTACATCAGAACCACGCCCAGCACGAAGCCGATGATCGGCGCGTAGCCCGGCAGCTCGCCGGCCGGCGTCTTGCGCAGGCCGTTGAAGTACAGCAATAGGGCGCCCCAGACGCTGAACTGGACCAGCCAGCTGAACTCCCAGGGCACGAAGAAGGCGAGAAACTCGGACACCGCGATCAGACTGCATGAGCAACCGCTTATTCTAATCCAAGGTGGTGAGCGCGCCGCGACCGATTGCCGTCGTTGGCGTCAGCGACCGTCTCCTTCTTGACCCCATGGGGGTGGTCGTCGAACATGCCGTGAACGGCATGACCCGACCACGACGATATCCTGTCGGGCGTGCTCGGCGTCATCACTGGAGGGCCGCGTCCGATGAGAAACAGGCAACAAACCGCAAGAATCCTGGGCTGGGCCGGTGTCCTGCCCTTCGCCGCCTGGACCCTGGTGGCCTGGACCGGCGCGCCGGAGTGGCTGGTCGAACTGTTGATCGGCTACGGCGTTCTCATCCTGGCCTTCATGGGCGGCACGCTCTGGGTGGTGGCGCTCGACAAGCCCCAGGAATCCGAAGCGCCGCTGGTGGCCAGCATCGTGCTCGTGCTGGCGGCGCTGCCGGCATTTCTGCTGCCGGCGGTTTCCGCAGCCCTGCTGCTCGCCGTCCTCTTCGCGCTGCACTGGACGGCCGAGTACCTGTGGGTCCGGCAAGCCCAGCCGGGCTGGTATCGGCGCATGCGCATGGGCATCACCGCATCCGTCATCACCCTGCTGATCCTGGCCGTCCTGATCGAACTGGGCGCCTGATCCGTTACCCTGCCCGCCGAACCGATCACCCAAGCCCGCAAGAGGAGAAGCATCATGAACCTCAAAGCCGCATCCATCGCACTGACCGTCGCGATCCTGTCGGCCCCGCTGGCCGCGCAGCAATACACGAAGGACTATTCCGACCAGCTGCCGGAGGACCTGCCGGAGTTCGAGCAGGTCGACCAGAACGGTGACTCGCTGATCGACTGGGAAGAAGCGAGCGCTGTTGGTGTGCCCCGCGAGGTGTTCGAGGCCGAAGCGCAGCAGGGCTACCTGTCGAAACCGACCTGGGACTACGTCATCCTGCGCAAGGAGCCCTGAACGGGAAGTCGGAGGAATAAGGGGCACCCGCGGCGCGGGCGCCCCGATCGATCACGGCGTCATTCGATGATGAAGTCGCCGCGCATCATGGCCACGTGGCCCGGGAAGGAGCAGAAGAACTCGTAGCTTCCGCCCGGCTCGAGCCCGTCCACGCTGAACGTGATCGTGGTCGATTCACCGCCGCCGATCTGCTCGGTGGCCGCGATGACCCGTTCATCGCCGGGCTTGAGATACTCGTTCTCCAGCCCCGCCGAGATGCCGTCGCGCGCGATGGCCTGGACGTCGCCGCTTTCGGCCAGCACCCAGTTGTGCCCCATCTGCTCGACCGACATCCGGCCGCTGTGGGTCAGCGTCAGCGTGACTTCCGAGCACTCGCTGCTGACCGTCAGCTCTTCCTTGTCGTACTTCATCTGGTCGTTGCTGTCGATCGTGAGCTCGCAGTCCTGCGCCAGCAGGCTGCCGGAGAACGCGAGCGCGGCCAGAAGACCGCCAAAGCGGAGCAGTGTCGTCATGACTCTTGCCTCCTGATTTCGTCGGTTTGGGGAGTGAAGATGGTAACCACTCGATGTGGCCCTGCCATGAACATGCAGTCGACACCGCGCCGACCCAAGGGCATGACTTCTGGCTCTGGCGCGCGGCGGACGTCGCGGGAACAATGCGTAACGTCCTGATACTGACAACCAACCGGAGGAACACCGATGAGAAAGACCCTACCGGCCATCGCGCTGGCCCTGGCCATTCCCGCCCTGAGCGGCTGCGTGGTCGCCGTCGGCGACGTCAAGGCCGACCGCGAAGCCGACTGGCAGGAGATGGAGCGCAGCAATCGCGAAGCGATCTCGCGCCTGGAGACCGGCATGACCCTCGAGACGGTCCGCTCGCGCCTGGGCACGCCGGAGTTCTCGGAGTCGATGGAATTCGACGACGGCGACTACCGCGTGCTGTTCTACCGCACCCAGCGCCGCGAGGGCGACGGCATGACCACCCGCGACGAGACCACGCCGCTGATCTTCCGCGACGGCCTGCTGGTCGAGTGGGGCGAAGCCGCCTGGACGGATCTCACGGGCCGCCCGCTGGGCTGAACCGGCACATCAACCGCGCTGAAACGAGAAAGGCCCCGGAGTCCGGGGCCTTTTTCGTTTGCGGGGTCGGGCGACCCGCTTACTGACCGAGTTCGGTGGGCAGCGGCGGCGCTTCGTCCGGGATGTCGTCGGAGTAGTCTTCCAGCATCGCCATGATCTGTTCGATGGCGGCCTGAAGCTGGCTGTCGCTGCCGTTGTTGGTGGCCACCGGATCGAGTTCGACCTCGATATCGGGCGCCACGCCCTCGTTCTCCACCGACCACTGGTTGTCGGCATCGACGAAGCGAAAGTGCGGCACGGTCATGGTGCCGCCGTCGACGAAGCCGGGGTTGGCGTAGATACCGATCAGCCCGCCCCAGGTGCGCGTGCCCAGCAGCGGGCCGATTCCCAACTCGCGGAAGGCGTAGGGCAGGTAGTCGCCGCCGGAGCCGGCGTCCTGGTCGATCATCATCAGCTTCGGACCGTGCAGGGTGCCGAAGGGCGTGCGCGACATCTCGCCGTGGCGATACACCCAGTTCGACAGGTGCGGACGCGAGAGCACCTCGACGATGTAGTCGGCCGCCTGGCCGCCACCGTTGCTGCGCTCGTCGATGATGATCGCCTCGCGGTCGAGCTGGGCGAAGAACATGCGGTTGAAGAAGGTGTAGCCGGCGCCGGCGGTGTTGGGCAGGTAGACGTAGCCCACGCGACCGTCGGTGGCCTCGTCGACCGCCTTGCGGTTGGCTTCCACCCAGGCCCACAGGCGCAGCTCGCCCTCGCTGTCGACCGGCTCGACGACGATCTCGCGCGAGTCGTCGCCTTCGGCATCGGGCCCGACGGTCAGGATGACCTGCTGGCCGACGGTGTTGTAGAGGTGCTCGTGGAGGTTGTCCTCGGCGGTCACCTCACGGCCATTCACTTCCAGGATGTATTCGCCTTCGCGGGCCTCGTTGCCCGGCTGGGCCAGCGGCCCCTGCAGGAACGCGTTCCAGGACTCGCCGGTGTAGATGCGCTCGATGCGCCAGCGGCCGTCGTCGACGACGTAATTGGCGCCGAGCAGGCCGGCGCCTGGGCCGGACTCGCTGTGGACGTCACCACCGCCGACGCGATTGTGGCCGGCATGCAGCTCGGCGATCATTTCGACCATCAGGGCGTTGAGATCCTCGCGGCGGCCGACGTGGTCAACCAGCGGTCGGTACTGCTCGTAGACCGCATCCCAGTCCAGGCCGTGCAGGTTGTCGGCGTAGAAGTACTCCTTCTGCATCCGCCAGCCCTCATTGAAGATCTGCGCCCACTCCTGCTCGGGGTCGATCTGCATGCGCAGGCCCGACAGGTCCACGGCTTCGGGCTCGATGTTTTCGCCGGCCTCGGCCACCTGGACGGAGCCGTTGGTATAGATCAGCAGGTGGCTGCCGGCGGCGCTGATGTCGAAGCCGTTGAGCCCGCTGTAGACGGTCGAGGCCTCGCGCTTGTCGAAATCGAAACGCATCAGCCGGTTCTCGTCGGTGTTGCTCTCGCCGGGCATCTCCACGGTCGAACCCGGCTGCGGGTAGCGCATCCAGAACAGGCTGCCGTCGCCGGCCACCTGCAGGTCGCGATAGTTACCCTTGGCCACCGGCAGGGCGACCATTCGCTCGGCCAGGCCGTCGAAGTCGATCCGGACCTCGATGTCGGCTTCTTCCCCGTCCTTGCCGTTGTCGGCCTTGTCGCCGTTGTCGCCCTCACCGCCTTCCTCGGCGGCTTCCTCGTCGCCGGTGCGCGGCGCCAGCGGCGATTCGGCATCCTCGGCCAGGACCAGGGCGTAGATGCCCGCGCGGTAAGGCCGCTCCTGGGTCGACATGTCCAGCCCGAACTGCACCGGGCCGGCGTTGGTCGAGGCGGCCATGAACAGGTACTTGCCGTCGCGGCTGAACGCCGGGGAGGCCACGTCGGCCATGCCGTCGCTCACGCGCGTCGACTCACCCGACTCGAAGTCGTGCACCATCAGGTCGCTCAGGTAGTTGTCGCCGCTGAGCGTGTAGGCCAGCCAGCGGCCGTCGGGGGAGAAGGCGACGTCGAATCCGGCCATGCGGGCCGACTGGTCGATGCGCGTGCGATCGCCGTCGTCGAGGTCGATCGCGAACAGGCTGATGCCGTTATCCGAGTAGGCGATCCGGCCCTGCTCGGCGTCCCAGGCTTCGAGCGTGTAGAAGTCCGGGCCGAGCTCGTGGCGCGCGATCTCCTCGCCGTGCTGGTCGGCAACGACCAGCTCCTGGCCTTCGAGCGACTCGACGATCCAGGCGATTCCGGTGCCTTCGGGCGACCAAAGCGCCGGGTACTCGCGCTGGCCGTCGGTGACCGTCAGGTTGCGGGTCGAGCCGTGCTCGACGGGTACCGTGAAGACCTCGCCGCGGGCGGTGACGAGCACACGCTTGCCGTTGGGCGAGATGCCGACGCGCTCGATGTTGCCCTGCACGCTGGTCCATTCCGTGCGCTGCTGGGGCAGGTCGGGGTTGATCGAGATCGCGATCGTGCGGCGATCGCCGCTTTCGAGGTCCAGTTCGTGCAGTTCGCCACCGGCTTCGAACACGACGTGATTGCCGACGCCGTCGGCCCAGTGCACGTCCCAGTCGGCCTGGTCGGTCAGGCGCTCGATTTCGCCGCTTTCGGTATCGAAGGCGTGCAGGTTCAGGCGCTTGTCGTGACGGTCGGAGATGAACACGACCTTCTCGCCCATCCAGAAAGGCTGGATGTCGTTGACGCGCTCGCCGGGAATGTCGATCACCTCGCCGTCACCGGGCTCGATGATGCGGACCGACGGGGTGGTGCCGCCGCGGTAGCCGCGCCAGCCGGCCGAGCCGCCGTAGAGGCCGTTGTAGGCCGGGCCGTGATCGATGTAGGCCAGGCGCTCGCCCTCGGCGTCCCAGCGGCCACGGAAGAAACGCGCCTCCATCTGCCTGGCCGGGGCACCGCCGCCGACCGGAACGTGCCACAGCTGGGCCGAGCGGCCGTGATCGGTTTCCCGGCGCGAGGCGAAGGCCACGGACTCGCCGTCGGCGCTCCAGCCCACGGGAATATCGGCGCCGGGATGCCAGGTCAGACGCTGCGGCTGGCCGCCGGCAACGGCAATGACGTAAACGTCGGTGTTGCCCTCGTATTCGGCGGCGAAGGCGATGCGCTCCCCGTCGGGCGAAAAATAGGGGTTGTTCTCTTCGGCCGCCGCGGTGGTCAGGCGGCGGGCGTCGTTGCCGTCGCGGTCGCTCACCCACAGGTCGCCGGCATAGACGAACGCCAGGTGATCGGCCGAAACGGCGGGATGGCTGAGCATGCGGGTGGGCTCGTCGGCGACCACCGCGGTGGAAGCCACCGCCAGTGCCGCGAGCAGGCAAGTCCGGGTAATTCGCACTGATCGACTCCTTGGTCTGATACCACGATTGGGTCGGCGGACTATAGCAGGCCGCCGTGGCGCGCACATGGGCAGGAAGTCACTGGCCAGGGCGGGCCGGCGCAGGCCGCGTGCTAGTATCGATTGCAGGCCGGCCGGGGGACACCGGCACTGGCCAAGCGCGGACCCGCTCGGTTCGCGACCACCATCCATTCGGGGAGGAATGCGGTATGAGCGGCGTCCATTTCACCTTGGCGGTCCATGCCATGGCTCTGCCAGCCCTCGACATGATTGCCTGGCAGGGCACGAGGGAGGTTTCCAGCGACCACCGGGCTGCCCCTGACGGCCGGGCGGTCGACCCGTGCCAGCGCTCGCCGGCCTGACGCCCGAACCGGGAAGGCTCCGTCCATGAATCACCGGGCCGGGCGACTCACGCCACTTCGCCGCCGCGTTCTCGATGCAGAGTTCGAGCGCCTGCTGGAACTCGACGAGGAAGCGCGTGCCGAACGCCTGCGGCGCCTGGCACGGCGCTGTCCGAGACTGACGCAGTGGCTGGGTCCGCTGCTCGAGGCCCTGTCGGACAAGGCCGAACACCTCGAGGCCATGATCCGGGAAGTGGCCGATTCGGCCGTCAGCGAGCTCGACGGCGAGGATCCCGAGCTTCCGCCGGGCACGCGCCTGGGGCCGTGGCGCCTGACCGGCCTGGTCGGCCGTGGCGGCATGGGTCACGTCTATCGGGCCGAGCGGGCTGACGGCGCCTTCCGCATGGACGCCGCGGTCAAGGTCATTCGCGTGCGGCGCGATCGCCGCCTGCGCAGCCGCCTGACGGTCGAACGGCAACTCCTGGCCCGCCTGGACCACCCGAACATCGCCCGTATCCTCGACGGCGGCACCACCGACGACGGCCAGGCCTGGCTGGTCATGGAGTGGATCAGCGGCCGCGACCTCCACCGCTGCCGCGACGAACACGGCGGCGACGCGGCAGCCTGCCTGGCGCAGTTCCTGCGCCTGGCCGAAGCGGTCAACCACGCCCACCAGCGCCGCGTCGTGCACGGCGACATCAAGCCGGCCAACGTACGCGTGGGCGAAGACGGGCGCGTGCGCCTGCTCGACTTCGGCGTCGCGCGCCTGCTCGCCGGCGAGGAGGAAGAACCGCACAACCGCGTCCGCGCCCTCACGCCGGCCTGGTCGGCGCCCGAACTGCGGGCCGGCGAACCAGTGTCCACGCAATCCGACCTGTGGTCCCTGGGCGCACTGCTGTACTGGATGCTAACCGGCGAGCGTTTCGATCCCGAGTTGGCCGGCAACACCCAGGCTCTGGCCGCCCGGCTCGGGCGCGACTGCGCGCGTCGCGAAGACCTGGCCGCGATCATCTCCACCGCCGCCGCGACTTCGCCGGAAGACCGTTATCCCTCCACCGCCGACCTGATTCGCGACATCGAGCGCTACCGCCGCTGCGAACCGGTGCTCGCGCGCGAGCCTTCCCGCCGTTATGTGGCCGCTCGCTTCATGCAGCGCAATCCATTCGCGGTGGGCCTGAGCGCCCTGGCCGGCGTGCTGCTGGTACTCGGCCTGGCCGGTACCAGCTGGCAGGCGCGCCAGGCGGCGCTGGAGCGCGACCGTGCGCAGCTGGAGGCCAGCAAGACCGAGCGCGTCAGCGAATTCCTGGTCGGCCTGTTCGAGCAGGCCGATCCCTGGCTCGCCCGCAACCGCGAACTGACCGCCCGCGACCTGGTCGATCGCGGCGCCGAACGTATCCGGGTGCTGCGCGAGACGCCCCAGGTGCAGGCGGAGATGTACCGGCTGCTGGCGCGAGTGCATCGCGGCCTGGCCGACTACGAACAGGCTGGTCGGCTGGCCAGCGAAGCCGTCGAGGTGCTGGAAAACGACCCCGATGCGCCGCCCGTGGCCCGGGCCGAAGCGTGGGCGATGCGCGCCGAGACCCTCGGCTCGCAAGGACGCTACCGGGAAGCCGAGCAGGCGCACCGTCGGGCATTGGCGCTGGTCGAAGGCGAAGCACCACCGGTCCGCGCGCGCTTCATGAACGGCCTGGGCCTGACGCTGTATTCGCTGGGCAACCTCGAGGAAGCCGGGGAACTGCTCGAACGCGCCCTGGCCATCCGAAGCGAGCACAACCCCGAAAGCGCCGAGCTGGCCGAGTCCTACAACAATCTCGCGCTGCTCTATGCCACGATCGATCGCCACGAAATGGCCCGCGACTACTATGACCGCGCCATCGTCCTGCGCCGGCGGGTGTTGGGAGAGGACCACCCGACCACCAGTTTCTCGCTGACCAATCTCGCCTCGCTGCTGGTGCAGACCGGCCAGGCCGAGGAAGCGATGCCCGCCTTTCGCGAGGCACTCGCCATTCGCCGCAATGCCTTCGGGCCGGAGCATCCGGCCGTGGCCAGCGTGCTCTACCAGATGGGCTGGGCCAACGCCAACCTCGAACGCTTCGACCAGGCCAGGGACTACTACGAGCAGGCCCTGGCCATCCGCCAGGGCGTGATGGGCGACAACCACCCTTCCGTGGCCGTGCTCTACAACGCCATGGCCAGCGTCGCGCGCGCCGACGGCCAACACGCCGAAGCGCTGAACCTGCTGGAGAACGCGCTCGACATCTATCGCAGCAGTTACGGCGAATCACACCACGACATCGCGCTGGTGCTCGGCAACCTCGGCGCCACGCACATGGTGCTCGGAGACCACGAGCGCGCGCTCGACCTCCTGCAGCGGGCCCTGTCGATGAACCGCGACGAGCTCGGCGAACGCCATCACCACGTGGCCGACAACCTCCGGACACTCGCCGAACTGCACTTCCAGAGCCGCGACTTCGAAAAGGCGGCCGACTACGCCCGCAAGGCTCTCGATACCTACCGGCAGCTCCACGAAGACGCTTCCCACCCGGCCGTGACCGACACCAGGCAACTGCTGGCAAGGATCGACGCCGGGCGTTGATCCTTTACTCACACAAGCGACACAACTCCTTCATTTTTATTTGATTCCGCGTTGATGCCCCTGGCGCATGATTGCGCCCATCGCCGAACGAGGCGAGTGACTCAAACCAACCGGAGATCAAGCATGAACATTCGCAACATGATGACCCTGGCCGGCGCCGGCCTGTTCCTCGCCGCTTCCACTACCGCCCTGGCCGCCGACGATCACGGCAAGAAGGACGGTGGCTACGGCATGAAGGAAGAAAAGAACATCGTCGAAACGGCGGTGGCCGCCGGCCAGTTCGACACCCTGGTGACCGCCGTGCAGGAAGCCGGCCTGGTCGAAACCCTGTCCGGCGAAGGCCCGTTCACGGTCTTCGCGCCGACCGACGAGGCTTTCGCCAAGATTCCCGAGGCCGACCTCAACGCCCTGCTGGCCGACAAGGAAGCGCTGACCAACGTACTCACCTATCACGTGGTCGCCGGCAAGGTGATGGCCGCCGACGTAGTCAACCTGTCCGAAGCCGAAACCGTTCAGGGCTCGACGGTCGACATCAAGGTCGAGGGCGACACGGTAATGATCGACAACGCCCGCGTGATCCAGACCGACATCGAGACGTCGAACGGCGTCATTCACGTGATCGATACCGTGATCATGCCGTAAGGCTTCCATCCAATCTCCTCCACGGGATGGAAAACAGGGCGCCCGCTTCGGCGGGCGCTCTCTTTTTTTAGGAGCGAAAGAACGCGGCGGCGAAGCCGCCGAACACCCGCTGGCAGTCCTCCCCGTAATCGGCTAGAGTCCAAGAAGGAGGCGGCTAAAGGGACTCGGGGATTGCCAGGCGAGGGAACCTGGGGAACGCGTTTGGGCCAGATCAACGAGAGTGAGTCAAGCGAAGCGAGGGCCGTTCGGACCCGCTTGCAAGCCATTTACGACGTTGTCCCGATCGGCATCACGATCACCGATGCTGACGGGCACATCATCGATTGCAATCCTGCATCAGAGGAGTTGCTCGGCATCACGCGCGAAGAGCATCTGACCCGGCGCTATGACAAGGGCTGGGAAATCTTCGACGAAGACGGCCAGCTGATGCAGCCCCAGCGCTTCGCCAGCGTTCGCGCCCTGACCGAAGGCATCGAGATCCGCGACCAGCTCATGGAGGTCCGGCGACCGGATGGCCGAAGCGTCTGGTTGTCGGTAAGTGCATCGCCCGTGCTGCGCGACGGCGTCGGCGTGGTGATCGCCTATGTCAACGTCTCCGACCTTGTCGACGCCAGCCGACAGATCCAGCGCCTGGCGCTGCACGACTCGCTGACGGAACTACCCAACCACACGCTCTGCCTTGACCTGCTCGACCAGCTCCTGCGATCGGCGCAGCGTCACGGCGAACAGGTCGCCGCCCTGCACCTGGATCTGGACAAGTTTCGCGAAGTCAACGAATCGCTGGGTCACACCGCCGGCGACCACCTGCTCAAGCTCACCGCCGCGCGGCTGAGGGAAATGCCCGGCGCCAACGTCGTGCTGGCCCGTTTCGGCGGCGATGAGTTCTTCCTGGCCGCACCCACCAACGATCCCGCAGCCCTGGCCCGGCAAGTGCTCGAGATCGTCAGCTCTCCGGTCGAGATGGCCAATGGCCGGCTCGCCGTCTCGGCGAGCGTCGGTGTGGCGTGTTTCCCCGAAGACGGCCGCGACGCCGACGAGTTGCTGCGCCACGCCGACATCGCCATGACGCGGGCCAAGGCCCGGCGCAACCAGTACAGCTTCTACAACGCGGATATGGGGCGGCAGGTCGAGGAACGCCTGAACCTAGCCCGCGACCTCGACCTCGCGCTCGACAACGGCGACCTGCACCTGGCCTTCCAGCCCCAGTTCGACCTGGCGAGCGGTCGGCTCAACGGCGCCGAAACCCTGCTGCGCTGGCGACACCCCTCGCGCGGCTGGCTCTCGCCCGGCGACTTCATCCCCATAGCCGAAAAGCGCGGCATGATGACCGATGTGGGCGAGTGGGTCACTCGCCATGCCTGCCTCCAGGTCCGAGAATGGCGAGCGGCCGGTGTGCTCCTGCCTGGACGCCTGGCCATCAACGTTTCCGCCCAGCAGTTCGACCACCCCGATTTCATCGTGCGCATCGCGAAGATTCTCGAAACGGCCGGCATCGAACCCGAAGCGCTCGAGGTCGAATTGACCGAAAATAGCGTCGCGGTCGACCCCAGGCGCGCGACGGAGGTCTTGCATGCACTGCGCGAGATGGGCATGGGCCTGGCGCTGGACGATTTCGGGATGGGCTACTCCTCGCTGACCTACCTGCGCCAGTTCAACGTGCACAAGCTCAAGATCGACGGCTCCTTCATCCAGAAGATGGTCGACTCCGAGAGCGAGCGGGCCATCGTAGCGACGATCATCGGCATGGCCCGCACGCTGGGGCTGGAAACCCTGGCCGAAGGCGTGGAAACCGCCGAGCAGGTGGAGCTGCTCAGGGAGCTCGGCTGCGACTCGGTGCAGGGCTTCTACTTCGGGCGCCCGGTAAACGCCGCGGAGTTCGCGCGAACCTGGCTGATCGAACCAGCCGAACGTTCGCCGGCCTGAGCGGCATCGTCGGACGGGATCAGGCCGCAGCCGGCGGCAGGTCGATTCCCGCCCCCGCCAGTCGGCGACGGAGCCGCTCGGTGTGACTGCCCGGCCAGTAGACCCGCCCGCAATCCGGACAGCGATGCAGGCGATCGAAGCGCGAACGAACATCCGGGGGCAGGGCTTCATCGTCCAGGTCGGATACGGCGACCGCCTCCAGCAAGGCATTGCAGAGCATGCAACGCGTCCACGGCCGGTACAGGGCCTCGAGCTGGAAGCGCTCGACGATTTCGGCCAGCTGCCCCAGCGGCCGCGTCGCGTGGACGAAGGCGCCGTGCGTGACGCGACCGTCCTTGAGCAGCCCGACATCCCGGGTGAGGATGATGCGGTGATCGGCCAGGGAAACCCGGATGATCCGTTCGTCCTCCATCTGCCGCTCATGCAGGCAATCGAAACCCAGCAGGCGAAGGTAGGCCGCCAGGCGGGCCAGGTGCACGTCGATGACGAATCGGGGGTCGCGCAGGGGCTCGGGCCGCAGTCGCGTCACCGGCGCGATGTCGAGCCGTTCGAATACCGGGTAGACGGTCACGCGCTCGCCTCCGCAAAGTCGATGGGCGAAGTCGACCGACTCGCCGTCGACCAGGACGAGGTCGACTTCCGTGTGCGGCACGCCGAGCGATTCGATGCGGTCCTTGACCGAGGGCGTGCCGTCGAAGCCGTGCTCGAAGGTCCGGCGACGCAGTTTCGGGGCGAGGAAATCGTTGAGTTCCTCGTAGAAGCGAAACGTGCAGCTCCGGGCCCGGCCGCTCACCGCCGCTTCCGGATGGCCTCGTGCCAGGCGAGCGGGTCGACATGGAAGCACTTGCGCATTTCTTCGTACAGCTCGGGATGCCTGTCCCTGAGCTGGCGCGGCTTCTCGTAGAAGGTCTCGACCAGCACGGCGAAGAACTCCTCGGGTGCGCTGGCGCCGTAATGATCCAGCAGGGTTCGTGCGCCATGGCTGGCTTGTCTTTGCAGTTGCTCGAACTCGCGCCGCATCACCCGCGCCCAGCTGGTGTACTGCGAGCGCTGGTGCAGGATGGGCGCGCCGTCGACCGCGCCGTCGGCATCGTCGAGCTTGTGGGCGAATTCGTGCAGGATCACGTTGTGGCCGTCCTTGATGTCGCGGCTGCCGGCCAGGGCGGAATCCCAGGAGAGCACGACCGGGCCACGGTGCCAGGACTCGCCGAGCCGGGCCTGCCGGCCCACCGACTGCACCAGGCCATCGTAGCTTTCGTGCTGCGAGACGAACGTGCTCGGGTAGAGATAGATCGTGGAGAAATTCGCGTACTGGTCGTGCGGCCGGTTGAGCAGCAGGATGCAGGCATTGCCGGCGATGGTCACGCGCATCTCGTCGGTGACCTCCAGGCCCTGGAATCCCTCGAAAGTCTTGTCGTGCAGGAACAGCTGGACGTGCCCGTGCAGTTCACGCTTCAGCTCGTCGGGCAAGCCGCGATAGAGCGGCACGTTGCGCTCGAGGATTTCGCGCCACCGGGCCGGCAGCGGCGTCTCGGCAAGGGCTCGACGCCTCTTCCGGCGCCAGCGGCCCCACAGCCACCAGCCCAGCGCGGCCAGCGCGACGGCGAGAAGAATCTCCATCAGGCCGTGGCCCCGCCGGTGTCTGGAACAGCCGCTGCCGTATGCATAGAATGAGCACAGGCAAGGCAAGTACGGGGACCGCGATGACCGATGCACGCGATCACTGTCCCGACTGCGGACACAAGCTCCACCCGCAGGAACTCGAAGCGCTCTTCAGCGGAAGCAAGCTCGACTGCTGGTACTGCACGGCGCCCTTGAAGGCCCGCGCGCAGGGCCACCTGGGCTTCCTTGCCCAGACCGGCGTGGCCATGATCCCGCTGGTCGACAGCCTGATGGGCAACGATCCCCCCGAATGGCTGGGCTTCGCGGTGGCCGGCCTGATCGTGGTGGCCATCCAGGTGCTGCCGCCGGGCCTGGTTCACGGCGCGCCCTGGGTGCGAATCGTCAATCGCAAGGCCCAGACCGCGCTGCCGCAGGAATGACCGCCGCGCACCATCAGTCGCGCACGGCATCCTGCACCCACTGGAAGGCATACCAGAAGTAGTCGCCGCTGCCGTCGCTTGCCGGTGCGGTGCAATTGATCTTGTTGCGTCCGGTCGAGCCGCGCTCCTCGACCCGGATGTCGACCCGATGGGGCGGGCCCTCGTCGAAAGTCGTCCGCAGCCGCTCGCCGCCGGCGGAATAGCAGGCCAGCTGGGCGGCGCGGTAAGCGCCGTCTTCCAGCGCCAGCCGCAGCGATTGCAAGGGGCCGCGCACGCCGTCGCCGGGCGGCTCGGGTTCGGCCTCGACCACAGGCAGGGGGCGCGTACGCACGGCGAGCTCGAAGCGGTCCATGCCGTCGAAACCGCTGGCCATCGGGAAACGCGGGACCGACAGCGGGTCGGTGACCGGCCCGACGGCGCCGGAGCGCTGGGCCAGGCCGAAATCGTGATCGTCGGTGACAAGCCCCGCCAGTTCGGCCGAGTCCTCGCCGTAGGGGTAGGCGAAGATCCCCGGCTCCGTGCCGGTTTCCTCGACGATCCGGCGCCCGGCGCGCTGGAGATCCGCGGCCACGCGTTTCGCCCAAGCCTGCCGGCTCTCGCCCTCCTGGCGGGCGATCAGATGGGCGTGGCTGGCACTGTGATTGCCGATGATCACGCCTTCGGCGTGCAGGTCGCGAAGCTGATCCCAGCTCATGTAGGGCGAATGACCGGCATCGACCGCATCGGTGTTGACGAACACCGCAAAGGGCCAGCCGCGCTCGCGCAGCATCGGTCGCGCGTTTCTGTAAACCGACTCGTAGGCATCGTCGAAGGTGATCGCGACAACGTCCTGCGGCACGGTTTCTTCACCGTCGATGACCGTAGCGAGCAGCCGATCAACCGGCCAGACCTCGTAGTCGTGCGCTTCGAGATATTCGAGATGCGCCGCGAAGCGCTCGGGCGTGACGCTGGTCGAAGGCGGCGTGTCCGAGCTGACATGGTGGTAGAGCAGGACCACGCCGTGCGGCTCTTGCCCCGCGGCAGGCAAAGCCACGCCGGCGAGGGCCAGGATCAGGGCAATCGCGCGCAGGACCATCATGGCCCCCCGGCGGCAGCCGCCGAAGCGCCCGCGGAAGAGCCTTCGTTCATCGCCTGCCCGATCAGCTCGCGGTTGGCGCGGATGATCTGCTTGATCTCCTCGACGTAGGCCCCGCGTCGCTCCGAATAGCGGATCAGGCCGTCGGCCAGGCTCAGCGCACGCGGCTTCAGCCCGGCCTCGCGCTCGTCGTGCCGAATGCGCCGCAAGGGGAGGTAGGAAGGATGGGTGTTGAGATTGTTGATGTAGCGTCGCACCGACTGGCGCACGGAATCGAACGCGGCGACCTCGTGTGCGGCGTCGGTGTTGCGCCGCGAGGGCACGATGCCGCAGCCGCGGGCGTAGCACCAGTGGCCGAACAGGTTATTGCCCAGGCGGGCGAAGCGCGAGCGGCCCCAGCCCGATTCCTTGGCCGCCTGCACCAGTGCCAGCGGAGTCGGCACCGTGTCGACCCGGCGAAGCAGCAAGGCCAGGGTCTCCTCGCGCGACTCGCCGGGCCAGGCCAGCTCGTACTCGGCGGCCAGGTTCGTCATCCAGCGCCGGTCCAGGAAGGGCAGGCGTTCGCCGTCGGTGACCCTGGGCGCGATCTCGAGCAGCTGCCGACGCTGTTCGAGCACGCGCTCGTTTTCCGAGGCCACGATGGGCGCCAGGAAGCCGAAGAAGGCCTGCTTGCGCTCCTCGGCGCGTTCGTACGCAGTGAAATCGGGCAGGGTTTCGGGCTCCGGGCGCAGCAGCGCATAGGCGGCGACCAGGGCGATCGCCAGCACGAGCACGCCCTCGCTGGCCCAGCGCGACGGGTGGCGTGGCGCACGCTTGCGCGCTTTGCTCCGGGTTGCTTCGGTTGGCTCGGTTTCTTCGCTCATGCCGATAGTTTGCCATCAAGCCCGGCAAGCGGGCGTGGTAACCCAATCCAGACTCAGTAGGTGCGGGCATCCGTGTGCCGGGGCAAGCCAATCGGTTAGTCGTTGTCGGACCGGCTCCTGAAGTGGGCGCCCAGGTTCGGCGGCCGGTACCCGGCGTCGTCGCGCCAGCGGTGCGCTGCGGACTCGTCGACGACTTCCCCGGAGCGATACGCGGCCTCCGCCGCAATCGGGCGGTGCCAGGGCGGGATCAAGCGGAACAGGCCGCGGCGGCTGCGCGCCGGTCCCTGCAACACGTCCGGCGCGAGCTCGAGCCCATCGACGGCCAGGCCGCAAAGCCTCGCCTGGCGCACCATCCACCCGAAGGCGAGATCGGAAAGTCCCGCATGGGGGCTGCCGCCGCCGACGTCACCGTGCACGCCGACGAACCAGCGTTGCTCCATGGTCTGGCCGCTCGCCTCGGGATGACGCTGCCAGCGCGTGGCCTTGAAGTGGCGGCGCTTTTCGTCGATGGCCAGTGCGTGATAGGCGAAGCGCACCGTGGGCCCGAGCTGGGTGTCGTGGAACTGGACGCGCCGGCTCAGGGGGCTGCTGTGCAGCAGCAGCGGATTGCCCAGCGCACCGACCGTGTCCCAAACGCCGATGAAGTGGATCGGCGTGCGGTGCTCCCAGCTGAAGCGCTCGCGGAAATGCACGGCCTTCGAGCCATCGGGGTGCTCGAGCGGCGAGCGGGACTTGTACAACGCGAAGGCGTCGTCGACGCGATCGGCGAACTCACGCCGGAGGATGCCGGCGTTGTAGATCATGCCACCGAGGCTACGCACGGTGAACGCGCCGCGGCTGTAGCCGAACAGAAACAGCTCGTCGCCGGGCTCGTAATGCTCGACGACAAAGCGGTAAGCGTCCTTGAGGTTGTCCGAGAGACCCCAGCCGGTCGCGCCGGCGAACCATCGGTAGAGCCAGCTGCCGTCGGCGCCCACGCCGGGCCCGTAGTGGACGCGCTGCTCGACGCCGAGCGAATCGGCCCCGGCCACGGCTTCGGCCAGTCTCGGGACGCTCGTCGGGGCCGGCACGCCGTCGCGTTCGCGATCGGCCGAACTCCAGGTCCCGTCACAACAGACGACGATTCGCTTCATGCCGCATTCCCCGATGCCCTCGAGAAATGCTACGCGCCTGGCGTCGGCCCTTCAATCCATCGCGTCGGGCCCGGCGAAGCCGCGGCTCCGGTCCTCGGCTACAGAGCGAACTCGATGATCATCTCGAGGGCTTCGTCACGGGAAATGACGCCGTCCTGGTTGGCATCGAACTCGTCGAAGATCTTCGAGCTGACACCCACCCCGTGTTCGCCCGTCAGGCAGCGCACCAGTTCGACGAACTCGCCCCTGGAAAGTACGCCGTCGTTGTTGGTGTCGACCTGCTTGAACATTTCGTCGACCAGTTCTTCGCGTTTCATGCCCGTCTTGCTCCGTGTCTCTGGGGTGGTTTTCGGGCAAAGATAACACCCTTCGATTGAACCGTTTCCGCCGATCGGGACACTGTAGCGGCAAGAACGAAGAACAAAGGCGTAGTTTCGTTGCGAACCGAAAAGGAAAAAGCCCTCGACACCTACCTGGCAGCCGCCGCCCGGACCGGCGACCGCCAGGCCCTGGACCGGCTGGCCCAACGGTGGCACCCGAAGCTGCTGGCGCACGCCCACCGGCTGACCGGCGAGCGGCAATTGGCCGCGGACTCGACCCAGGAAGCCTGGACGGACATCCTGCGCGACCTGCCTTCACTCGACAACGCGGCGGCCTTTCCCGCCTGGGCCTTCCGCATCGTTTCGCGGCGCTGCGCCCGCTCGATCCGCGGCCGCCAGCGCCACCGCGCCGGCCAGGCCGCACTGGCGCGTGAAGAGCACCACGGCGCGGAAACGGACAACGCGCCGGAAACACAGTCCGAGCTGGCCACCATCGGCCGCGCCATCGACGAGCTACCCCGCCAGCAGCGTGCCGTGCTGGCGCTTTTCTACACCGAGGGCCTGCGCGTGGCCGAAATCGCCGCGGCCATGGACATCGCCCCAGGCACCGTCAAGACCCGACTGATGCACGCGCGAGAAAAGCTGCGTGCCCGACTCGAAGGAGAAACGAAATGAGCAAGATCGACGACCTGATCCAGGAATCCCTGTCCGAGCGCGACGAGGCCCTGATGGCCGAACTCGACCGGGAACCCGGCTATTTCAAGCAGGCCTTCGGCCTGTTCCGCGGCAAACTCGGCTGGGTGATGTGGGTGGTCATGAGCGGCCAGCTCGTCGTCTTCATCGCCGCCGTGCTCACCCTCTGGTCGCTGTTCCACACGACCGACCCCGTCGAAGCCATCCAGTCCGGCGTGATCACCGTCATCCTGGTCCAGATCATGACCTTCCTGAGAGGCTTCATGGGCGACCACTTCGAAGCCAACCGCGTCCTGCGCGAAATCGCCCGCCTCGAACTCCGCCTGATCTCCCAAAGAGAACAGGCAACTTCGAAGCCATCAGATTGAAGATCCAAATCGTGTGGTGTCGAGCCAAGCAACAAGACCACTTTCAGCCGCCCCGAAGCGATGTTAATTTGTAGAGGAGCGTCTGAGAGCGTAGCGAGCTTGTGGCTGACAGTGGCCGCCGGAACGGAGCGACCGGAGTGTACGTTGGAGCACATGAGTATCGCGAGTACCGCCGGACAACCTGTGGCTCGCACTCAGTGAAAGTTTCAGAGGAGGTGCTGAGAGCGTAGCGAGCGGCTGCCTGACGGTGGCCGCCGGAGCGCAGGAACCGCAGTGTATGTTTTAATACATGAGGATTCCGAGCACGCGTTTAACGGCACTCCGGCCTGGCTTCATTCCTGCGGAAAGCCGCCACACCTACGCTGCCGGACGCTTTTATCTGCCCGCATTGCAGTGGTAAATTGCAAGGAGCGTCTGAGAGCGTAGCGAGCTTGTGGCTGACAGTGGCCGCCGGAACGGAGCGACCGGAGTGTACGTTTGAGTACATGAGGATCGCGAGTACCGCCGGAGACCTCTGGCTCGCACTCAGTAAAAGTTTGAGAGGAGGCGCTGAGAGCGTAGCGAGCGGCCGGCTGACGGTGGCTCCCGGAGCACAAGGTCCGCGGCGCACTCCGCGACATTAAGCATGAACGTTTCTCTGCTAGACCTCTGTCTTTGTCCTCTGTTGGTGAAGTTGGAGAGGAGGTGCTGAGAGCGTAGCGAGCGGCTGCCTGACGGTGGCCGCCGGAGCGCAGGAACCGCAGTGTATGTTTTAATACATGAGGATTCCGAGCACCGCCGGACGCCGTCAGGCAGCCGCGCAGTAGCTCTCAGCACCTCCGGAGCGCCCGTAGCTCAATTGGATAGAGCATCAGGCTTCGAACCTGAGGGTTGGGGGTTCAAGTCCTCCCGGGCGCGCCATTTCAGGCCACAAATCGAGGAGCGAACATGACCAGGCATCTCGCAATCGCCGGGACAGTGTTCTTGCTCACCGCAACGGCGATCGCGCAGCAACGACTCGAACTGCCCACCCAGTTCGACGAAACCGAGGCGATCCTGGGCGACGGCCAGCCCCGCATCATCGTCTACGCCGACCGGGCCGGTTCGCAGCAGGCCGAAGAATGGGGCCGGGCGCTGGAATCCGCGCCCTGCCCGTCGGTGGGCGTTGCCAACCTCACGGCCGTACCCGATATTGGCCGTTCGATGGCTCGTGAGTCTTTCAGCGACGACGACCCCATTGCCCTGGACTGGCAAGGCGAAGTCGCCGAACGCCTCGGCTTCACCGCCGGCGAAGCCAACGTCTACCTGGTGGACGGGGCGGGCACGGCGCTGGCGCACCTGCACGGTCCCGCCTCCGAGGCCAGCCTGGAGCGACTCCGGCTTCGCGCCAGGGAGGCTTGCCCAGCCGCTGAGACCGAGTGATCCCCGACCCGGCCCGATGCCTCAGGGCGCGGTAATCCTTACGGGCACCGGGTCGCCCTCGGGCGTGATCAACTCGTCGTCCTCGGTCGTTCGCAGGAAGACCTCCAGCTCGTAGCCGTCGGGCAGGCCGGAGAAGTCTTCTATGACGTTCCAGTTGTTGCTGTTGTTGGGTCCCGCCTGTACCTGAACCACGTGCTCGCGATCGATCAGCGGTTCGTGACCGGGACGGGTGGCCACCTCGACGCGAATCTGTCGTCCCTCGGGCAGGTTGGTTTGCCCGAACAAGGGCACATCGGGTTCGGGCGGCACCTCGAGCACGTCACCGCTTCGATCGATGTCGGCCTGCGGGTCCAGGACGAAGCCGGTCGCGAAGACCTCGCGAGCGATGAACTCCGAGGTATTGCCGTTGGCGTCGGTGGCCGTAGCCATCAGCTTCTGCCCGGAGCCGGGCGCCGGCGAAGGCCCGACGACGATGCTCTTGTCACCCGGGGCGGTCGCATCCGTTGCCGTGAACGTGTCGGATCCGACATAGGTCTCGCCTTCCTCGCCATCCTGGTCGGACAGGTAGAAGTGCACTTCCAGCGGGAAGACGCTTGCCCCGCTGCCCGTGGCCGACGGATCCGAATCGACGCGGTAGTCCACCTGCCAGTCGCCGCTGCCCGAACTGAAGCTGGCCGAAGCGATATGGGGCCAGTTCTGCAGTCGATTGGGCCCGTCGTCGGTGTCGTCACTGTCGTTGGCAGTCCGGCCGTTGGCCGATTCCGACCCGCCGGCAAGGTCGATGCCGATATCCCCGTTGCGAAAGATGGAATTGACGTCGATGCGATGACCGTTGGTCCCGGTGCCGGCCACCACGATCCCGTCACTGCCGTTGTGAGCGATGACGTTGGATTCGCCCACAAGTGAGCCGCCGATGACGGAGTCGAAGCCCCCATCCTCGATCACGATGCCGTGACCGGCGTTGCCGGGAGTGGCACCACCGCTGGCCGCCGGTCCGATCCTGTTGTTGAACACGCGCGTACGGGCGCCCTGCAGGGTCAGCCCATTGCCGCCGTTGCCGCTGATCGTGTTGCCCAGGCCGGGGCCCGGCTGGCCGATGTAGTTGTCGCCGCCGGCGAGCATGCGAATGCCGTCGCCGCCGTTGCCCTCGGCTGTCGTGCCGTCGGCAGTCAATCCGATGTAGTTACCGGAAATGGCGGCATCGCTGGCAAAGTCGATCAGGATGCCGGCATACGTGTTGCCGGAAATCACGTTGCGATCGGCCTCGAAGGGGCCGCCGATGGTGCTGTTGTGCGGCCACCAGAGCGGCGGGCTCCCCAGTTCGGTAAACAGGATGCCGTATCCGTTGGGAATCGGCGTTGCGCCGTCGGAGGCCATGCCGATGTAGTTGCCGACGATGGGGTTGTCGCTCACATTGCCCTTGAGCTGGATGCCCGCCAGGGCATTGCCGGAAATCACGTTGCGCGTGTCGGGGTTGGTACCGTCGAGCCCGACGATATTGTTGGACTGCACCGCAATGCCGCCAAGGCCGATGATCACCCCGACGCCGTT
>JAZBPT010000070.1:0-3347 GCA_036351755.1 Wenzhouxiangella sp. | reverse complement strand
TTGGGCCCGTCGGCCAGCTTCAGGTAGACCGACAGGGGCGTGTCCAGGTCGGCGGCGATCGAGCGCCAGACCGGGATGCGGTTGTAGCCCTCGTCGGCGAGTTGTTGGAAGCGCTGGGAATCCACGGCTTTTCTAGTCTTTCGGGGCGAGCGGGGTATTGTAAGCGGCGGGGCATTGGCTGGCTATCGACGGGCTTGGGTTTCAGGGAGCAAAGTCCGTCGCCCCGGACTTGATCCGGGGCCTTCCATCGCGTGGCGGCTTCGGTTGGGAGGTCCCGGCTCGGGGGCCGGGACGACGCTTTGCGTCGGGTTCCGGGTTCGGGGATGACGCTTTGCGTCGGTTGGGCGCGGAGGGGCTCGGTGGGGCAATGATCTTGAAATTGCGGCATATCAATGCCATCGGAATCGATCTTTCCTAGAATGGGGGCGAATTCCGAGCAAAATCAGCTCGTAGTTGGCTTGAATGATGATTGCTCGGTGGCTGGCCGGGCGGTCGAAGGGGGATCCAGCCTTGACCACTCATCCTGTGGAGCCGCGAATGCGATTCGCGCTCGTGATCCTTGCTCTCCTGGGGGGCGTGCTGGCGCCGGCGGCCGATGCTGCCGATGCCACGTCCGACCTTGCCTGGACCGACGCCTGGCAGCGGGTGCCTGTGCTGGTCGCCACGCCGGGCCTGCTGATGATCCTGCTGGTCGCGCTTTCGGGAGCGCTACTGGTCGTCAATCGGAGCAAGCGCCGGTATCACAGGCGCAGCAAGCGGCTTTCGCACATTCTGCGCGGCTCACGCGCCGGCACCTGGGCGTGGAACGTCCAGACCGGCGAGACCCGCTACGACGAGCGCTGGGCGGAGATCGCGGGCTACCGGCTGGGCGAGCTCGAGCCGGTTTCCATCGACACCTGGAAGAAGCTGGCCCACCCCGACGACCTGGTCGAGTGCAACAAGCGCCTGCAGCAGCACTTCAGCGGCAAATCTGATCACTACGAAATGGAAATGCGGCTGCGCCACAAGGCCGGACACTGGGTGTGGGTGCACGACAGCGGCCGGGTGATGTCGCGCACGCGAGACGGCCGGCCCGAATGGATGTTCGGCATGCACCTGGACGTGACCTCGCGGCGCAGCGCCCAGGAAGAGCGCGATGACTGGCTGGAGCGCTTCAACGAGCTGTCGAGCAACGTGCCCGGCGTGATCTACCAGTTCCGGCTGCGCCCCGACGGCAGCTCGCACTTTCCGTTTGCCTCCAACGGGCTGCGGGAGATCTTCGGCTGCAGCCCCGAGGAGGTGGTCGCCGATTCCGGGCCCGCCTTCGCCGCGATTCACCCCGACGACCTCGACGAGGTGTCGCGATCGATCGAGCGCTCGGCCGAAGCGCTGACCACCTGGCAGATGGTCTACCGGGTCAGGCACCCCGAGTTGGGCCTTCGCTGGGTCGAGGGCAATGCCACGCCGTCGAGCCAGCCCGACGGCAGCATCACCTGGCACGGGCACATCCGCGACATCACCGAGCTGCACCAGGCGCTCGAGCGCGTGCGCACCGCCGCCAGCGTGTTCGAGACCAGCCAGGAAGGCATCATCATCAGCAACATCGACTGCTCGATTCGCGACGTCAACGGCGCCTTCGAGCGGCTCACCGGCTACGTCGGCCAGGCCATCCGCGGGAAAAAGCCCGGCCGGCTCCTGCCCGAAAAGGACCGCGAGCGCCTGACGGCAAGAATCCGCTCGGGCCTGGAGGCCGACGACCACTGGAACGGCGAAGTCTTCATCCGGGGGCGAAACGGCGAGACCTTTCCGGCGGAACTGTCGATCTCGGCCGTTCACGACGACAAGGGCCGCCTGTCGCACTACGTGACGCTGATGACCGACATCACGCTGCGCAAGGCGCAGGAGCACCGCCTGGGCAAGATCGCCAATCACGACCCGCTCACCGGCGTGGGCAACCGGCGCATGGCCGACGAGCGTCTGCGCCACGCCGTCGCCCAGGCGCAGCGATCCGGCGCGACCTTCGCGGTGTGCATGATGGATCTCGACGAGTTCAAGCCGGTCAACGACCACTACGGCCACAATGCCGGCGACCACGTCCTCAAGACGGTGGCGCAGCGGCTGCAGGAACTGGTCCGCGCCGAGGACACCGTGTGCCGCCTGGGCGGCGACGAGTTCCTGATCATCCTGCGCGAGCCGCAGGGCGAGTCGGTGTTCGAGCGCATCCTCGAGTCGGTGCGCATTCCCATCCGCGTCGAGTCGGGGATCGTGCGCGTCTCGTCGAGCCTGGGCATCGCCCTGTGCGAGGCCGGCTGCGACACCGACGCCGAGGGCATCCTGCGCCGGGCCGACCGGGCGGTGTACGCGGCCAAGTCGGCGGGGCGCAACCGTTACCGTTTCGATTCCGGCCGGGGAGACGGCGGGTAGGTCGGAAATCGACTGCGACCGGCGCGGTCACCGTCAACGCCAAAAAGTGTACAATTCCGGTCCGCTTTTGGCGACGGGTTGAACCAGGACGCGATGTTTTCGGGTGCGTTGATCGGCTTGACGGCCGTGGGGCTTTCGGGGGATGCCTTTGCCGCTTCGCTGGCGCGGGGGGCGGGCTCCCGCTCGGGCAACCTGGCGCGCGCGCTGCGCAACGGGGCGATCTTCGGTACGGCCGAGGGCGCGATGTGCCTGTTGGGCTGGTTGTTGGCCGCGGGCCTGAGCGGGCTGGTGACGGCGCTCGATCACTGGGTGGCGGTGATTCTGCTGGGCTTTATCGGCGGCAAGATGATCGTCGAGTCCTTCGCCGAAGGCCCGGCGGAGACCGGGCGCGCCGCCGGCGAGTCGCGCCTGGCGATGACCTGCCTGACCGCACTTGCCACCAGCGTGGACTCCGCAGTGATCGGCGTGGCCATGAACTTCTCGGGCGTGGAAGCCGGCGTGGCGCTGCTCATCGGTGGCGTCTCGGCCGTGCTGAGCACGCTGGGCTTCCTGCTCGGGCCCATTGCAGGGCAACTGCTGGGCAGGCGCGCGGAGCTGGTCGGCGGGTTGGTCCTGATCGCCATCGGTGTATCGATCTGGACCGATCACGTCCTTGCCTGAGGTGCCCTGCCCGCCCTGCGCTCCGTCTTCACTTTTGCGGCAATTCCTTCGATTAGACTGCGCGGCCTAGCAAATTCGGGCATCCTAATAGAAGCTGGCTGCTCGAAACGGCCTTCGCCCGCGGAGACGCCCAAAAGGGGGGCACGCCGCCGATGCCATCTTCTATCCGGACAATCTGGCTCTCGCTCCACCGGCTGCTGCTTGTCGCGCTGGCCGCGATGCTGCTGTGCCTGGCATCTGCCGCGGCGACCGCGCAGGAGCAGACGCCGGCGGAATCTTCCAGC
>JAZBPT010000069.1:0-2754 GCA_036351755.1 Wenzhouxiangella sp. | reverse complement strand
GGCCTGGGGCGTGCCGCCGATGCTGTCGGTACCGCCGTCGAAGGTCACGCCGGCCGGCAGCGTGCCGCCGAGCGTGATCGTCGGTGCGGGATAGCCGTCGGCCGTGAACGAGAAATCGCAGGGCGAGCCCACGGCGCAGGTCTGGGCAGCACCGGAGGTGATCGCCGGCGGCTGCTCGACGGTCAGCGTGAAGGTCTGGCTGGCGTCGGGCGCGATGCCGTTGGCGGCGGTGAGATCGAGGACGTATTCGCCGCCGGCATCGGCCGCGGGCGTGCCCGAGAGCGCTCCGGTGCCGGCATCGAAGCTCACGCCGTCGGGCAATGCACCGGTCACTGAGAAGCTCGGCGCGGGGTAGCCGTCGGCGGAGAACTGGACGCTG
The DNA here is from genome assembly GCA_036351755.1 of Wenzhouxiangella sp. Taxonomy (GTDB): domain Bacteria; phylum Pseudomonadota; class Gammaproteobacteria; order Xanthomonadales; family Wenzhouxiangellaceae; genus Wenzhouxiangella. Next base: position 2,375 of record JAZBPT010000069.1, on the reverse strand, counting down.
CAGGCCTGTCCCGTCCGGCAGGTGGCGCCATTCGGAGAGGTGATCGTCGGCGCCTCGTTGACCGTCAGCGTCAGGGTCTGGACATCGTCGGGTGCGATGCCGTTGGCGGCGGTGACGGTCAGCGAGTACTCTTCGCCGCTGCCCGCCTGGGGCGTGCCAGACAGGGTGTCGGTCCCGTCGAAAGCGATACCCGCCGGCAGCGTTCCCGCGACGCTGAATCCGGGCGCCGGAAAGCCGTCCGCCGTCAAAGTCAGGCTGCAGGCCTGACCGACCTGGCAGGTCAGGCCGGCCGGCGAGGTGATTTCGGGCGGCTGCCCGATCGTCAGCGTGAAGTTCTGGGTGTCGTTGCCCTCGCTGTTGCTCGCTTCGAGGACCAGGTTGTACTCGCCGCCCGTTCCGGCGTCGGCCTGGCCGGAGAGAACGCCCGTCGCGGCGTCCAGACTCAGGCCGGCGGGCAGGCCCGGCAGCGAAAAGGTCGGATCGGGATGGCCGTCGGCGGTGACGGTGAAATCGCAGGCCGCGCCGACTTCGCAGGCCAGGTTGTCGGCCGAAGTGATGGCCGGGGCCTCGTTGACGGTCAGCGTGAAGGTCTGTTCGGCATCGCTGCCGATGCCGTTGGCGGCAGTGACGGTCACGGTGTAGACCGCGCCGCTGCCCGCCTGCGGTGTGCCTTCGATCGCCTCGGTTCCGGCGTTGAAGGTCACGCCGGCCGGCAGCGAACCGGAGACCGTGATGGTGGGGTCGGGATAGCCGTCGGCGGTGAAGGCGAAGTCGCAGGCGGTCCCGACCGCACAGGTGGTGTTGTCGGCAGAAGTGATCGCCGGCGCTTCGTTGACCGTGACGGTGACCGTGGCGGTGTCGCTGCCTGCCGGATTGTCGATGCGGTAGTCGAAGACGAAATCACCGGTGAAGCCCGTCGCCGGCGTGAAGACGACCTGACCGTCGGCGCTGACCGAGAGACTGCCGTCGGCGCCCACGGTGACGCTGTCGCCGGCGGCGTTGTCGCCGACCGTCCCGCCGAGATCACCGCCGCCGAAGGCCGTGACCTGCGGTGCGGGCACGCCCGTGTCGTTGGCCAGCAGGGCGCCGCCGCCGGTGTCGAGGGTATCTCCGGCCAGCACGTCGAAGGCGTCGTCGACCGCGCCGGCCGGGCGCTGGACCTCGATGGTGACCGTCGCATCCACGGCGCCGGCCACGTTCTCGAGTCGATAGTCGAAACTGAAAGCGCCGTCGAAGCCGGACTCGGCCTGGAAATCGAAACTGCCGTCGGCGTTGACCGTGAGGCTGCCGTCGGCACCCACGCCGACCGTCGCCCCGGCGGCATGATCGGTCACGGCGCCGGACAGATCGCCACCACCGAAGCTCACAAGGTCGGCTTCGGGCAGGCCGCGGTCGTCGTTGGCCAGCAGGCCGGTCGCCGCGCCTTCGTTGATCGGGGTGGTCAGCTGGGTCGTGTAGCTGTCGGCCTGCGGGACCGGAGGCGCGGCAAACACCAGGGCACTGTCGAGGCGGAAAAACGCCGTCAGGCCCTGGCCGCCGCGCTGCCCGAATACGGCCCGAATATCGACGCCGCCTTCCGGGTCACTGGCCGAGGTCTCCGCCAGCAGGTCGCCTGCATCCCAGTCAGCCAACGCCCCGGAATAGACCGCACCCGCCACGGCCACGCCCGCTCCGGCGAGCATGACGAGCGACAGCATCGTCAACCGGCCGCGACGGCCGAGCACGAACAGGCCGAGGGCCAGTAGCACGAGAGCCAGGGCGAACAGGGCGATGCCGGCGGCCACCGGAACCGGCAGCGGCGGCAGCCCGCGCAGGATGATCGGGGCGCCGTTGGATTCGATCAGGGCGGCGCTGTCGCCGAGCTCGTTGCTCGCGACCACGCCGATCCGCGTTCCGCGGAACCGGTATGCGTTGGGCACGGTGGCGCTGGTTTCGATGACATGGAATCCGGCCAGGCCTTCGCCGACACCCACCGGCCAGCCGCCGCCCACGTTGACCGGTGCGCCGAACGAATCGGTGGCCGGATCGATGCATTCGCTGCGGGTCACCGCGGTGACGTCGGCCGCGTCGAGGCCGTCGGTCTCGACCGTGGTCGAGACAATGGCCTCGACCCCCTCGAATGGACCCTCGGGCGTGACTACCGTGCAACCGGTGGCCGGCTGGGCATCGAAGTCGAGAAGAAGATCGTGCTGGGAGCTGAGCGCCTGCGCCGCGCCACTCGCCAGCAGGAGGAGCGCCAGCCCCCCGATTCGCAAAAATGTCACCCTGTGATTCCCTCTTGATCTTGTGGCGTTGCACCGGCGGCGGGCAGCGGACCGAATCAGCCCCACCCATTCCGCACAAGCCCGAACGCGCATCGTACTGCCAGACCCCTG
>JAZBPT010000068.1:0-7825 GCA_036351755.1 Wenzhouxiangella sp. | reverse complement strand
GGTACCCGCCTGGAAAACTGGCCGCCGCCCTCGCTGGCGCGCACCGAGCACTGAGGAGAAAACGATGCGTCATCGTAAAGCAGGTCGCAAACTCAACCGGACGTCGCCGCATCGCCGCGCGATGTTCCGTAACATGACCGCCAGCCTGATCGAGCACGAGCTCATCAAGACAACGCTGCCGAAAGCCAAGGAGCTGCGCCGCGTGGCCGAGCCGCTGATCACCCTGGCCAAGGAAGACAGCGTTTCCGCACGTCGCCTGGCCTTCAATCGCCTGCGCGACCGCGATGCGGTCGGCAAGCTCTTTTCGGAGTTGGGGCCGCGCTACAGCGAGCGCCCGGGCGGTTACCTGCGCATCCTCAAGTGCGGGTTCAGGGCCGGTGACAACGCACCCATGGCGTACGTGGAGCTGGTCGACCGGCCGGATGCCCCGGGAGCGGAGAGCGCCGAATAGGATCCGGGGTCAATCCGGAGGTTCAGGAAGCCCGGCCCCGATGCCGGGCTTTTTTTTGGTTCATCGCGCATTACCGGGGAACGCGGCCCGGATCTTGAGGAAGAAGTATTCCTGGTCGCGGTAACCGTAGGCCCTGCGTTTGATGACCTTGATGGTGTTGTTGATGCCTTCGACGACGCTGGTGTTGAGTGGGTGACGGCACCGCGCCAGAATGCCGTGCAGATAAGGTTTCAGACGCTGGGCAAAGCGCTGCAACGCATCGATGCCACTGCCCATGGCTTGCTCGTGCCAGTTTCGCCAGGCCTTGAAAGCCCAGCCCTCGCGGCGGTAGCGCCACAGCCGCTTGAGCTCGTCGCGCAACAGGTAGACCGTCAGCAAGGCTTGATTGGCCTCCAACAGTTCATCGAGCCGGATCTTCTGAGCCGGATTGAGCCCTTTGCGATTGCGCAGGAGCAGCCAGCGGGCGGATTTGACGACCTTTCGGGCCGGCCGATCCTGGCGCAGCCGGTTGGCTTCGTCGACCCGGACGCGATCGATCACTTCACGGCCATACTTCGCCACGACGTGGAACAGGTCGTAGACGATTTCGGCCTGCGGGCACTGGGCCCGGATCTCCAATTCATAAGCCGTCGTCATGTCGATGGCGACTGCCTCGATGCGTTTGCACACCCCTTCGGGCAGCCACTCGAAGAAGGCTCGCGCGGTCTCGCGGGAGCGACCGAGACCAACCCACAACACCTGGCGCCGGGTTGGTTCGACGACCACCGTGGCATAGCGATGCCCCTTGTGGAGCGCGAACTCATCCATGGCCAGATAGCGGATCGCTGACCAGTCCGGCTCGGGCAGAGCCGCTTTGAGCCGGCTCATATCGATGCCTTTGACCGTGTGCCAATCCAGACCGTAGAAACGGCTAACACCCTGAATCGTCATCCCTTCGAGCAGTCGGCCGCAGGCATCGGCCAGGCGGTCGGTGACGCGCTGATAGCGACTCAGCCAGCTCAGCTGCTCCAGGCGTGGCCCGCCGCAGTGATCGCACCAGACCCGGCGACGAGGGACCACCAAAACGACCCGATACTCGAAAAGAGGCAGATCCCGGACGCGACGAATGACCGTCTCATGGACCTGACGGCAGCGTTGTCCGCAGCCCGAGCAGATCATGACCTTCCGTGTAGGCTCCAGGTGCAGCTCGACGGTGCCCGTCTCACCCTCGGGCCAGATCACGTCCTTGAGCCGATAGCCCTCCCAGGCACCCAGTCGTTCCAGCGTTTTACGGTCAAGCATCGGCCTCTCCAGAATCCCAATGATCTGGAAAGACTACGACTACTTAGCTGGAAATGCTCCCCGGAATTGCGCGATGAACCTTTTTTTTGGCGCAACGCGGTGGGATACAATGCCCGCTCGTGCGGGCGTCTCGACCGCGAGCGACCGATCAGCCGGGATTTCGGATGCGACGAACCATCATCCTTGCCGCCGCACTGGGCATCATCGTTCTGGGCCTTTGGGGAACGGCGGTCATCTATTTCGACGAGTCCCGGCTCAAGGGCATCATTTCCGATCGCCTCAGCGAACAGGTCGGCCGCCGGGTCGAGATCGTCGGGGCGCTCGAGTTCAGCCTTATCCCCAGGCCGCGCGTGGAGGCCCGGGACGTGGTCATCGGAGCATCCCGCGACGAGGGCGACCGCGCGGTGTTCCGCGCAGCGCGCGTCAGTATGGGGCTCAGGCTGATCCCCTTGCTTCAGGGCGACTTCGCACCGGGTCGAATCCGGCTCGAAGGCGCGGTCGTCGACCTGTCCGGCTCCGCTGCCAGAAGCGCGTCGTCGAATCCCCTGGCCGCCATACGTTCAAGCGCCCGCATGCTGGGCGGCCGGTCGCTGTCACTGCAGGACGTCAGTTTCCTGCTTCCGGGTCATTCGCCCGAGGCCCCGAGGAGTCTTGCCGTGGACCACATCGAACTGGAGCGCTTCAGTCTTGACCAGGCCGTGGCCTTCCGATTCCTTGGCGATGTGGGCGCTCCGCCGGTTTTCGAAGGGGTCAGTCTGAACGGCACGCTCTACGTGCCCAGCGGCGATGAGCGCCCCGTGCGTCTCCGGGAAATGGCGTTGGCGGCCAAGCTCGCGGGCTCGGAGACCACAGTGGCGATGACCGGGGACCTGACCGCTTCTGGGGAGGAGCCATTTCGCTTGTCCCTGGCCGGCGGTCGAATCCGCGTCGGGGATTCGCAGCTCGACGCTTCGTTCAACTTTCACGGCGGCGACAGGCCGGCTGCCGATCTGCTCTTGTCGGGAGGCGAGCTCGACTGGCTGGCGCTGTCGGAGTTCCTGGCGGAGAGACTGAATGTCGAGCCGGTCGATGGGCTGGCGATGATCTCTTCCCGCGTCAACCTGAGGTCGCAACTGCAATTCGATCGGCTGAGCGTCGGCGATGCGGTGGTCTCGCAAGCCCGGGTCGACCTTCGCACGCAGCAGGCTGGCCTCGGGCTCAATATCGCTGCGGTCTTTCCAGGCGGGCTGATCGAGGGAAGTGGCGTCATGACAGGGGGCGGGCCACATTCCCTGGCCGTGGACGCGAGTCTGGCCGAGTTTGGTGAGTTGCTCGGGTGGCTTGATCTGCCACCGATTCTGGACGGGAGCGGAGAGGCGGAGCTCACCCTGAGTTGGGGCCGTGATCCCGATCCCGCTTACACGCTGGATGGTCGTTTCGATCTCTGGGACGGCTCCTTGAGCATCGCTCGCGAGGCCTCGGCGGCCAGCGAAGTCCCTTTCCACCGCTTCAGCGGAGAATTTCGACAGACGCCCGGTTTCCTCGAGATCCCCGTCTTCGAGCTTGTCGGGGGCGAGCTGGACGGGAGCGGCTGGGCCGCCGTGGATCTTTCCAGCCGGGAGCTGGGGGGAGAGTTGCGCCGGAACGGCGAAGTCGCCGCCTGGTGGACGTTGTCCGGCTCGATGTCCGAGCCGCGTTTGGCACCGCTGACGCCGTCTCTGGAGAAGGGGGGCGCCGAGGCGGCGGAGCAGGACGAAGACTCGGCCCCGTGAACGCCGATCGGGAACGTCTGGCCGGCCTGGCCGCCGCGCTGGGTGCCTTCTGCATCTGGGGCCTGGCACCGCTCTACTTCAAGCTGCTGGGGCATGTCCGTGCCGACGAGATCATCGCCCATCGCGTCATCTGGTCGATGATCTTTCTCGGAGTCGTTCTCGCGGCGCGGGAGCGCCGTCGCTTCGTCTCGAAGGTTCGCGTCGATGCTCGCGTTCTCGCCGCGTTGCTCTTGAGTGCGGTCCTGATAGCCGTCAACTGGCTGGTTTTCGTCTACGCGATCAACTCCGATCGCGTCCTCTCGACGAGCCTCGGCTATTTCATCAATCCCCTGGTCAACGTACTGCTGGGCATGGTCGTCTTTCGAGAACGACTCGGGCGCCTCCAGACGATGGCCGTCGTACTCGCATTTGCCGGCACCGCCTGGATGACGATAAGGGTGGGACAGTTCCCATGGATCGCCCTGGCCCTGGCGTTCAGTTTCGCCCTCTACGGCGTGGTGCGCAAGAAGACGGATGTCGGGCCCCTGGTCGGGCTGTTCTGGGAAACGTTGCTCATGACCCCGCTCGCCGTATTGTGGCTTTTCTGGCTCGGTTGGCGCGATGAGCTGGTGTTCGACATCGGGTCTGCGGGCGAGGCGAGCCTGCTGGCCGGAACCGGGCTGGTCACGCTGGTTCCCCTGGTCCTGTTCGCGATGGGCGTGCGGCGACTCAATCTGAGTACCATAGGGCTCATGCAATATCTCGCCCCGAGCATGACCTTCGTCCTCGCGGTATTCCTCTTCGGCGAACCCTTCACCCCAGACCATGCCGTGACATTCGCCTTTATCTGGACCGCCCTGGCCCTTTTCACCATAGCCGGATGGCGACACTACCGCCACGCGCGCCTGCCGGCCCGGGGGGCGACATGAGCGAGCCGGCAGGCAACCAGCGTCCGACCAGCCGTCATATCGGCTCGCTACGCGCCCTCAGGCCGTTCATTTACCGCTACCGGCTCCAGATCGGGCTCGCCAGTCTCTTCCTGGTGATTTCGGCGGCGGGTGCCCTGGCGATCCCGGCCGCGGTTGGCCAGGTGATTGATCGCGGCTTCATGGCCGAGAACATCGGCAATATCAACCGCTGGTTCTGGCTGCTGTTTGCCGCCGCGGCGATGATGGCCGTCGGTGGCGGACTGCGCTTCTACTGGGTCAGCTGGCTCGGCCAGCGGGTGGTGGCCGACATCCGCAAGGCGGTCTACGAGCGCGTGCTGTCGATGAGTCCGGACTTTTTTGGAACCACCCGAACCGGGGAGGTGCTGTCGCGCCTCAACACCGACACGACCCTGGTCGAGACCCTGGTCGGGTCGACGGTTTCCTTCGGCGTGCGCAACCTGCTGATGCTGGTGGCCAGTTCGGTGGCCCTGGTCCTGACCGCGCCCTCACTGGCCGGGGTCATCGGCATGCTGATCGTGCTGATCATTGCGCCGGTTGTGATGCTCGGCCGCTGGGTTCGCCGCCTGTCGCGCAGCGCGCAGGATCGCGTGGCGGATTTCAGCGCCCACGGCGACGAGACCATCAACGCCGTCCAGACAGTCCAGACTTTCGCCCAGGAAGCGCGCGAGCGCGAGCGTTTTGCGGCCGCGGTGGAGTCTGCCTTCATCGCCGCGCGGGACCGGATCCGCGCCAGCACCCTGCTCATCGTCCTGATCATCCTGATGACCTTCGGCGCCATCACCTTCGTGCTCTGGCTGGGTGCGCGTTCGGTACTGAGCGGCGAGATGACACCCGGCCAGCTCGGCCAGTTCGTCCTCTACGCCGCGATCGCCGCAGGATCCACCGCCAGTCTCAGCGAGATATGGAGCCAGCTGCAGCGCGCCGCGGGCGCCATGGAACGGCTGGCCGAACTGCTCGAGGCGCGCCCGTCCATCGTCAGTCCGGCGTCGCCGCGGAGCTTGCCGAAGGGGCCGCTCTCGGTCGCTTTCGATGCCGTCGAGTTCGCCTATCCGGCGCGACCCGACGAGGCCGTCCTGCGCGGGCTGAGCTTCGAGGTTACGGCCGGCGAGACGGTGGCCATCGTCGGCCCTTCGGGTGCCGGCAAGTCGACCCTGTTCCAGCTTCTTCTTCGTTTCTACGATCCCGACGCCGGTGCCGTGCGGCTGGGCGGTGTCGACGTACGGGCGCTCGACCTGGCCGACCTGCGCCGCGCTCTCGGGGTCGTGCCACAGGACGTCGTGATGTTCTCAGGCAGCGCGGGCGAGAACATCGCCTACGGCAGCCCCGGAGCGGATCGCGGGATCATTGCCCGGGCGGCGCGATCGGCGCACGCCGACGAGTTCGTCGAGCGCTGGCCCGATGGCTACGACACTTTCCTCGGCGAGCGGGGCATTCGCCTCTCCGGCGGTCAGCGGCAGCGCATCGCCATCGCACGCGCCCTGATCAAGCAGCCGCCGTTGCTGCTCCTCGACGAGGCGACCGCCAGCCTCGATGCCGAGAGCGAACGACTGGTGCAGGAGGCGCTCAACGACATCAGTGCCGACCGGACGGTGCTGGTGATCGCCCACAGGCTGGCCACGGTGCGCCGTGCCGACCGCATCGTCGTACTCGACCACGGCCGGGTCGTGGCCCAGGGGAGCCACGAACAACTGGTGGCCGAAAGCCCGCTATACGCCCGTCTGGCACGCTTGCAGTTCCTGGCCGAGGATGCCCAGGCCTGAGGGGCCCGGCCGGAAGCGTCAGAGCGACCAGTAGCGGAATTTCTGTCCGCCCACGGACGCCTCGGCCATCAGTCCGCCGCGGGCGTAGTTGAAGACCGCCACGCCGCTCTCGTAGCTGGTCGTCGCGGCCCGACCCTCGGTTGCGGCCACGGCCGTCGCCTGGGCCGAGAACTCGAAGTTCTCTCGCTGGAACCGGCGCAATGCCGCTTCGTCGCGGAAGAAGATCACCTGGCTGTAAGACTGGGCGCCGATCTGCGGGCCGATGGTGGCTTGCGAAACCGAGGTGCGGCCCACGGGCCGGCCCTGCTCGAAGACGATGCCGCGGCCGAAGCCGCCGCCGACCCAGAACCCACCCTTGCCGATATTGGGAAAGATCGCATAACCGTAGGCCTGGTCCACCCAGCGTTGCAGGCCCGGGTCGCGATCGACGAAACTCGCCAGGGCCGCCCTCGACTCGCTCACGAGGACGTCGTCGGACGGGGTCGAGGCGCAGCCGGCCAGCAGTCCGATCAGCATGATGAGCGCGATGAAGGAAGCGGGCTTGCGGGGATTGACGGACATGGGTCACTCCATTGGTCGTTCGGTGATCGGGCTCCGGCGATTGCCGGCATTTCTGGGTTTCGACGCTTTCGTAGTATAGTTGGTTCACGGGCAGGCAACGCCACGGTGTCTCGCCGTCCTCCTGCCCGCAAGGGAGGGTGGTCCATGAAGCTCACTGGCAGCTACGCGCTGAAGGTGGCCCTGATTTACGCGGCCGCGGGCGCCTTGTGGATCTTCTTCTCCGACTCGGCCGTCGAGCAGTTGGCCGGGGATACCGCGCTGCTGACCACTTTTCAGACCTACAAGGGCTGGCTGTTCGTGCTGGCCAGCGCGGTGCTGGTCTTCTGGCTGAGCTGGCGGGCGCTCGGTGACCAGGAGGGCCTCATCCGCGAACTGCGCCAGACCGCCGTCGTTTTCGAACGAACGCACGAAGGCGTTGTCCTGACCGACCAGCGCAAGCGCATCGTGTCGGTCAATCCGGCGTTCGAGCGCATGGCGGGCCTGAGCCAGGACCGCCTGGTGGGGCGCGACCTGGCCGGACTGCATTCGGCCCGCCACGACGACCGGTTTTTCGCGGAGCTCGAGCGTTCGGTGGCCAACCGCGGTTACTGGAACGGCGAAATCTGGAACCGAAGCGCGGACGGCGCGGAGCGCCCCTTTCTGGCGACAGTGACCGACATCGGCGTCGATCGCGACGGCAACGAGCAGTACGCCTGGATCTTCACCGACATCAGCGAGCTCAAACAGGCCCAGAAACGGCTTGAGCACCTGGCTTACTACGACCCGCTGACCGGCCTGCCCAATCGACTGCATCTCCAGGACCAGTTGCGCCGACTGCTCGCCGTCGGTCGTCGTGGGGAAGAGCGAATCGCGGTGTTGTTCATCGACCTGGACAACTTCCGCAACGTCAATGACAGTTTCGGGCATCCGATCGGTGACGATCTCTTGGTGATGGTGGCCCGCCGGCTGCGCGGCGGCCTGCCGGTCGGCGCGGGCCTGGCGCATATGGGGGGTGACGAGTTCGTGATCCACCTGTCCGGGCCGGACGCCCGGGATGGCGCGGCGGCCTGCGCGCGCAGGACTCTGGAAGCCATCGCCGAACCCTTCGTGCTG
>JAZBPT010000067.1:0-6645 GCA_036351755.1 Wenzhouxiangella sp. | reverse complement strand
GACATCCACGCCTGGCGCGCCGGCGAGGACGTCACCTTCCGCCTGCTGCGCGCGCTGGCCGCCGGCGCGAAGGCCGAGCCGGGCCTCAACGCCTGGTACGACGACGAGCAGAACATGCGCATGGTGCACAAGGGCATGGACGTGGGCATGGCGGTCGACACCGCCGACGGCCTGTTCGTGGCCCGGCTCAAGGGCGTGCACAACGGCTCGCGCGAGGACATCCGCGGCGAGATCAACCGCCTCAAGGAAAACGTCAAGAACCGCAGCATTCCGCCCGAAGACCTCAAGGACTACACCATCATGCTGTCCAATTTCGGGGTTTTCGCCGGGCGCTACGCCACCCCGATCATCAACCCGCCCTGCGTCTCGATAGTAGCGGCCGGCGTGCTGCGCCACGAGGTCGTGCCGGTGCTCGGCGGCGTGGAAGTGCACCGCATGATCCCGCTGTCGTTGACCTTCGACCACCGCACGGTCACGGGCGGCGAAGCGGCGCGCTTCCTCAAGGCGATGATCGCCGACCTGTCGAAAGCCGAGTAGTAGAGAGCCGGACGTCGGTTTGCGGCGTCCGGTTATTTCACGCCAAGGCGCCAAGGCGCAAAGGACGCCAAGAAAATGACGGAATCGGGAGTCCTGAACAAGGAATCCTCACCACGTCGGAATCGATCGGCGGTGTGTGTGGATCCAGCTCTCCCCTTTGCGAACTTGGCGCCTTGGCGCCTTGGCGTGAGGTCTTCTTGCCAAACTGACAAGCAAGAGTCATGAAGGGACACATCGCGCCAAACATGATCATCGGCGCCTGCGAGTGGGTCGCCCTGCCCGAGCTCGGCATCAGCCAGCTTCGCGCTCGCGTGGATACCGGCGCGAAGAGCTGCGCGCTGCACGCGATGGATATCGAGCAGTTCGATCGCGACGGCATTCCCTACGCCAGGTTTCGGGTGCCGATCGGTCGGCACGAAAACATGCGCTGGCAGCGCTGCGAGGCGCACGTGCGCCGCATGCGTCGTGTTCGTAACACTTCAGGTGAGCCGGAGGAGCGCATCACGATCCGAACGCCCCTGATCGTGGGGCACTCACGCTGGGATGTGGACATCACCCTGACCAATCGTGAGAGAATGCGCTATCGGATGCTGCTGGGTCGGACCGCCATGGAAAACCATGCGCTGGTCTATCCCGCGCGTACCTTTCTCCAGGGCAAGCCCCGCCTGTAGTCGAATACCGTTCGAGGGTCCTCAACGATGCGCATCGCCATTCTCTCTCGCAGCCGCCGGATCTACTCCACGCGTCGCCTGGTCGAGGCCGCCGAAGAACGCGGTCACGACGTCAAGGTGGTCGACACCCTGCGTTGCTACATGAACATTGCCTCGCATCGCCCGACCATCCACTACCGCGGCGACCAGATCGAACCCTTCGACGCGGTCATTCCCCGCATCGGCTCGTCGATCACCTTCTACGGAACGGCCGTGCTGCGCCAGTTCGAGATGATGGGCACCTTTCCGCTCAACGAATCGGTCGCGGTGACCCGCTCGCGCGACAAGCTGCGCTCCCTGCAGCTGCTCTCGCGCAAGGGCATCGGCCTGCCCGTCACCGGCTTCGCCTACGCCACGAAGGACATCGGAGACCTCATTCAGATGGTCGGCGGCGCCCCGCTGGTGGTCAAGATGCTCGAGGGCACCCAGGGCATCGGCGTGGTGCTGTGCGAAACCAAGAAGGCGGCCGAATCCGTGCTGGAAGCCTTCATGGGGCTCAACGTCTCGATCATGGTGCAGGAATACATCAAGGAGGCCGGCGGCGCCGACATTCGCTGCTTCGTCGTCGGCGGCAAGGTGGTCGCCGCCATCAAGCGCCAGGCCCAGCCCGGCGAATTCCGCTCCAACTTGCACCGCGGCGGCTCGGCCAGCCTGATCAAGATCACGCCCGAAGAGCGCTCGACCGCCGTGCGCGCGGCCAAGATCATGGGCCTGAACGTCGCCGGCGTTGACCTGCTCCGCTCCAATCACGGTCCGCTGGTCATGGAGGTCAACTCCTCCCCCGGCCTGGAAGGCATCGAAACGGCCACCGGCAAGGACGTCGCCGGCATGATCATCGGCTTCATGGAAAAGAACGCACGCCACAACAAGACCCAGACGCGCGGCAAGGGCTGAAGCCGACCGCACGGGCCCGGCCCAGGCAAGGCTCCGGTACCGCGCACAACCTCGTCCGGAGGCCTGGGGCTCAGAATTCCAGGCGATCGAACTCCCGGATGTTGATCAGCATCTCGTGGATCCCCTTCTCCATGCCCCGCCGGTCGGTCGCTTCGGAGAGCCGGCGGATGCTGTCGACGATGGCGATCCACCAGTTCATGTGCGTCGCCGACAGCTGGGCCGCCACGGCAACCAGGTCGCGCGTGAGCGACAGCGTCTCCTCGGCCTCCTTTTTGATGGCCACCAGGCTGTCGAGATCGGGATGGCGCTCGTCCAGGTCGGACAGCAGGCGGTCGATCACACCGGGATCGGTTTCCAGTTCCTTGGACGGACTGGGCTCGCCTTCCGGATCCAGGAAAGCGATATCGAGCAGGGAAAGCAGGTCGCGAAACGACCCCCTGAGACTAAGCCACAGCTCCTGGCGGCGCGCGTGCTCGCGTGAACGCTGGATCATGCTCAGCAAGCCGAGCAGTATGAAGCCCTCGATGCAGAACACCACCAGTTCAGGCACCAGCTCGTCGTGAAACGGATTGCTGGGCGCCGGGTTGATGAAATAGAGCCACAGCCCGATGCCGACCAGGCCGAACAGCACCATCGGCGTGACCCACACGAGACGACTCATGATTCGTCCTCCGGCGAATCGACGTCGACTGCAAAAGCGCGCACCACGCGGCAAATCTTGTCGGCTTCGACCCTGCTCAGATCGAGCGGCAGGCCGGCGATATGCACGACCCGGTTGTCTGCCAGCGCCACCGGCACAACGTCCGACGGATTCTCAGTGGATTCCAGCGCGATCCGCTCGGCCACTTCCTGATCCGGCCCGATACCGCTTCGCCCGCCGATCCCGCGCGGGATGGCGCGCAGGCGCTCGGCGCCCACCGTGTCGAAGGAAGCGGGATTCTCGTTCCAGGCCAGGAAATCGGCAAGCGCCAGCCGGAAACGCTCGGCGTACAGCTCGAGAGCCTCCAGGCGCAGGCTCGACTCCTCCAGCTTGTGAAAGCGCGAGGCCAGGTCGTCGACGTCGACGCGGCGGAGGTCAGCATGCTCCTCCTCCGTCAACTCCGAGGCCAGTTGCTCGACGGCATTGCGGCGGCTTCGCGCCGATGCCGGATTCACGAGCCCCTCCATGCCCGCATACTTGAGAAACTTCAGCAGGCTGTCGACTGAATACGAGCCGTTGGGCATCATTGCGGCCGTCTCCCTTGCATACCGCGAGGCAACATCAATGCTGAGTATATCAACGCCGGGAGCGCAACCAGCGCAGCAGCCAGGCCAGGCCCAGCCCGGTGAGCAGCACAAGGTAGGCAGAGACGACGGCGATGATGTTGCGGTTGAGGTCTTCGAACTCCAGCGTCAGGTGCAGCCAGACCAGCACGGCGGCAGCCACAACGACGGCAGCCAGCGCAGGCAGCCGGTCGGCGACCCAGGAAGCCCCCCGGAGTTCACTGGGTCCGGAATAGGCGTAGAGCCAGAGCAGGAACAGCGTGACGGGGAGCAGGATCAGCGCATCGATCAGCATCGGGTTCTCCAGACGTTCAGTTGGCTCGGCGACCGCGCTCGGGCGGCCGGTTGAATATTCGGCCCACGGCCAGGCCCAGCGCCGCCGCGAGCAACCAGCAGGCCAGGGACACAAGCAGGTACACCGCGCCGCTCGCCGCATCCAGCGAAAGGGCTTCGACGCTGAAGGTCGAAAAAGTCGTCAGTGCCCCGCAGAAGCCGGCCATTATCCCCACGGACAAGCCAGGCGACAGCCGACGCCTCCGCCCCGGCTCGCTGAAGGCCAGGATCAGGCCGATCAGGCCCGAGCCGGCTGCATTGATGCCCAGCAGGACCAACGGCATGCCGCCCGGCGGCGTCGGCCATGCGGCGAGTAACAGGACGCGAAGCATTCCGCCAAGAGCGCCCCCGACAGCCACGGCCGCGTAGACGCCGGCAGGGACGCCCGCGGTCACGAGCCGAGCCCCGAAACGGCCCAGCCGCCCAGCAGCGCGAGCAGCAGCCCGCCGACGATCGAAACCAGGACATAGGCCGCTGCCGCTCGCCGACGTCGCGCCCGCCACAGGCCGACCGTTTCCAGGCTGAAGGCCGAAACCGTCGTGTAGCTGCCGAGAAAGCCCGGAACCAGTAGTGACTGTATCGAACCGGGGCCCTCCAGAGAACCGGCCAGCGCGCCCGCCGCCAGGCAGCCGCTGAGATTGACCGTCAGCGTGGCGACCAGCCGATACGGGAAATCCCTGCGCAGCAGCCATTCACCGAAGCCGAAGCGCGCGACCGCCCCCAGGCCGCTGCCCAGGGCCACCCAGGCCAGCTCGTTCATTCCGGGCAGTGCGGACACCGGGCGTGCTTCAGGAAGCGAGGATCTCGAAATCGAGTTCGGGCAGGCCCGCCACGCGGGCGCGAACCCGCTGACCCGGGGCCAGCGACGATACCCCGGCGGGCGTGCCGGTGAAAACGGCATCGCCGGCGGCGAGCGTGACCGTGCGCGACAGCTGCGCGAGCAGTTCGGGCACGGGCCAGATCATCTGCCCGAGGAGACCGGCCTGACGACGCTGGCCGTCGACCGACAGTTCAATAATGCTCTGAGCCTCGGGCTGCCAGTCACCCGCGGGAACGATCAGCCCGACCGGTCCCGACTGATCGAAGCCCTTGCTCATTTCCCAGGGCTGGCCGGTCTCCTTGGCCCGCGCCTGCACGTCGCGCCGGGTCAGGTCGACGCCCACGGCGTAGCCGAAAATCCCGGCGGCCGACTGCTCCGGCGTCAGGTCGCGACCACCGGACGCCAGCAGGACGACCAATTCCACCTCGTGGTGAAGCTCGGCGGTGTCCGGCGGATACGCGATGGTCTCATCGTGGACCAGCGCCCGGGCGGGCTTGGAGAAGAACACCGGCGCCGATCGCTCCGGGTCGACGCCCATCTCGCGCGCATGATCGGCGTAATTCCGGCCCACGCACCAGGCGTGTCGGACGGGGAACCACCGCCCGTCGCTCACCGGCAACATCGGCGGCTGCCAGGACACCGCGGCCTCGCTCATCCCAGCGACCGGATGCCGACGGCGTCGCGCAGCTCGGCGATGAAGGGCCGGCTGAGCTCACGCGCCTTCTCCGCGCCGCGCTCGAGTTCCTGCTCGACCTTGTGCGGATTGTTGATCAGTGCCTCGTAGCGCTCGCGCGGCCCTTCGAGCTCGGCGTTGACCAGCTCGAACAGCTGCTGCTTGACCTCGCCCCAGGCGATGCCGTCGGCAAATGCCTGGCGCATCTCGTTGCGCTGCCGCTCGCCGGCGAAGGCGGCATACACCGCGTAGACCGCCGCCTTGTCGGGATCCTTCGGCTCACCCGGCTCCTGGGAGTTGGTCTTGATCTTCATGATCGCCTTGCGCAGCTTCTTCTCGGGCAGCCACAGCGGGATCGTGTTGTCGTAGCTCTTCGACATCTTGCGCCCGTCCGTACCGGGCAACGTGGCCACGTGCTCTTCGACCTGGGCCTCGGGCAGCACGAAATGCTCGCCGTAGCGATGATTGAAGCGCTGGGCGATATCGCGCGCCATTTCCAGGTGCTGGATCTGATCCTTGCCGACCGGCACCTGGTTGGCGTTGAACATCAGGATATCGGCGGCCATCAGGACCGGATAGCAGAACAACCCCATCGTGATGCCATAGTCGGGGTCGTCGGACGCGCCGACGTTGTCGTCGACGGCCGCCTTGTAGGCGTGGGCGCGGTTCATCAGGCCCTTGGCCGTCACGCAGGTCAGAAGCCAGGTCAGCTCCGGAATCTCGGTGATGTCGGACTGCCGGTAGAAGACCGAGCGCGAGGTATCCAGTCCCAGGGCGAGCCAGGTCGCAGCAATCTCCAGCGTGGACTGCTGCACGCGGGCCGGGTCCTCGCACTTGACCAGGGCATGGTAGTCGGCCAGGAAATAGAACGAATCCGTTGCGGCGTCGCGGCTGGCCGCGATGGCCGGCTTGATCGCACCGACGTAGTTGCCGAGATGCGGCGTGCCGGTCGTGGTGATGCCGGTGAGAACGCGCTTGTTGGCAGTCATGGGCTGGCAGCTGGGGTATGGTCGAAAGACGTTATTGTAAGCGGTCGGACTCGCCCATCGGAGCGCAATCATGGCAAGCCCCCTGATCGAAGCGACCTACGTCGCGACACGGCCCGATCGCGCCGTGCCCGAACTCGCCGAGGCCGTTGCGAGAGAGCAGAGTCTCGAGATCGTGCCGGAGCTGATCCCCGAGCCGATTCGCGAGCGGCTGCTGGGACGTGTCCTCGACGTGGAGCACATCGGGGAGGAGCGCTGGGCGATGCGCATCGGCTACCCGGCGGAATTGTCGAGCGGGCAGATCGGCCAGCTCCTGCAACTGCTCTACGGAAACGTTTCCTTCTATCCACGTATTCGACTGACCGACCTGGCCCTGCCCGAGTCATTGCTCGATGCGCTCCCCGGCCCGCTGGGCGGCATCGATCGAAT
>JAZBPT010000066.1:0-12092 GCA_036351755.1 Wenzhouxiangella sp. | reverse complement strand
CGTCGTCACCCTGCTGGTGCAGGACCGGGGCGGCTATCTCAACCTTTGCCGCATCCTCTCGCGAAGCTTCCTGGAAGGCCGTTTCAGGGGCCAGCCGAGGGTTCACCCGGCCTGGCTTCGCGGCTACACCGACGGGCTGATCGCCCTGCTCGGACGCCAGTCCAACGTCGGCGAGGCGCTTTCCAACGGTCGCCGCAACCTGGCGCGAAACCGCCTGGAGGACTGGGAGGCCCACTTCCCCGAACGTCTCTACCTGACCCTGGAGCGCATGGGTCGAGAGGACGAGCGCGTGATCGAGTCCGGCCTGCTCGACCTGGCCGTTCAGCGCCAGTTGCCGGTCGTGGCCAGCAACGACGTCCGCTTCCTGACGCGCGACGATTTCTTCGCGCACGAAGCGCGAGTGTGCATCCACCAGAGCCGGCTGCTCGACGACAAGCGCCGCCCGCGCGAATACGTCGACGAGCAATACCTCAAGAGCGGCGAGGAAATGGCAGAACGATTCGCCGATCTTCCGGTGGCGCTCGAGAACACCCTTCACCTGGCCCGCCGCTGCAATCTCGAGCTACGGCTGGGCGAGTACTTCCTGCCGGCGTTTCCCGTGCCCGAGGGCGAGACCGAGGACGACTTCGTCCGGCGCAAGGCCGCCGAGGGGCTCGACAAGCGCCTGGACCGCCACGGCCTGGCCGAGGGTGTGCCGCGTGCCGACTACGACCAGCGGCTCGAGCGCGAGCTGGAGGTCATCGTCTCGATGGGGTTTTCGGGCTACTTCCTGATTGTGGCCGACTTCATCGCCTGGGCGCGCAACAACGGGGTCCCGGTGGGTCCGGGCCGCGGGTCCGGCGCGGGCTCGGTCGTGGCTTGGTGCCTTGGGATTACCGACGTAGATCCAATACGTTACGAGCTTCTTTTCGAGCGATTTCTCAACCCCGAACGCGTCTCCATGCCCGACTTCGACATCGACTTCTGCGTCGAGGGCCGCGACCGGGTCATCGAATACGTGGCACAGCGCTACGGGCGCGAACAGGTCTCCCAGATCATCACTTACGGCACCATGGCGGCCAAGGCCGTGGTGCGCGACTGCGGCCGCGTGCTCGGCTACAACTACGGCTTCGTCGATTCCATCGCCAAGCTGATTCCGAACCAGCTCGACATGACACTCGGCAAGGCACTGGAAGAAGAGCCCGAGCTCAAGGCGCGCTACGAGAAGGAGGACGACACCCGCTCGATCCTCGACCTGGCGCGCTCGCTCGAGGGGCTGGCACGCAATGCCGGCAAGCACGCCGGCGGCCTGGTCATCGCGCCGGGCCCCCTGACAGACTACACCCCGCTCTACACCGAGCCGGACGGCCATTCGGTGCTCACCCAGTTCGACAAGAACGATGTCGAGGAAGTCGGGCTGGTCAAGTTCGACTTCCTGGGCCTTCGAAACCTGACGATCATCGACTGGGCGCTCAAGGCCGTCAACGAATCGCGCCGCAAGTCCGGCCAGGCCCCGGTGGATCTGGACGACGTGCCGCTTGACGACGGCAAGTCCTTCGAGCTGCTCAGGGCCGCGCACACGACTGCCGTCTTCCAACTCGAATCCCCGGGCATGAAGGAGATGTTGCGCAAACTCAAGCCCGACAGCTTCGACGACATCGTCGCCGCCGTGGCGCTCTACCGCCCCGGGCCGCTGGATGCAGGCATGGTCGACGAATACATCGACCGCAAGCACGGCAAAGCGCCGGTGCGCTACCCGCATCCCAGGTCCGAGCCCATTCTCAAGCCGACCTACGGCGTGATCCTCTACCAGGAGCAGGTCATGCAGATCGCCCAGGAGCTGGCCGGCTACAGCCTCGGCGGCGCCGACCTGCTGCGCCGCGCCATGGGCAAGAAGAAGGTCGAGGAGATGGAGCGCCAGCGCGAGCTCTTCGTCTCCGGCGCCGCCGAAAAGGGCATCGACGAGGACCAGGCCCAGTCCATCTTCAATCTGATGGAGACCTTCGCCCGCTACGGCTTCAACAAGTCGCACTCGGTCGCCTATGCCTTGGTGGCCTACCACACCGCCTGGCTGAAGGCCCACTATCCAGCAGAGTTCATGGCCGCCGTCCTTTCGGCCGACCTGGACAAGACCGACAAGATCTCCAACCTGATCGAAGACTGCCGGTTGATGGGCCTCGAGATCCTGCCGCCCGACGTCAATCGTTCCGCCTATCGCTTCGAAGTCGAAGACGGCGCCATCCGCTACGGCCTGGGCGCGCTCAAGGGCGTGGGACGCGGCGCAGTGGAGAACCTCGTGGCCGTCCGCGAGCAGTGCGGGGAATTCACCTCGCTGGCGCACATGTGCCGCGAGGTCGATCTCTCGCGCCTCAATCGCCGAACACTGGAAACCCTGATCCGTTCGGGCGCGGCCGACAGCTTGAACCACAACCGCGCGGCCCTGATGCAGGGCCTGCCCGACATCCTCACCGAGGCCGAGCGCTTCCAGGCCGACCGGGAAGCCGGTCAGTCGAGCCTGTTCGGCGGCGGCTCATCGACCGGTGCGAGCGCCCCCGAGGAGCGACCGCTTCCCGACGTTCGCGACTGGACGCTTCGGCAGCGCCTGCGCGCCGAAAAGGAAACACTCGGCCTGTATCTTTCCGGGCACCCCATGGACGAGCTACGCAACGAGCTCGCCGACACCACGACGACCACGCTCGACAGAATCGAGGGCCTGCTGGGCAAGGGCGGCGGCGACGGGGGCCGCCGCGGCCAGGGCAAGCCCATGACCCTGGCCGGCCTGATCGCCGCCATTCGCCGGCGCCCCGGCAAGGGCGCTTTCATCGCCCTCGACGACGGCACGGCACGCCTGGAAGTGGCCGTCTTCGACCGCCTGTTCCAGCAGGTCTCGGATCGGCTGGTCGCTGACGAGATCGTCGTGGTCAAGGGCCGGGTCGAGATCGACCGCTTCCGCGGCGGTTTCCGGATGGTCGCCGAGGAGGTCATGAGCGTCGACGAGGCGCGCTCGCAGTTCGCCCGACGCGTGGAAGTCGAGATCAGCAAGCCGCCGGAAACGCTGGAACACGACCTGGCCGCGGCCTTGCAACCCTACCGGCCGGGCCGAACGCCGGTGGTCATCCAGTACCGCAACCAGTCGGCCCAGGCCGTTCTCCACCTGGGCTCAAGCTGGCGCGTGACGCCCTCTACGGAATTACTCGCCGCGCTGGGTGGCGTGACGGGGATCGGGGAAGTGAAATTAAAGTACTAATTTCCAAACAAATTTCAAGGATCGAATTTGTTTGGTGCTTGGTGCTTGAAAATTCAGAGCCCGACCGAACCCTCCGGGGGTCAGGCTTCGACACAGCCTGCCGAAGCCACCCGAATCAGAATCCGGCCGCTTGCTTTGCTCGATTGACCAGGAGACGTCCTGTCGTATAGCAGGCGTTGAGGAAGGCGGCGATGTTCTCCGGCGACTCGCCCGACTGGCGATGCAGCTCGTCGATTCCCAGCGGCGCCCGGATCAGGATTCGCGCCAGTTGGGCATAGCGCTCGTTCTTCATCGCCTCGCTCGGCGCCTGGGTCAGCATGAACTGAACGTCGCCGAGCAGGTCCGGATGCAGCCGGCCGCGGGATTGCGCCAGCCCGGCGAACCACTTCAGCTCGCTCAGCGGGCGCCGCACCACGTTCTCGACTTCGTCAACGAGATCGGCGCTGGAGACGGGCTTGCCGGCGGAGGCCGGCAGCGGACGGGCGAACATCTGTGGTTTCATGTCGCCGATGGAACCGTCGTAGAACCAGCTGCCCGAACCCGGATCGATGACCAGCCGCGGCCAATCGGGCATTTCCAGCACGACCGGGCTGTTCCAGGTCTGCCGGCGGAGGTGTTCGGCCAGGGTGGCGTATTCGGGATCGTCCGACTGCTCCAGCCCCAGCCACTCCGGGGTGCCACCGCGATCGGGCTCCTCGATGCGCTTCGAGCCGGGCGCCGGCACGTCCTCGGCACTGACCCGCTCGAGCAGGTCGAGAAACTCGCGCGAACGAAGCGGCTTGTGGAGCACGTGGGTGGCGGCGAACTCGCGACGTCGCGTCAGGGCAATCGGGTTGTGGCCGGCCTCGCGCAACTCGAGCCAGCGCGACTCGCCTTCTTCGGAGTCGACATCGATGATCGTGACGTCGCCGCCCGGCTCTTCCATCACCTGCCAGGTCCCCCCACCATTACGCACGCCCGCCAGGTTCAGCAGCGACCGCATCACGGTCCGCTCTTTCTGGCCGGTTTCGAGTACTGAAAGGGTCGGGGTTTCGGGCATGCCGTGATCCTCGCTGGCTGGTTCGGCAATGCTTACAGGATAAGACGGCGTGGTGAAAAACCCAAGAAGAATCAGGGAGAAACCGATCACAGTTTGGCCGCAGCAACGCCGCAGCCCCCGGCAATCAGGGCTCTTTGGGGTATTCGAAAGCGGCCAGAAGCGAGCGCACCCGCCCCATCGCACCGGCCAGCACCTCGTGGATGGCCTCTTCCGAAATGGGTTCCTCGTCCAGACCGGCGGCGGCGTTGGCAACTACGCAGAGGCTGGCGTAGTCCATGCCGGCTTCGCGCGCAAGCGCCGCTTCCGGCATGGTGGTCATGCCTACCAGGCTGGCGCCGTCACGCGCCATCCGGCGCACTTCCGCCGCGGTCTCGAGACGGGGCCCCTGAGTGACGGCCACGCAGCCGGCGTCCGCACAGGACACGCCGGCGCGCCCGGCGGCGTCCAACAGCGCCGCGCGGGTCGGTCCGCCAAAGGGTTCGGCAAACTCGATGTGACGAAGCGGGCTGATGTCGTCGTCGCTGAAGCTGTGCGCGCGTCCCCAGGTGTAGTCGATGAGCTGGTCGGGGACGACCAGGGCGCCGGAACCGGCATTCGGGTCCATGCTGCCCACGGCGTTGATGGCGATGATCCGGTCCACGCCGACACGATGCAGTGCATCGATGTTGGCCCGGTAGTTGACCCGGTGCGGCGGCGCGCGATGGGGTCGTCCGTGGCGGGCGAGAAACCAGGCATCGAGTTCCCCGATGCGAATTCGAGCCAGCGCCGAGGAAGGACGCCCATAGGGAGTCTCTACCCGCCTTTCCTCGCTTACGCCGAACAGGTCGAGCGCCCCGGTGCCGCCGATGATCGCCAGGCTCATCGCGGCAGCGCCCAGATGCCGTCGAGCTGGCGCCACAGCCCCTGGTAATCCATGCCGCAGCCGAACACGTAGCGATCCGGCACCTCGAGCGCATGATCGTCCACCCAGTCTCGATCCAGGCCGCGATCGTGCTGTTTGCGCACGAGCACGGCGGTCGTGACCCTGCGAACACCCTCCTGTCGCAACCGATCTGCAACGGCCGCCATGGTGTAGCCCTCGTCGAAGATATCGTCGACCAGCACGACGTGATCGCCCAGGGAAAGGTCGTCAGGCCAGTGAGCCCAGTGAATCTCACCGCCGCTGGTAGCCTCCCGGTAGCGGGTGGCGTGGACGTAGTCCAGTCGCAGCGCGTTGTCCAGGCGCCGGGCCAGCTCGATGGCCGGGTACATGCCGCCCTTCATCAACGCAACGATCGAGAGTACCTCGTCGCGGCCCGCGATGCGACCCAGGCGCCCGGCCTGGGCATCGAGCGCCCCGGCCACCTCGGCCGCCGGGAACAGGCACTCGGCGCCCCGGGGCCAGCGCGGGTTGTCCGTCATCGAATCAGGCATCGTCTTCACTGTCTCCACCGATATCGCCTCCCCGCGGCTCGCGCGTATCCTTGCCTTCGTCCGTCTTCACGCGTTTGCCCACCTTTCCGGTGCGGGCCGAGGACCCCGACGGCGAATCCGCGGCATCCGAACGCTCTCTGTCGTCCTCGCGGCCACCGCGCGACCGCCGGCTCGAAAGGATGCTTTCGCGCACTTCGTCGGCTAGTTCCTCGGCCATGTCGACCTTGAGCGTACGAGTCGGGAAGGCGATTTCCGCACCGTGCGATTCGATGATCTCGCCGACGCCCACAAGCACGTCTTCGCGCACCTCGTGGTATTCGGTCCAGACGACGGTCTTGGTGAAGCAGTAGATCATGATGTCGAGGGAGCTGGCCCCGAACCGATCGAAGTGCACCATCGTCGTCTGCGTGGTGTCGAGCGCCTCGTGATTCATGATGTACTCGCGAATCTCGGCGACCACCTTGCGCAGGACGCCGAAGTCGTCGTAGCGCACGCCGATGTGCTCGGCAATGCGCCGGTGTGTCATGCGCGAGGGATTCTCGAGCGTTACCGTGGTGAAAGTGGCGTTCGGCACGTACATCGGGCGCTTGTCGAACTTTCGGATCGTCGTGATGCGCCAATCGATATGCTCGACCACGCCCTCGATCTCGCGATCGGGCGAACGCACCCAGTCGCCGACGGAAAACGGCCGGTCCATGAACACAGTGAAGCCACCGAAGAAATTGGCCAGCAGGTCGCGCGCGGCCAGGCCGACGGCGATGCCACCGACGCCGCCGGCGGCCAGGAAGCCGGAGATTGGAATCTCCAGGATGCTCAGGGCGGTGAGTACGCCGGTTAGCACGAAGGCAATACGGACGATCCGCCCCAACACGGTGACCGTCGTCAGGTCGACATGCTCATCGCGCTTGCGCCGTTCCTCCACGAACGCCTTTTCGAAGCCCGATGTCAGTCGGAAGAAGAACCAGGTCGCCGCGACCACCAGGCCGAGCTGCTGGCCCATGTCGAGCCAGGTCGGATCGAACGCGAACATGTCGGTATTGGGCGCGATGATGCGCGCGGCGATGATCAGGCCTTGCCACCAGATCAGCAACGACACCGGGCGCTTGCCGGCGTAGACCACCGCATCGTCCCACATGTGGCCGCTCTTGCCGGCCAGGCGATCGAGACGATTCACGAAAATGCGATAGACCAGTTCGAGCAGCAAGGCGCCCAGGATCACCGCAAAGGCCTTGAACGCCCAGGCGGGAATACCAGCTACGCCGTCCATCGATTCGATCAGTTCCTGCATATCGGTCCTCTTTTCAGGTCAGCGCTCTCAAGGAATCGCGCCAGGCACGAAACTCGGGTACCAGTTGTTGTTCCTCCAGGCTGGCCATCGCCCGCCCGTACAGTCGCTCCAGCGTTCCGGCCTCGGGCGGCGCCCAGGCCAGTTCTGACTCGAGCAAGGAATGCGCCGATTCTGGACGGCAGACCAGTACGGCATCGCAGCCGGCGTGGAGCGATTTCGATACTCGATCGGAAAGCGCACCCGCCGGTTCGGCGCCTGCCATGTCGAGGTCGTCCGAAATGACCACGCCCTCGAAACCCAGCTTCTGCCTCAGAATTTCGATCACCCAGGCCCGCGAATAGCCCGCAGGCAAAGGGTCGCGTGCCGGGTAGCAAACGTGCGCCATCATAACGCTGTCGAGTCGGCAAGCAAGTTCGGCGAACGGCGCGAGATCGACGTCGAGCGCACCGAGATCACGACGGTCGACGACCACCTCGTCGTGCGAGTCGGCTTCGACCGAGCCGTGTCCTGGAAAGTGCTTGCCGCAACTTCGCATTCCGGCATCCTTCATGCCGGCGATGTAGTGCGCACCGAGATCGGCCACAGCCCCGGCATCCGCGCTAATGCTGCGATCACCGATGACGCGACTGCCCCGGTCAAGATCCAGGACCGGCGCAAAGCTCAGGTCGACGCCGTGGCCAAGCACTTCGGCGGCCATCACGCGGCCGTGGCGATAGGCAAGGTCCCGGGCCCGATCGGGATGCGAGGCGTACCACCGCCCCAGCAAGCCCAGCGGCGGCAGGGGCGTGAACCCCTCGCGAAAGCGCTGCACCCGGCCGCCCTCCTGGTCCACCGCCAAAAGCAAGCGCGGCGTACGCAGCGCGCGAATCTCTTCGCTGAGTTCGCGAAGCTGTCGCGGCGATTCGTAGTTCCGGGTAAACAGGATCACGCCGCCGACGGCCGGATGGCGGAGCAGGTCCGCGCTCGAGTCGTCCAGCGACGTCCCGTCGATGCCGACGATGAGAGGTCCCAGGGGCTGCTGCAGGCTCATGCGCGCTCGAACAGGGCGATGGACTCCACGTGCGCGGTGTGCGGGAACATATCGGCGATCCCGGCCCCGACCAGCCGGAAGCCGTGGTTCGAGACCAGTTCACCGGCGTCCCTCGCCAATGTGCCGGGGTTGCACGACACGTAAACCACGCGCTTGGCCCCGGAGCCGGCGATCATCGGCAGGATCTCCAGTGCTCCGCTGCGCGGCGGATCGATGAGCACCCCGTCGAATCCGGCCCGATACCAGGGCCGCTGCGAAACGTCTTCCGTAAGGTCAGCGACTTCGAGTTCCACGTTGTCGAGGCCGTTGCGCCGGGCGTTGGCCCCGGCGGCCTCGATCAGTTCGGCCGCGCCTTCTATACCGGTGACGTGACCTGCGCGGGTGGCCAGGGGCAGCGTGAAATTGCCCAGCCCGCAGAACAGGTCCAGCACACGATCGTCCGCGCCCGGATCGAGCAATTCCAGCGCGCGGGCGACCAGCGACCGGTTGATGGCCGCATTGACCTGGATGAAGTGCTGCGGGTGGAAAGCCAGCTCGAGCCCGAAATCTTCCAGCCGATACGTCAGCTGGTGTTCCTCGGGCCAGAGCCGGTGCACCGTGTCCGGCCCCTTGGGCTGCAGGTAGACGGCGATGCCGTTGTCTTCGGACCAGCGCTTGAGTGCCATGACGTCGTCGGGTGTCAATTCACGCAGGTGACGAATGACGATGGCCGAAGCCTCGTCGCCGCTGGCGGTCTCGATCTGCGGTACGGCGTCGTCGACCGAAAGCTGCCCGAGCAACTCCGACAGGCTCTGCAGGCGGTCGCTGAAATCCGGGTGCAGCACGCGGCAGTCGCCGACGTCAGCGACGAAGCGCCCCTGCGGCTCCCGGAAGCCCACCAGCACGCGCCCCTTGCCCCGGACCAGGCGCGCGCTCAGCCGGCTGCGGCGGCGGTAGTGCCAGGGTTCGGCCGAGATGGGCGTCCACCAGGTCTCCGGGCGGACTTCGCCGATTCGCTCCAGGTTGTCGACCAGGCGCTTGTGTTTCCATTCGACCTGCGCGGCATGATCAAGGTGCTGCAGCGCACAACCGCCGCAGCGATCGAACCAGGGGCAATCCGGTTCGACGCGTTGGGGCGAGGCCTCGATGACCTCCTCACAGAGCGCCTCGTCGAAACGGCGATTGCGCCCGATCAGCTTCGCCGAGACGGTCTCGCCGGGCAACGCGCCGTGCACGAACACGGCCTTCTCGCCGTGCCGCCCCACGCCCCGCCCGTCGTGCGAGAGGTCGCTGATTTCGATCGTGATCGGTTCCGTCGGAAGACGACGACGTCTTCTACCCATGAGGACTAGTTCTTTCGTTTTTTGGTTTTTTGGTTTTTTGGTTGCTCGGGCTGACCGTGCTTACGGGATTGGACAGGAGGCGAAGGCGCCTGCGCTCACCAAGACACTAAAACACCAAAGCACCAAAACACTATTTCTGCGTCCAGCCGCCGTCGGCCTGCTGGTAATACCAGCCCGAGCGGGCATTGGCGATCCACTGCCGGGCGAAGGTTTCGCGGATGTCGTCTTCCCACTCCGGATGCCCGTTCGCGATCGCGATCTCGCGATAGACGGCGTTGCGGTCTGCATTTTCCTCGTTGACCACGCGCTCGAGATTGCGGCGTTCAGCCAGGCTGACCGCCGAGCGGTCGCGAATCTCGACCAGGCCGTCGCGACCGAAACCGATGGCCCCGGCGTCGAACCAGGCGGCCAGGTGTTCGCGCTGACGCTGCGCCATGCGCTCCTTGATCGCCTGGATCTGCGGCGTGTTGATGTCGATGTCCGGGCTCTGGGCATGGGCCGTTCCCACCGGGGAAAGGGCGTGCCACCAGGGCGTTCGCGCCGCCTGCGGCTCACTGGACGGGGCGGCCGGCACATCCTCGCCGAGCACGTCCCGGATGAAACGGTCGGCGGCTCGCTCGGCGGCCGCTTCGGGAAAGTAGACGTTGATCGTCACGCAGGCGGCCAGCATCATCACGCTGGCGACGGCGGTCATGGAAATGAATCGGTGCATGGTGCCTTCTCCTGGCTGGAATCTCGACATGGGCAGATTGTCACGCCAAGCCTGAATTCGATCTGAATAGTGTAAGGGATCGCGCGCCTTCAGATCGCGTCGAGGGCCTGCGCGAGCGTTCGACAACCCTTGGCCGTGACGCGGGCTTTCACGCCCTTGAGATTGGCGTCGGGCACCAGCGCCTGGTCGAAGCCCTGCCCGGCCGCCTCGCGCAGGCGCTCCTCACCGTTGTAGACCGGCCTGAGTTCGCCGGCAAGCCCGACCTCCCCGAACGCGACCAAGCCCTTCGGCAGGGGTTTCTCGCGCAGCGAGGATTTCAGCGCCAGCGCGATGGCCAGGTCGCTGGCGGTCTCGGAGATCCGCATGCCGCCGGCCACATTGACGAAAACGTCCTGGTCGCCGACCACGATGCCGGCGTGGCGGTTCATCACCGCCAGCAGCATGGCCAGCCGGTTGGGATCGACGCCCACGGCCACGCGGCGGGGGTTGGACAGGTTCGACGGCGCCACCAGGGCCTGGACCTCGACCATCATGGGGCGCGTACCCTCGCGCGTGACGAGCACGCAGCTGCCGGCGGCGGGTTCTTCCTGGCCGGAGAGAAAAATGGCCGAAGGGTTGGCCACGGCCTTGAGTCCCTTGTCGGTCATGGCGAACACGCCCAGTTCGTTGGCCGCACCGAAGCGATTCTTGACCGCGCGGACCAGTCGGTAACGGCTGCCGGAATCCGACTCGAAGTAGAGCACGGCGTCGACCATGTGCTCGAGCACGCGCGGGCCC
The DNA here is from genome assembly GCA_036351755.1 of Wenzhouxiangella sp. Taxonomy (GTDB): domain Bacteria; phylum Pseudomonadota; class Gammaproteobacteria; order Xanthomonadales; family Wenzhouxiangellaceae; genus Wenzhouxiangella. The sequence goes on along the minus strand of JAZBPT010000066.1, from coordinate 1,285 downwards.
GCCAGGGCACCCTCCTTGGTGACGTGACCGACCAGGACCACGGCGCAGCCCGTCTGCTTGGCGAACTGCACCAGCCGGGCCGCGCATTCGCGCACCTGGGCCACCGCGCCCGGCGCGGACTGAAGTGCTTCGGTCCAGAGCGTCTGGATGGAATCGACCACCATGAAGGCCGGCCGGCGCTCGGCCGCGGTGGCCAGGATGACTTCCAGGCTGGTCTCGGTCAGGCACTCCAGGCGCCCGGGATCCAGTCCCAGCCGACGCGCCCGCATGGCCACCTGCGCCGCGGACTCCTCACCGGTCACGTAAAGGCTGCCGTGACCGCTTGCCAGGGCATCCTGGGCCTGCAACAGCAGCGTGGACTTGCCGATGCCGGGATCACCGCCGAGCAGCACGACCGAGCCCGGCACCAGGCCGCCGCCGAGCACGCGATCGAGCTCGCTCAGGCCCGAAGGCAGGCGATCGGAGGCGGCCTCCGCCCGCACCTCGGCCAGGTTGCTGACCGTCGCCGAGGCGGTCCCGGACCAGTTACCGCGTCCCTTCGGCCCCTTGGCGGCCGCCGCCGCTTCGGCGACGCCCTCTTCCATGGAATTCCACGCCTGGCAATCCGGGCACTGCCCGGACCACTTGGGAAAGCTCGCGCCGCATTCGCGGCAGGTGTAGGTCGTCTTCGCCTTGGCCATTGGGGGATTGTAAGGTGTTGCGGCATTGCCCGGACCGGGAGTTGCTTCCAAGTAAAGGGGTTCCGGGTTCGGAGTTCCGGGTTCAGGCGGCAATCGGTTTCATTGCGGGGCGGCTTTGCCGCGAGATTACCGTGCCGGGTTGAAGGCTGTGTCCTTTTGCATCGCACCAAGCAATCGCGGCAAAGCCGCCCACCACCGCGCAGCAGCTGCCGACCCGAACCCCGAACCCGGAACCCCGAACCCGTCCTATCCGTCCTCACCCCCAAACGCCGATCGCTGCCGGTAAGATACGCTCAGGGCACAGCATCCAATTCAAGCCAGGCCATGAACCGCGTCGAGCAGCCCATCATCGGTGAATCTCCCGCCTTTCTCGGCGTACTCGAGGAAGTCTCGCGGGCGGCGGAGCTCAATCGGCCGGTGCTGATCGTGGGCGAGCGCGGCACGGGCAAGGAGGTCATCGCCGAGCGCCTGCATTTCCTGTCGCCGCGCTGGGACCAGCCGCTGGTCAAGGTCAACTGCGCGGCCATCAGTGAATCCCTGCTCGAATCCGAGCTGTTCGGTCACGAAGCCGGCGCCTTCACCGATGCCGCCAGGCAGCGCGCCGG
>JAZBPT010000065.1:0-2759 GCA_036351755.1 Wenzhouxiangella sp. | reverse complement strand
CCCGTCCTTGCTCCACGAGGCCATGGTGGCCAGGTGGTAGTAGCGGGAGAAGCAGACCAGGCCCAGTTCGTCGCCGTGCCACATGGCGACGACGAAGGGCTGGCCGGCCTCGAGGCGAGCCACCATCTCGGGCGGTTCGCGGCGACGCAGGCGCCAGGTCGCGCTGAGGCTGCGATAGACGGCGTAGACCAGGCGGGGAAGGATGACGCGGCGAAACATGATGCCGCGCATGATACCCCGGCGGCGCCCCGGAGGACGCCGCCGGAGTGGTTACTTACTCTTCCGATGCGTCATTCGACGCATCATCGTCCGAGGAGTCCTCGAAGTCGCCGGCAACCGCGTAGCTGAGCTTCTCGGGCGCCAGGTGCTCGCGAACCGCCGCGCTGACTTCCTCGGCGGTGAGTTCGCTGACCTTCTGCTCGAAGTCGGCGCGGTGGTACATGTCGCGACCGAGGTAGAGGTTGTTGGCGAGCATGGAAAGCAGCTGGCTGTCGTTGCTGCGCGCCAGTTCCAGCTGGCGCAGGTAGCCGGTGCGGCCTTCAGCGACCTCCTCTTGCCCGAAGCCGTTCTCCACGGCGTCGTCGAGCTCTTCGAACAACACCTCGACCAGGCGCTCGCGATTCTCCGGCGCGTACATTGCGTAGACGAAGAACGAGCCGCGCTCGTCGATGCTGTTGGCGTTGACGCCGCCACCGACGCCGTAGCTCAAGCCTTCCTCGTCACGGATCCGGTCGGCCAGGCGCGAGCTCAGGAAGCCGCCGCCGAGCAGGTGACCGGCCAGCGAAAGCGCGGGATAGTCGGGATGTTCGTCGCTCATGGGAATGGCGTGCATGCCGATCAGGCCCGCGTTGGCCTTGTCGTCCATCTGCATCTCCAGCGCGGCCGCTTCGGTCTCGTGGTAGGGCCGGTCGTAGCGTTCGAAGGCCACCTGCTGTTCCCAATCGGCGAAGTGCGCCTCGAGCTCCTCGCGCAGCGCATCGGGATCGAAGTCGCCCACGAAGGAGATGGTCGTGCCCGGCCCGAAGCCGTAGAAGCGTTCGTGGAAATCGACCAGTTGATTGCGCTCGATGGCTTCGATGCGCGCTTCGGCTTCCTCCCAGCTGGGCGTGTATTCGGGGTGTTCGGGCGGGTAGTGATTGCTGTGCCGACCGATCATGCGCGAGGCCACCGACATGGGATTGTCGCGGGCCTGGTCGAGGCTGGTCAGCTGCTGGCGGCGCATCTCCTCGAGCTCGGAGGCCTCGAAGGTCGGATTACGCAGCACCTCGGCCGCCAGCGCCAGCACCTCGTGCAGGTTGTCGCGGGTGCTCTCCATCGCAACGCCCATAGTGGCGCCACCACTGATCGAGAGCGTCGACTGCAGTTCGCTGACGCGGTCGCGAATGGCCTGCCGGTCGTACTTTTCGGAGCCGCGCATTAGCATGCTGGCGGTATAGCTCGGTACGTTGTCGAGGCCGGAGAGGGTCTCCAGGGTCCCCATGCGCATCGTGATGCCGCCTTCGACCCGGTCGCCGCGGGTTTCCTTCGGCAGCAGCGCCACCTTCGCGCCGTTGGGCAGCTCGAAGCGCACCAGGCGATTCTCGATGTTCTCGGCGGTGGGGTCGAAGGCCTCGCCTTCGCTGCGTGCCTCGCCGCCCTCGTAGCCGGCCAGGAGTTGCTCGGGGTCGGGCGCGTCCGGAATCTCGGCGCGTTGCGGATCGTCTTCGGGGATGAACTGGCCGATCGTGCGGTTATCGCGTTTGAGATAGGTGTTGGCCACGCGCACGACATCGTCGACGGTCACTTCCCCGAGACGGTCGCGGTTGAGGAACATCAGTCGCCAGTCGCCGGTGGCGGCCCATTCGCTGAGTTCGATGCCGACGCGTTCGGAGTCGTTGAGCGTGACCTCGATATTGCGCTGCAGGGCGTTGACGGCGCGGTCGACTTCTTCGCCAGTCGGCGGGTTTTCCTCGAGCGCGTCGATGGTCTCGATCAGGGCATTGCGGGCGGCCGCCAGGTCGTCTTCCTGGTCGACCTGCGCGTAGGTCATGAGCAGGGACGGCTCGCCCAGGGCCATGGAAAAGGCGCCGGTCCGGCTGGCCAGCTCCTCCTCGACCAGGGCCTGGTGCAAACGGCCCGAGGGCGCTTCACCCAGCACATGCGTCAGCACTTCGATGGCCGGATAGTCCTCGTGGGCCGCCGCCGGCACGTGCCAGGCGCCCATGGCCATCTGGAACTTGCCCACGCGGCGTACGTTGACCGATCGCTCGCCGTCCTGGACCGGATCGCGCGTGTAGGTGGGCCATAGCTTCATGTCGCCGGTGCGCGCCGGCGCCGGGATGCTGCCGAATTCCTCCGCGATCAGGCCCAGGGCCTCTTCGGGCTCGAAGTTGCCCGACAGGATCAGCATGGCGTTGTCGGGCTGGTAGTAGCGCCGGTAGAAGTCCTGCAGGCGCTCGACGGGCACGTTCTCGATGTCGGCGCGCGCTCCGATGGTGGACCGGCCGTAGCCGTGCCAAAGGTAGGCGGTGGCCATCACGCGCTGCATGAGTACGCGGAACGGGCTGGTCTCGCCGATCTCGAATTCGTTGCGGACCACGGTCATTTCCGACTCGAGGTCCTCGCCGTCGATCAGCGAATTGACCATGCGGTCGGCTTCCATTCGAATGGCCCACTCGAGGTTCTCCTCGCCGGCGGGCAGGGTCTGGAAGTAGTTGGTGCGGTCGTACCAGGTGGTGCCGTTGGCCGAGCCGCCGCGCTCGGAGATCTCGGCCTTGATG
>JAZBPT010000064.1:0-2549 GCA_036351755.1 Wenzhouxiangella sp. | reverse complement strand
TCTTCGAAGAGGATGCGTCCGTCCAGCAGCTCACCGGTGCCAATCAACCAGACTTGTTCGCCTCCCAGGTAGGTGTAGTAGGTAAGGATGAACGTTTCACCATCGTTCTCCAGGGTGAGCTGGATACCTTCGCCCGAACGCGCGGGGTTGTAGAAATTGCCGTAGGCTTCCTCACGAAGCTGCGCGTCCGTCGGCACGTCGTCATCGGACTCATCCCCGGGCTCGGCCTCGCCGTTGGCGATGGGACCGTCGGTGCCGAAGCGATCGATCGTGACGTGGCCGCTCGCGCCGTCGACGGTTGCAATCGTGATGAGGATGTTGTCGACCCGGTCCCATTCCAGCGGCGTCGGCGTCATCGAAACGAACTGGCTCAACGGAAGGATGATCTCCCCCGGAGAAGGTGACTGGACAAAAGCCATGGCGCTGTTGTTGTCCGGCCCGGTCACGGATACCTGCAGTACGGCGCCGCCGCTGGCCGAGGCGATGTCGAGTTCGAATGCGCTCGAACCGGACAGATCGAACAGCGGACCGTTGCTCCGATCGTAGCCGCTGCCGCAGCCGCCGCCACTGTCCGAGCCCGCCGGAGGCAGGTCGATCTGGCAGGTGAATTCGCCCCCGGCGACGCTTGCGGTCACCGTCGAGCCCGATGGCGCCTCGTCGTCGAGCGCCGGCACAAGGATGCGAAAGCCACCAAGCACGCTCGGCGTCTCGAGGATGCCCTGCTCCTGGGAAATTTCTTCACCCGGCCCCACCGTGAAAGGCCCCTGGCTGGCGGAAAAATCGTCGATCAGTTCGGCATGGGCCCAGTGACCTGTGCCCAGCAGCAGCGCTGCCAGAATCATTCGCGTCATTGCAATCTCCCGTCGTCCTTGCCGGATTCCCGGCGCTTGCACTCACTTACGTGAAACGGCGGGAAATGTGGACAGCGGTTATTGCGCGATTCAGGTGGCTTCCCCCGCAGCGTGTCCGGAGGCCCAGGCCCACTGGAAGTTGTGGCCGCCGAGATGGCCCGTGACGTCGACGACCTCGCCGATGAAGAACAGCCCCGATTGCCGGCGACACTCCATGGTCTTGGACGAAAGCTCGCCGGTATCGACTCCGCCGATGGTGACCTCGGCCGTGCGGTAGCCCTCGGTTCCCGCCGGCCACACGCGCCAGGGCTTGAGTCGTTGGTAGGCCTGTTCGATATCCGCATCAGAGACTTCGGCCATGGATTTGTCGGGGAGCCACAGTTCGCACCAGCGTTCAGCCACACGGCGCGGCAGGAGGTCGGCCAGTGCGTTCTTCAGTGACAGCTTCGGACGACTCCGGCGCAGGTCGCGCAAGTGCTCGGCAAGGTCGATCTCGGGCAGCAGATCGATCGAGACCGGCTTGCCGGGATTCCAGTAGGAAGAGGCCTGGAGCATGGCCGGGCCGCTCAGGCCGTGATGAGTGAACAGGATGTTCTCCCGGAAGCCCGTCCCGTCGGCCTCGCTGTAGGTGTCGAGCGACACGCCGGCCAGGTCGCGAATCTGATCGAGCTTGCGGCCTTCGAACACGAAGGGCACCAGCGCGGCGCGCGTGGGCTGTATCTCGAGCCCCAGGTCCCGGGCGAAATCGAAGCCGAATCCGGTCGCGCCCATTCTCGGAATGGAGTAGCCGCCGGTGGCGATCACCAGGGAGTCGCAACGAATCGAGCCGCCCGGCCCGGTCAGATGGTGGGGCGGCCCGAGCTGGTCGATGTCGACCGGCGAGTGCGTCCGAACCTGCGCACCAGCCGCCTCGCACTCGGCTAGCAGCAATCGCACGATATCCTTGGAAGAACGATCGCAGAAGAGTTGCCCCAGTTTCTTCTCGTGGTAAGGAATTTCGTGGTGATCGACCAGGGCGATGAAATCCCAGGGCGTGTAGCGGCTGAGCGCGGACTTGCAGAAATGCGGGTTGGCCGACAGAAAATTCTCCGGCGCGGAATACATGTTGGTGAAGTTGCAGCGCCCGCCGCCCGACATCAGGATTTTCTTGCCGACCTTGTTGGCATGGTCGACGACGAGCACACTGCGCCCTCGCCGCCCGGCGGTGATAGCGCACATCAGACCGGCCGCACCCGCCCCGATGATGCAGACGTCGAAATGGGCGCTCACTGGCTGGCCCTTCTTCAGTTCGCAGCAAAAAGGCGGACCGGCTTGAGATGCCCCCGTCCGTCCATCTCGCCCACGCCGAGGAAGACTCCCGGGCCGTAGATGCGCACCTGGCCGGAATGCGGCGCGCGCAGGCCGGCCAGGCGCTGTCCCTGCGCGATTCGCCCGGCCTGCTGCTCGTCGAGTTCTACGGCCGGGAGGTGTTCCAGCGCGCGGTCCGGCGGCGCCAGCAGGGCGCGGGCCTGATCGCGGGTCAATGATTCCAGCGCTTCGAGTTCCACCGAATCGCGAATGTCGAAGGGCGCGCTGGCCGTTCGGCGCAGCCCGGAAAGATGCGCACCGCAACCCAGCGCCTCGCCGATATCGCGCGCCAGCGAACGGATGTAGGTGCCCTTTGAGCAGGTGACTTTCAGCCGCAGCGTCCGCTCGTCG
>JAZBPT010000063.1:0-2419 GCA_036351755.1 Wenzhouxiangella sp. | reverse complement strand
TGGCCACGCTGGTGATGTTCGCCTTCCTGCGCTCGTTCGGCGCTACGGTGGTCGGCGTCGTGGGCGTACCGATCTGCACCATCGCGGCCTTCCTGGGCCTGCTGGCGGCCGGACGCACGATCAACGTGATCTCGCTCGCCGGCGTCGCCTTCGCCGTGGGCATGACACTCGACAACAGCATCGTGGTGCTCGAGGCGATCGAGCGCCGGCGCCGCGAGGGGCTCGACCGGATGGCCGCCGCGCTCGACGGCGTCAGGCAGGTCTGGCCGGCGGTGCTGGCCTCGACCATGACCACCGTGCTGGTTTTCGCGCCGATCTTCTTCATTCGCCAGGAGGCCGGGCAGCTCTACTCCGATGTCGCCGTCGCGATTTCCGCCTCGATCCTGGCGAGCATGCTCGTGGCCATCTCGGTGGTGCCGACGCTGAGCGCGCGCATGAACTTCGGCGTGCGCGATTCCGGCCGCGCGCACGGCGCCGCCCTGCGCGATCGCATCCTGGCCGGCGTGAGCTGGCTGATCGTTTCGGCGCATCGCCGCTGGGCGACACTGGCGGCCGTCTTCGTCGGCGTGGCGCTGATCATCGTCACGCTGACGCCGCCGGCGGAGTACCTGCCCGAGGGCGAGGAACCCAAGACCTTCGCGACAATGATCGCCCCGCCCGGCTACAACCTGGAGGAAATGCGGCGGGTCGGCAAGCAGGTCGAGGACTACCTGATGCCCTTCGTCGGCGACGACCCGGCACGTTTCGAGCGCGGCGAGACCGAGGTGCCGGCCATCGCCTACATCAACCTGTCGATCAGCACCGACAACATCTGGGTGCTCGCCGAGTCGGTGGATCCCGGGCACATCGAACCGCTGATGGCGGCCATCGAGGCCCACTACGAAACCTATCCGGGCATGCGCGCCTTCGTCAGCCGCGGCTCGATCATCTCGAGCAACGACGGCGGCACGCGCAGCGTCAATCTCGACATCACCGGCCGTGAACTGGCCGACATCTACCGCGTGGCGCGGCTGGCCTACGATCGCGCCGAGACCCTGTTCGACGACCCGCGCCTGGGCTCGGCGCCGTCGTCGCTGTCGCTCGACCAGCCGCTGGTCGAGATTCGCCCCGACTGGGAACGCGCCGCGGAGATGGGCATCGACGGCGCCGACCTGGGCTTTTCGGTGGCGGCGCTGACCGACGGCGCCTTCGTCGACGAATACTTCCGCGGCGACGACAAGATCGACATCTTCCTGTTCAGCCAGGCCGGCAGCGAACAGCGCCTGGACCGCATCGAGCAACTGCCGGTATTCGTACCCGACGCCGGCGTCGTACCGCTGGGCAACCTCGCCGACATCGTCGAGACCGTCGACACCGACGCCATCCGCCGGCTCAACGGCCGGCGCACCGTGACGCTCAACATCATCCCGCCGAGGTCGGTCGCGCTCGAGACCGCACTCGGCGAAGTGCAGACCGAAGTGGTCGACTGGCTGACCCGGGAAGGCCATCTGACCGACGACATGAGCCTCGACATCTCCGGCGCGAGCGACCAACTGATGGAAACCCGCGCGGCGCTTGGCGGCAATTACGTGGTCGCGATCATCCTGTGCGCGCTGGTCATGGTCGCGATCTTCGCGCACTGGGGCTGGCCGTTCGTGATCCTGACCTCCGTGCCGCTGGGCATTGCCGGGGGCATTGCCGGCCTGGCCCTGCTCAACGGCGTCGGCAGCCTCCTGCCGATGCTCGGTGGCCCGGCGATCAGCCAACCCTTCGACATGATCACGATGCTGGGCTTTCTCATCCTGCTGGGCGTGGTGGTCAACAACCCGATCCTGATCGTCGACCGCACGCTGCGTAACCTCCGCGAAGGCGCGACCGACGCCGTATCAGCCGTGCGCGAGGCGGTCGCGACCCGGATCCGGCCGATCATGATGTCGATGATCACCACCCTGTTCGGCCTGGCCCCGCTGGTGTTCATCCCCGGCGAGGGCACCGAGCTCTACCGCGGCGTCGGCGTGGTGGTGCTCTCCGGCCTGCTGTTCGCCACCGTGGTGACGCTGACCTTCCTGCCGGCCCTGCTGGTCACGCTGCTGGGCCTGAGGTCTCGATACCAGTAAGGCGACTGATCCTCGAGGCCGGGAATTCATCGCTCGTTGCGCCCTCGTCGGTGCTAACATTAATCGTTGTTCGACGATGGACGATGAATTATGGGCAATGAATCGTGACCGGAAATGCACCCGACGCCGATGAGCGGATCGCCGAGGTGGCCCGCGCCCTCGGCCATCCCGCGCGTATTCGCATCGTGAAACTGCTGCTCGAGCGCGAGGCGTGCATCGGCGGCGACATCGTCGAGGAAATCGGCCTGGCCCAGTCCACCGTGTCGGAGCACCTGCGCATTCTCAAGGAAGCCGGCGTCGTCGTCGGCGAGATCGAGCGTCCG
>JAZBPT010000062.1:0-18781 GCA_036351755.1 Wenzhouxiangella sp. | reverse complement strand
TCCACGGTGATGAAGTCCGGCCGGATGCCGGTGTCCAGCATGGCCCGGCAGATGGCCAGGAAGTCGCTGATTCGCCCCATGCAGAATTTCATGCCCACCGGTTTGCCGCCGGAGAGCTTGCGCATCTCGCCGATGAACTCCATCAGTTCGACCGGTGTGGAGAAAGCGCTGTGTCCGGAGGGCGAGATGCAGGCTTCGCCCAGTTCCACGCCGCGCGCCTCGGCGATCTCGCGGCTGACCTTGGGTGCCGGCAGGATGCCGCCGGCGCCGGGTTTGGCGCCCTGCGAGAGCTTCAGTTCGATCATCCTGATGCTTTCGCCGGCGGCGACTTCCTCGAAGCGCTCCGGATCGAACTCGCCCCTGGGCGTGCGACAGCCGAAGTAACCCGTGCCGATCTGCCAGATCAGGTCGCCGCCGTTTTCGAGGTGGTAGCGCGACACGCCGCCCTCGCCGGTGTTGTGTGCGAAGCCGCCGTCCCGCGCACCGCCGTTGAGTGCCAGGATGGCTTCGGGCGAAAGCGAGCCGAAGCTCATCGCCGAGATGTTGAGCATGGACGAGGAGTAGGGTTTGCTGCAGTCCTTGCCGCCGATGTCGATGCGGGGTTCTTCCTCCAGCGGCTGTACAGGCACTGTGCAGTGCGCGGCCCATTCGTAGCCGGGACGGTAGACGTCGCGATCGGTGCCGAAGGGCCGCGTCTCGAGATCGCCCTTGGCGCGCTGGTAGATCAGCGAGCGGTACTCGCGCTCCACCGGGTAGGCGTCCAGGTTGCTCTCGACCAGGTACTGCTGGATTTCGGGCCGGATGTGTTCGATCAGGTAGCGGAAGTGGCCGATGATCGGAAAGTTGCGCAGCACGGTGTGCTTGGTCTGCGAGGCATCGCGGATGCCGAGCGCCAGCAAGGGTGCGATGACGAGGAGCGACCACCAGATCGGCGGCCATAGCAACCCGACGAGGCCGATCACCGCGAAGGCGATCAGCAGGATGACGAAGGTGTACTGTCTGGCCATGGGCGCAGACTAGCCCGGATCGCGCCCGAATTGAAGGGGAGTGCGTCGGGTGGTGTGAGGAGCGTCAGGGTTCGAGCACCAGCCGGCTGGCGGCTCGCTGCTCGACCGCCTCCCGCGACCAGGGCACCGTCCAGGGCTCGCCGCTCAGAAAATCCGCGAAGAAGTCGTCGTAATGCGGGCTGAAGGGATTGCCCGACTGGCCGAAAGTGAGGTTGAGCGTGAAGGCGTCGGGATCGGCCCAGTCCATCACGTAGCGCATCGATGCGCCCGCCCGCACGCGCAGATTGCCGGCTTCGGGATCGAAGCTGACGTAGCTGACGTTGAGCGAGCCGGCGTCACCGCCGCGCGGCACGGGGCCGCGGGAGAGATCCAGCCAGGTATCGAGCAACGGGTTGTTCGCCAGGGGGTGGGCGATGGACAGCGTCTGGATGCGGCCGAGCGGATGGATGCCGATCATCAGGGCGTCTTCGAGGGCCTGCAGGGCCGCGCGATCGCGATCGATGTCGGCGGGAAAGGCTTCACCGGGAGCCGAATGCATCCAGTTGTCGAGCAGGGGACGGAACGCCCACCACTCGGCATCGCCGCCGCCGTTGTCCTGCTCGAAGACGGCGCGCGCGAGGTAGTGCCACCAGAGCTGGAACAGGCCGGCCATGTCGCTGTCGGCGTGCATCGAGCCGTCCCAGCGGCGAAGCTCCGAGGCGATCGCCGTGCGACCGGAGTCTTCTGCGATCTCGGCCAGCCAGTCGCGCCAGCTCAGTGCCCGGTCGGAGGCCTGGCTGAGCTGCAAGCGAAGCATGTCTTCGCGATCGAAACTGGCCTGTCCCGACAGGTAGTCGCTGATGCGGCGCATGCGCAGGTGCTTGTAGAAGCCCGGAATGGGATAGGGCCAGTCCTCGCCGGCGGCGTGATTGTTGGAATTGGCCAGCCAGCCCTGTGCCGGGTTGAGCGCCCAGGGGCGATCCTCGGGGGCGTGGAAGCCATCCCAGTCGTTGACCGGGTCGGTGGCGTCGAGCACGCTGAAGAATCGCTCGTGCCGGCGTACCGGAACCGGCGTGGACTGGACGTAGCCGATGTTGCCGCTGCGGTCGGAGTAGCTCCAGTTGACCGACAGCGCTCCCATCCGGGTGGCGGCGTGCCGGAACGACTCGAAGTCGCCGGCGCGGTTGAGCGCCAGACCGTTGGAGACGACGTCGGCCAGCGGCAGTTCGAAGCCGGCCCAGCGCATGACCAGTACGTGGTCGTCTTCCTTGTCGATGACGCGACCCATCGGCGTGTAGAGGAACTCGCGCTTGAGCGGCTTCTCGCGGCCGCGAATCTCGATGGACTCCTCGCGTGCGATCATCTGCTGCCAGCCGTTCGCCCCCCGCACACGCTGTGGATCGTCGGGATGCCGCGGCTGGCGGTAGGTTTCGAACACGTCCACGGGCGCCACGGTGAAAGCCCAGGCGATCCGGCCGTTGTGGCCCATGGCGACGAAGGGTAGTCCCGGGGCGGTCACACCGACGACATCGAGCGTCTCGGCCGAATGCAGTCCCACGGCGTACCACATGCCCGGGGCCCGGTCGATATCGAGGTGGGGATCGGAGGCGTGCAGGGCCGCGCCGCTTTCCGACTTCGAGGGCGCGACGACCCAGGTGTTCGAGGCCTGGGTGATCGATTGCCGGGGCAGCGTCGCCCGGGTCCAGTCGGGCAGTTCGCTGAGCCATTCGGCGGCGGGTTGGCCGTGGCGTTCGGTCAGCGCGTGCCAGGCCTCGCTGAGTCTCTGCACCAGGGTGGTCGGGTAGAAAGTCTGGTAATAGGCGATGGTCAGGACGTCTTCGCGTGTCCACGGCTCGGGATCGACGCCGAGCATGATCAGGCCGGGCGGCAGGCGGTCGGCGGCGTCGATCTGCCGGTTGATGCCGTCGACGTAGGCGTCGAGCAGGGCGGCCGTTTCGGGCTCGAGCTCGGGGCGTTCCTCGCTCACGCGCCGCGCGAACCCGTAGGATCGGTGCAGGATGTCCAGCTCGACGGCCGCTTCCCCGACCATCGCCGAGAGTTCGCCGCGCGCCATGCGGCGGATCAGTTCGAGCTGGAAGAGCCGCTCGCCGGCATGCAGCCAGCCGAGTGCGCGCATGACGTCGGCGTCCGTTCGCGCGTAGACGCGCGGAATGCCGCGATCGTCGAACAGGATCTCTACGGGCTCGTCGAGGCCCCGGAACTCGACCTTGCCCTCGTAGGGCAACACCGAGTCGTCCAGCCAGCTCGGACCGCCGAACCAGGCGGCCGCCGCCACGGCCAGGACGGTTACCAGGCTGACGACGAGGCTGCGCTTGAGAATGCTTCGGTTGCTGGACACGTTCGTCTCCCGGCGTTGCAGACTAGGAATCGCTTCCTGTGGGCGAGAGCGAGTCGTTGTCGCCGCCGAGACTGTCGGCGGGCATGCTCACGACCTGGTTGCGTCCCTGGGACTTGGCCCGGTACACGGCCTGGTCGGCCAGGCGGATCACCGCGTCCAGCTCCACGTCCTGGCGCGGGCCGACCGCGCTGACCCCCATGCTGGCCGTGACGTGAAGCCCGGCAGGTTCGAGCACCTCGAGCGCGAGTCGGAGTTCTTCGGCGCGCCGGGTGGCGGCCTCGAGCGGGCAGCCGGGAAGAACCAGCAGCAGCTCCTCGCCGCCGAATCGCACCGCGAAATCCTCGTCGCGGCAGGACTTCGTCAGCAGGTCCCCGACCTGGCTCAGTACCTCGTCGCCCACGAGATGGCCATGGCGGTCGTTGATCTGCTTGAAGTGATCGATGTCGATCAGGATCAGGCCCAGGCCGTCGGAGTCGCCCCGCTCGCTGTCCTGCTGGCGGGTGAAGTCGCTCAGCGCGTTGCGGTTGTGCAGGCCGGTCAGTGGATCAGTCATGGCCAGGTCGTAGAGCTGCCTGCGCTGTTGCTGCACCTGGTCGAAAAGCTGCTTGTTGACGACCAGGTTACTGATGCGCGCGCGCGCCTCTTCGATGATGACCGGCTTGTTGATGAAATCGTTGACGCCGAGGCGGAAGAGCTCCACCCGGCGCACCGGATCTTCCATGCCCGACATCGCCAGGATGGGCAGGCGGGTCTTGTCGGGATAACGCTCGCGCAGGCGGTTGACCAACGCGATTCCGCTCATCTCGCCTTCGACCAGGATATCGCTGATGACCAGGTCGTGACGCTCCTCGTCGAAGGCCTCCCAGGCATCGGAAGCGCTGCGGAAATGGTCGACTTCCAGGTTCATCTTGTCGAGCAGGTGGATCATGATGCGGCTGACCGTGCGGCTGTCCTCCACGTAGAGAACGCGCCCGGAAGGTGGATCGGAGTCGGTCTCGCCGTCGCGGATGAAGCGCCTGGCGCGATTGAACAGTTGCTGGATATCGGTCTTGGCGTGGATGTCGGTCACGCCCGCCTCGAAGGCCCTGCGGCGAACCTGCTTGTCTTCGACCGAGGTCAGCAGGATGACGGGGACGTCGTGTCCGTGCGGCATCTTGCGCACCCGTCGCGTGAACTCGATGCCGTTCGTGTCGGGCAGGGAAAGCGACACGCAGATCATGTCGACGCGCTCGCGCTCGATGCGCGCCAGCCCCGATTCGCCCTCGTCGCACATCAGGGGCTCGTGTCCGGCGCGCTTCATCAGGCGCTGCCAGATCGCGCGAAACACCTTCGAGTGATCGACGACGAGAATCTTCAACCTGCTGTCCCTTGACTTGCCGGCCGTGGCCGGCCCTCCCCGTAGACCGTGCAACATAGCACAGGCGCGTCCCGCCGGCAGCCGATCGGCCGATCGGGCCGGGCGGAAGGCGTCACCGCCCCGACGGACGGCATTTGCAGTATGCTTTGCGGCCGATTGCCGGCAAACAGACACTCGGAGGCAGCATGCCCAGGGCCAATGAAATCAAGCGCGGACAGGTCGTCGAGCACGACGGCGGCGTGTTCGCAGTCCGCAACATCGAACGTTCAGCGCCCACTGCCCGCGGCGGTGGCACGCTCTACCGCTTCAAGCTGGAGGCCATTCCCGGCGGCGACCGCAAGGAAGTCACCTTGAAGGGTGACGATGTCCTCAAGGATGCCGACCTGGTGCGCCGCCAGAGCGAGTTTTCCTACCGCGACGGCAATCAGTTCGTGTTCATGGACAGCGAGGACTTCAGCCAGTACCTGGTGGACGCCGAAGCCGTGGAGGAAGCCGCCGATTACATCACCGACGGCCTCCAGGGCATCTACGTCCTGATCATCGACGACACGCCGGTGGCCATCCAGTTGCCGCAGTCGGTGGTCCTGGCCGTGACCGACACGGCCCCGGTGATGAAGGGCGCCACGGCAACGAAGTCGAACAAGCCGGCCACGCTGGAAACAGGCCTGGAGATCCAGGTGCCCGACTACATCACGCCGGGAGAAAAGGTTCGCGTCAATACCGAAAGCGGCGAGTTCATGAGCCGCGCCTGACCGATGGACGAGCGCGATCTCCAGGCCCGCCTGGCGGCCCTTCGCGACGAACTCGACGGCGTCGATGCCCGCCTGATCGATCTGGCCGGCCGGCGCCAGGAGCTGGTATCCGACATCGGCCGGCTCAAGAAGGCCCATGGCCGGCAGCTGCGCGACTTCAAGCGCGAGCGCGAGGTCCTGGACGGCGTGCGCCGCGCGGCCGAATCCAGGGGGCTGGATCCTGCGTTGGCCGAAGACCTGTTCCAGCGCCTGATCGAAGCCTCGCTGACCCGCCAGGAACGGGAACGCCTGCAGCTGGCCCGGCACGGGCATGGTAAGCGGGCGCTGGTGATCGGCGGCGCGGGACGGATGGGGCGCTGGCTGGCCGCTTTCCTGGACGGCCAGGGTTTCGACGTGATCGTCGCCGACCCGGCAGTCGAGACCGAAGGGGCGTCTCGCTTCGCTGACTGGCGCGAGGCGCCCACCGACGTGGCGATTATCGCCGTCGCGGCACCGCTGAGAATCTCCGCTGCGATTCTCGGCGAACTCGCCCAGCGCGAGTCGAACGCGCTGGTCTTCGACATCGGCTCGCTCAAGACCCCGCTTGCGCCGGCGCTCAGGTCGGCCGCTGAAGCGGGCCTGCGGGTCTGCTCGGTGCATCCGATGTTCGGACCCGATACCCAGCTTTTGTCCGAGAAACACGTCCTGCTGATGGATGTCGGTAGTGCGGAAGCCGTCGAGGCGGCGCGCTCACTGTTCGCCGAAACCCTGGCGAAGGTGGTCGCCATCGATCTGGACGAGCACGATCGCCTGATGGCGCCGGTACTGGGCCTGTCGCACGCGCTGAGCATCGTGTTCTTCACCGCCCTGGCCGACAGTGGCTTGCCGGCCGAGCGCCTGGCACAGTTGTCGAGCACCACCTTCGACCGACAGCTGGCCATCGCCCGCGGCGTGGCCGGTGAAAACCCGGACCTCTACTTCGAAATCCAGTCGCTGAACCGCCACGGCGACGGCGTCCGGGAGGTGCTGCTGCAGGCCGTGCAGACCCTGATCCACGCCATCGAGAACGACGACGTCGATGCATTCCGGCACTTGATGGCTCGGGGGAAGGCGTATCTTTCCGAGTTGGAGTAGGGGCGCAACCGCGCGAATCAGGCGAAGTGCTCGTCCAGGTAGCGGTTGATCTCTTTCTCTACGGCCGGTTGCAGGTAGGTAAACAGGAAGGCGAGCTTGGCGCGTACGTGGATGCATTCCTCGTCGACGTCGATTTCGCCGTGCACGCCCGGGCGTTCGAAGACGATGGTGTCGCCGTCCCAGCCATAATCGACGCTGAATTTGTCGGAGAGATCGGAGGCGAGCTCGTCGGCGACCTGTTGCGCATCCTCGAGG
The DNA here is from genome assembly GCA_036351755.1 of Wenzhouxiangella sp. Taxonomy (GTDB): domain Bacteria; phylum Pseudomonadota; class Gammaproteobacteria; order Xanthomonadales; family Wenzhouxiangellaceae; genus Wenzhouxiangella. The sequence continues at coordinate 11,959 of JAZBPT010000062.1, read as the reverse complement.
CTCATGGAATGCGGCTTGCGGATGTCGATGCTCATTCTTTGTCGTTGTTGTCCTTGCTGTAGTCGGCGATCCAGCGGGCGAAGTCTTCGGCCGGCAGCGGTTTGCTGTAGAAAAAGCCCTGCACGAGGTCGCAGCCGGCCTGGGAAAGATAGTCGCGTTGCCTTTCGGTTTCAACGCCCTCGGCTACCGTTCCGAGGCCGAGGCTGCGCGCGAGCCTGATGATGGCCATGACGATGGCCTCGCTTTCACTGTGCTGCCCCAGGTCGTGAATGAAGGACCGGTCGATCTTGAACTGATCGATCGGGAACCGCCGCAGGTAGGCCAGGGAAGAGTAGCCGGTGCCGAAGTCGTCGATGGAGATGCCGACGCCGAGGGATTGCAGCTTGCCGAGGATTCTCGCCGCCTCCTCGGCGCTGTCCATGACCACCGACTCGGTGATTTCCAGCCGCAGGCGGTCGGCGGGAACGCCGGAATGCTCCAGTGCAGAGACGATGTGCTCACCGAGTCGGGGGTCGCGAAACTGTCGTGCCGAAAGATTGATGGCCATGCGCAGGTCGATGCCGTTGTCGCGCCACTTGCGCACCTGCCGTGCGGCTTCTTCCAGAACCCACTGACCCAGCGGGATGATCAAGCCGGTGTCTTCGGCGAGGGGAATGAACTCGTCCGGCGATACCCAGCGTTCGTCGTCGTGCCAGCGCAGCAGGGCTTCCGTTCCGACGGCTCGACCGCTGCCCAGATCGATGACCGGCTGGTAGAAGAGTTGCATGCGATGCTGGTCCACGGCGCGCCGCAACCTCGACTCCATGTCGACCCGTTCGAGCGCGGAGGCGTTCATGTCGTCGGTGTAGAAACGAAACTGGTTGGCACCGAGTTGCTTGGCCCGGTACATGGCGATGTCCGCGTTACGGAGCAGGGTGTTGTACTCATCCCCGTTTCCGGGGAAAACGCTGATGCCGATACTCGCGGTGATGTTCATCGTGCGCCCGGCCACCCTGATCGGTCTTTCCAGGGCTTCGAAGATGGCGTTCGCCTGACCGGGAAGCTCCCCGGTATCTTCGACGTCGGCAGCCAGAACCGCGAACTCGTCGCCGCTGAGGCGGGCGACGGTATCCCGCGGTCCGACCGTGCTGCGAAGCCTTGCGGCGACTTCGCGAAGGACGATGTCCCCTGCAGCCCGGCCCAGGCTGTCGTTGATGCGCTTGAACTGGTCGAGGTCGATGAACAACAGGGCAATGATGCTCTCGTCGTGAAGCGCGGCAGTCATGGCCTGCTCGACGCGATCCTGTAGCAGGTTGCGGCTGGCCAGGCTCGTGAGCGTGTCCTGGCTGTATTGACGCTCGAGCTGCTCTTCGTACTGCTTCCGGTCGGTAATGTCGTTGATGATGCCGACGAAGTGGCTGACCTGCCCCTCGTCGTCGAATACGGGTGCAACGGTCAACTCGTTCCAGAACGGGGAGCCATCCTTGCGGTAATAGCGAAGCACCGCTTCCCCTTCGTGAACGTTCTTGATGGCATCGCGAATCGTCACGAGGCCGCGCTGTTCACGATCGTCGGCGTAGAGGAAACGAGGGTTGCGGCCCATGACCTCGTCGCGACTGAATCCGGTGATCTTCTCGAAGGCCGAATTGACGTAGACGAGGGGCGTGTCGGGCGATGATGCCGAGGTGATCATGACGCCGTTGGGCGAGGCCTCGATGACACGACGGCTGAGCCGGTTGAATTCCTCGGCTGATTTCAGACTGGCTTCGGCGGCCTGGCGCAGTGCCTCGCGCCGGTAATTGTCGAGGGCGTAGGACAGGTCTCCGGCGATTTCTTCGACCAGGCCGGTGAGCGCGGCGTCGAAGAAACCCGATTCGTTCGAGAACAGACTGATTGCACCGACGACCTCACCGTTGGCGTGGAGCGGACAGGCCGCCGTCGAGGCAAGGCCGTTCTGCTCGAAGACCGGCCTGATGTCGGCAAACCGGCTTTCCGCCGACAGATCATTGCTGAGGAAGATCCGGTCCTCGCCGATGGCGATTTCCACGGGTGTCCTGAAGGGAGGCTCTGCGACGATGGTGCGCACGTGTTCGAGCATGGCGTCGTTGCCGCCCTGGCTGGCCGCCACCTCGACCGTTTTTCCGTCGTCCTGAAGGAGCCCGACCCAGGCCAGCGTAAAGCCGCCGCGCTCGACGGCGATCCGGCAGGCGCCCTCGAGCAGTTCATCGCGGGAATGGGTATGCACGATGAGCTTGTTGATCGCGCTTAGCGCCGAGTACAGGCGGTTCAGGCGTTCGATCTGCGACTTGGCCGATTGCAGCTCCTCGACACGGCGCGCCAGTTCGGCGCTGCGTTCCTCGAGTTTCCTGACCAGCGCCTGGCTGTAGCGGCGGTCGGCTTCGGCGCCGCCGGTCAAGGGCTGCCGGGGCTGGACGGGCTCGTGCTCGGCCTGTTCGAGAACCGCCTCGAGGCGCTTGAGAAAGACCTGCGGTTCGGTCGGCTTGATCAGGAAAGCGTCGGCGCCGAGGTCGCGGGCAAGCCTTTCGTCCTCGGCCTGTGTGTAAGTGGCGGTGTAGACCAGGAACGGAATGCCGGTCAGCTGTCGATCGGACTTCCACTCCCGCAGCAGGGTGTAGCCGTCCATCGTCGGCATGAGCAGGTCGCTGATCACGATGTCGGGCGGCTGGCGGCGAGCGCGGTCGAGGGCCACTGCACCGTTCTCGGCCTCGGACACTTCGAAGCCGTTGGCACCAAGCAGCGATCGCAGGAGGTACCGGTTCTCCTCGTGGTCGTCGACGATCAGCGCATGCCTCATTCGGTGTTCCCCGCGTAACGTTCCACCTGGTCGGCGAAGTTGGCCGGGTCGATCGGTTTCTCGATGTAACCGGTACAGCCGGCGGCCAGGCAATTCTCGCGATCGCCCGGCATGGCATACGAGGTGACGGCGATAATCGGCGTGTCGTCGAGGTGATCCTTGGCCCTGAGCTTGCGGGCCACCTCGTAGCCGTCCATGCCGGGCAGCTGGATATCGAGCAGGATCATGTCCGGATTCTCCGCGTCGGCCAGGTCCAGGCCGGAGCGGCCGTCGCTGGCAGCAACGACCTGCCAGTCCCTCGCGCCCAGCAGGTAGCTGACCAGGTAGGCGTTCTGTTCGTTATCCTCGATGAGGAGAATCTTGCCCTTCATGCCGGCTCCCCGGTTGTGGCGGCCGCCAGCGGCAGTCGCAATGTGAAGGTCGTGCCCGATCCCCAACGGCTCGACACTTCGATGTCCCCGTTCATCAAGTCCGTGAGCCGCTTGCAGATGACCAGGCCCAGGCCTGTGCCTTCGTGCTTGCGCGACAAGGTCGAGTCGATCTGCCGGAACGGCCGGAACAGGTTCCGCATGTCTTCCTCGCGGATACCGATACCCGAATCACGAATCGTGATGATTATCGGATTGTGCCCCTCCCTGTGCTCTGTGTCGACTCCGACGTCGACCGAGCCCGATTCCGTGAACTTGACCGCATTGCCAACGAGGTTGAAGAGGATCTGTTCGACGCGCCTGGCGTCGCCCAGGCGAAGGCCGGGGTCGGCGTCGAAGTGGACGTTGAGCCCGATGTTCTTTCGTTCGGCCTGCGGGCGCATGATGTCGACGACCTTGTCGACCGAGCGCAGGACGTCGAACGACTCTTCGGCCAGTGTCATCTCACCGGCCTCGATGCGCGAGATGTCGAGTACGTCGTTGATCAGGGTCAGCAAGTGCTGGGAACTGTTGCGGACCATCTCGAGTTGCTTGGTCTGCTCGGCGTTGAGAGGCCCGGCTAGTTCCTGTAGCAGGATGCCGGTAAAGCCGATGATGGAGTTCAGGGGTGTGCGCAGCTCATGGCTCATCGTGGCGAGGAACGCCGACTTGACGCGATCGGCCGCCTGCGCCCGGTCCCGGGCAACCGCCAATTCGCTTTCGACCCGCTTCTGTACGGTAATGTCCACCAATAGTCCCACGATGCCCAGCGGCACCTGGTCCGGGCCCTGGATGCGTGCGGCCGAGTAGAGCATTTCGCGCCGGGTGCCGTCGGCGAAGTCCAGGGTGATTTCGCGGTTGATCGAGCCGCCGAGCTCGAGCAGGGTTCGCTGTTCCAGTTCGAACTCCTCGCGCTGCGCACGCGGCAGGTACTCGAGTTCGGTGACGCAGCGGCCGGTGATGTCGTCGCGGCTGAGGCCGAAGGCGCGCTCGTAGGCTTTGTTGCAGCCGGTAAACCTCAACTCGGTGTCTTTGTAATAGATCAGGCTGGGGATGTGGTCGATGAGCGACTGGAAGAACGCCGTAGTCTCGCGCAGCTCCCGCGTGCGGGTATCCACGCGGCGTTCGAGGTCGCGCGTGTGCTGCCGTGCCTGCTCATACACCTGACGGGTGCGGGCGCGCACCTGGCCGCGCAACACGAGCACGATGATCAGGCCGCCGCCGAGCATGACGACGGCCGCGGCAATCGCCCAGGGCAGCCATGCCGGCCAGGTCGTCAGCGGAGGGCCGCTGGTCCAGCGCTCCAGCGAGCGGTACCAGGGCGACTGAGCGTCCTGCTTGAATGCCACGAGGTGGCGGTCGATGGCCTCGAGCAGCCCGCGTCGGCCGGTCAGCGGTGCCGCGAAATAGAGTCGCGAGGGCGAGAAGATGACCGAAGTGTCTTCCAGCCCGTAGCGGGCGGCGTTGTGCTCGCCGAAGAAACGGTTCGTGATCACCGCTTCGGCGTTGCCCGTTCGCACCGCATCGAAGGCGGCGTCGAAATCCGGGTAGGAGGACGTTGCCAACACGATACCGAAGCCCTGGACCATGCTGTCGAGCTGGCTCTGCTGGATCGATCCCTCGAGCACGGCGACATGGCGACCGTCGAGATCGAGGATGGACCGGATGCCGCTGCCCACCGGTGCGTACACCTGGTGCCAGCTCGAGAGGGCGGGCTCGTCGTGAAAGGCGTAAAGTTCGGCGCGTTCAGCCGTCAGCGCCACGTCCGGCATCAGGTCGATCTCGCCGGTCGTGAGTCGTTGCAGCCCTTCTTGCCAGGTGCCCGGCACGTATTCGAGCCGCCATCCCTCGCGTTCGGCGATGGCTTCGATCAGGTCGATGAATATGCCGGTAGGCTCACCGTCGGTGTCCAGGCCGACCTTCGGGCTGTTCTGGTAGAGGCCCACACGGACGATGTCCGAACTGAATGGCAGGGTGGGAGACTGGGCCTGCACCGCGACGGCGGCCAGGGCGAGCGAAAGGAGAAGGGCGATGGTAACCCCCCCTGTAAATCGCCCGTCCGCGCTTCTGATCGAGCGGGATCGGCCGCCTGGATGAACCTCTGTCTCCGCCACCGACGCCTCCCGCGTCAAAGTGGAATACGAGACTCAGCATACGGAAAACGCGTGTCGTCTGCCATCCACGCAAGGGCGAGTCGCTCAAAGCATGTTGCGCGGGGGGATCAGCACGCTGGCGAGGATCATGCCGGTGGTCAGGGCCACGGCGATGATGCCGGCGAGGATGGCGGTCTCGACGCCGGCGACGACGTTGTCCTGCAGGAGCGTGGCCAGGCTTCTCAGGCCGATGCTTCCCGGGACCAGCAGGATCAGGCCCGGAATGTGCAGAATCGAGGACGGGCGGCGGGAGAGCAGGACGAAGAGATTTCCCGCAAGGCCGACGGCCAGCCCGCCGACGAAGGCGCCGACGATGGGTGCTTCGAGCCAGCCGCCCAGCCCGCTGCCCATCCAGGCGATGAATGAGACGACCAGGATCCAGAACCAGTCGCGCTTGTGCGCCTGGATGAGCATCATCAGCCCGGCGGCGGCGCTGACCAGCCCGATGAGGGGTAGCCAGGCGGGTCGGAATGACGCCTCGGTCAGGGCGACCGGCCCGACCACGGCCTGTCCGGCCATACCGCCCAGGACCAGGCCAAAGGCCAGCAGGGCGAAAACGGTCACCGAGAAGGAAAGTCGTGACGAACCCGATACCAGATGGCCCGTGGAGAGCTCGCGGGCGGCCGTTGTGAGATCCATCCCGGGCAGCAGGGGAATCATGGCTGCGAGGATTGCCGGCATCAGTGCCGTGCGGCCATCCAGTCCGCACCAGAGCGAACCGAGGAACGTGATGAGCATGGCGACCATCGGCATGATCAGGCGAGAGCGCTCGACGTGCTGCTGCATCCACCAGATGCTCGCACCGGCCACCGCGCCGAGCGGTGCAGCCATCAGGGCCTCGCGCCAGCCGCCGCCGAGCAGCGGAGCGACGCCGCCACCGATGAGGACGAAAGCCAGCACCTGCAGCCAGGCGCCATAAAGCGGCGGGGCCGAATCGATGGCGCGCACGCGCTCGTCGGCCTGCTGGGGGTCGATGCGGCCCTCGCTGAGGTCCTCCATCACCTCGGTCAGGTCGGCCAGCTTCGAGAGGTTCGCCGAGCCGGGATCCGAGCGGGCCAGGAAGGTCTGCTGCTTGTCCCCGTCACCCAGGGAGACGATCAGGGCGGTGGGCGTGGAGAAGAACTCCGCCTGCAGGCCGAGGCGTTCGGCCATGATCTGCATCGACGACTCCAGGCGATGGGCCGGTGATCCGACGTGCAGTAGCGCGCGGCCCAGATTGAGCACCAGGCGGGCATAGCGGTCGGACGAGTAGGGTTGTTCGTCACTGAGCACTTGGTCGGTGGCGTCGTTCACCGCTGTCCTCACGCATGTCGTTGCAGAAAGTCGAAGTGTCGCATAATGCGGGATCCACTTTTCCCAAGCGAGGATGCGCCCGCGACATGAAGCTTCGTTTATTCCAGGTCGATGCCTTCGCCGAGAAAGTCTTCGAGGGCAACCCGGCGGCTGTCGTGCCCTTGAGCGAGTGGCTCGACGACTACCTGCTGCTGGCGATCGCCAGCGAGAACAATCTCTCCGAGACGGCTTTTTTCGTTGCCGAAGGCTCCGGATACAGGCTGCGCTGGTTCACCCCCGAGGCCGAAGTCGATCTTTGCGGCCACGCCACGCTGGCCACCGCCCATGTGCTGTTCGAACATCTGGGCCATGGTGGAGACGAGGTCGTGTTCGAAAGCCGTAGTGGCGAATTGAAAGTGCGTCGATGCGACGCGGGCCTGGAACTGGACTTTCCGGCCGCGCCCAGTCGTGAGATCGGCATTCCCTCGGGCATGGCCGAGACGCTGGGCGCGAAGCCGCGCCAGGCCTTCGAGGGGGGCGATTGCATGGTGGTCTTCGGCAGCGAAGCCGAGGTCCGTTCCCTGTCCCCGGACTTCCGGGCTCTCGCTCGCATGCCCGGTCGGGGCGTTATCGCGACCGCTCCCGGCGACGATGTGGACTTCGTCAGCCGCTGTTTTTATCCCAAATTGCGCGTGGACGAGGACCCGGTGACCGGGTCCGCTCATTGCCAGATGGCACCCTACTGGGCCGAGCGCCTGGGCCGCGAGGAATTGCTGGCCCGCCAGGTTTCCGTCCGCGGCGGCACGGTACGCTGTCGGGTGGCCGGCGAGCGCGTCAGGCTCGCCGGCCCCGCGGTGGACTTTCTGGAGGGAACGATCTCTATCGCGCCATGATTTCGACGGCGCGCTGAAGGACCTCGTCCGACGCGCCGGTCAGCGGCGACTCGATCGCGATGTCGGGAACGACCTGGGCGTGGTCGGTTTCGCCACTGGGGCGCAGGATGCGCGCCTTGGGGAAGGCGATCCGGATGCCGGTCTTCGGCAGGGTGAAATGCTCCATCGCGCCGTAGGTGTTGGCCAGGTCGGCCGTGCGCTCGCCCAGGATCGTGGCGAAGCCGTAGTCCTGGCCGATGGCGGCCACCGACACGGCATTCGAATAGGAATGCCGGTTGATCAGCATGTATACCTCGCCGTCGAAGCGGCGTCCGCCTCGCGGCTGGACCCATTCGACCGGAAGGTTGACGATGTCTCCCGGCGACTTGTCGGCGTAGGCTTCGGCCAGCCGGCCGGACACTGTCCCTTCGGGATCGTCCTGCGCCGCGAGACGCTCGCGGTTGGACGCGACGGCGGCCTCGCTCACCCGGATCTCGAACTTGTCGGTGAAGCGGAAGGGCGCGTCCGCGAACCAGGCGACGAGGTGATCGCTGAAGTCGTTGTTGCCGCCCGGGTTGTTGCGCAGGTCGATCAGGAGCTTTTCGGCGCCCTGGTCGATGAAGCGCTCGAAGGCGTCGTCGACGAAAGCCTTGAAGGCGGTTGCGTCCCAGGGGTGTTCGGCCTCCGGGCGGTTGTCGTAGAACGGGCCCGGCCGGAGGTAGGCGAGGGCGTCGTCCAGCATGCGGGCGTCGCGCGCGTTGAAATCGAGCTGGAACCGTTCCGTGCGGTCTCGGGGCCCGGTCCGGAAGCCGTCGCGGTCGAGCGCGGGGACGTCGACTGTCACGCGGCGGGAGTCGGCCTTCTCGAGCTCTAGCTTGAAGCTCTCGATTTCTCCCCATTCCTGCCAGACCAGGATCGGCAGGCGATTCTCCATCAATGTGTAGGCTAGGTAGTTGTTGTCGGCCGACAGGTGGGCGCGCAGCGGTTCGAGCCACTCGATGGCGGGCTGCCCGTCGACGGTCAAGACCCGGTCCCCGAAGGAAACGTCGATATCGCCCATGAAGTCGTCGATGTAGACGCGGCCGTCGACGACGCGGAAGAACAACGGAAAGGCCTTGCCGCCTTCGGCACGAAAGGCTTCCCAGGCGGCCATCGGCGGGTCGATCTTCGCGTGGGCGACATTGCCGTAGGCGACGAAGCGCTGGAAAAGCTGCTGGATCGCGTCGCGGTCCATGGGCGTGTCGATCGCGGCCAGCATTCGTTCGTGGAGCGCGTCGTAGTCGTCGCGGGAGCGGTTGGCGTAGAGATCGTAGTGCGATGCGCGCAGCGTGTCGTACAGGAAGGTGAATTCCGAACGAATCTCGTCGGGTGAGAACTGCTCCTTTTCGTCGGCGGCGCTCCAGGCGGCCAGTGGCAGGAAAAGCAGCAGGCAGTAAACTAGCGTTTTCGGCATGATCGTCTCTCAACATTGAATGGGATTGGCCGGCTCGCCCGATGCGACCGTCCGGCTGGTGCCGATTACATGCGATGCCCACCGCAATCGACCATGAAGAAATCCTCCCCTTTTTCTGATCATTCCGTGTCGGAGCGTTCCGGAACGGAAAAAGTTCGCCGGATCAACGTCCTGGCGATGGTCGGCGAGTGGCGCGTCGATTTCTCGACCGGCGAGATGACCGGGCCTTCGGGCGCGGTCCGACTGGAACCAAAGGTGAGTCAGCTGCTCCGGGAGCTGGCCGGGCGGGCCGGGCGCGTGGTCTCGCGCGAGGAACTGATGGCCGCGATCTGGCCCGACGTGATCGTCGGCGACGACTCGCTGGCGCGCCTCGTCTCCAAGCTTCGCCGCGCCCTGGGCGACGATGCTCGGGAGCCGCGCTATATCGAGACCATGTCCAAGCGCGGCTACCGCTTGCTGGCGCCGGTCGATCGGATCGAAACCGCGGACCGGGCCGATTCTCAGCGGGCCCGGGGATGGCGGTGGTTTGCCCTCACAGCAGCCGTCGTGCTGCTCGTCCTGGCAGCCGTCCTGGGTGGCCTGCTGTACGGGCCGCAACGGGACGAGCCGCAGGTGGACACGGTGGAGTCAGATAGGATCCTGGCCCTGCTCGCGCGCGCCGAGGATTCCTATTTCCAGTTCTCGAGGGCCGACAACGAGGCGGCCATCGAGCTCTACGAACGCGTGCTGGGGATCGATCCCGACGACCCGATCGCGCTGGCCGGACTGGCCAATGCCCTGGCGCAGCGTTCATTCCGATGGCCGTACCCGGCCGGCTCCGGCGGCGAGGAGTTCACGACCCTGGGCGACGCACTGGCCGCCGGCCACCTGGAGCACGAGCCCGCGCTCAGCCAGCTCGAGCGAGCCGAGCGCCTGGCCCGGCGCGCGGTCGAAGTGGCGCCGGAATCGGCGGCCACGCACAAGGCGCTGGGCCTGGTGGTCAGCGCGCAGGGCGACTTCGACTCGGCGCTATCGGCCTACCGGCAAGCGCTGGCGCTCGATCCGGAGGCCTGGGGACCGATGATCAATATCGGCGACATTCTCCAGATCGAGGGTCGCCAAGACGAGGCCCTTCCCTATTTCGAACGCGCTTTCGAGGCGATGGGCCGGGCGTACGAGAGCGATGCGGTCCGCGTGAGGCCCTGGCACGCCGGCATGGGCGTGCTGATCGCCGAGCGTTACCGCGACCGGGGGGATCTGACGGCCGCGGAAGGCTGGTACCGGCGCGTGCTTGCCTACTCGCCCTTGCATCCGGCCGCCACGCGCGGGCTGGCGGGTGTGCTGAGGGAAGGCGGCGACGCACAGGCGGCGGACCGACTGTGCGCCGAACTGGCCGAGCGCCTGGGTCCGGAGGAAGCCTGCCGGTGACAGGCTTCCTGCCGGGATTGCATTAGCCCGCTAGCGGCGAACCTCGCTGACACGGCGGCCGTCGATGACGGTGCCAATGACGTTGGTGGTGTACTCGAAGGGGTCGCCGTCGAACAAGGCCACGTCGCCGTCCTTGCCCACCTCGAGCGAGCCGACCTCGTCGGACAGGCCCAGGATTCTTGCCGGTGCCGTCGTGACCATTTCCAGCGCCTGTTCGAACTTCGCGCCGTAGGGAATGGTCATGGCCGCCTCGAAGAGCACCACGCGCGTCTTGGGCACGTAGCCCTCGAAGCCCGACTGCATGGCCACGGTGACGCCGGCGTCCATCAGTTCGGCGGCGGTGGTGAAGGCCATGTGCTGGGTGTCGCCGCCGGCTCGGGCGCGCGCCATGGTCGGGTGAATGATCACGGGCACGTCGGCTTCCTTGATCTCGTCGATCAGAAGGTGCGCATCGCTGGCGCCGGCCAGGATGAGGCGGAAGCCGAATTCGTCGGCCAGGCGCAACGCGGTCATGATGTCGTTGTGGCGGTGCGCCTCGACGATCAGCGGCACCTCGCCGGAGAGTACGTCGACCAGGGCGTCGAGGCCGAGGTCGCGCGGCGGCGCCTTGCCGTCCTCGGCCGACTCGAGCTTGTCGCGGTATTCCTGCGCGGCGATGAGCTTGCCGCGCAGCATGGCCACGGCCTTGGAGCGATTGCCCGGAGAGGGGCGTTCATGGCGGGTGGCGCCTTCGCCCAGGGTGGCGGCCAGCGCGGAGTAGGGCCGCACGACGGCCTCGTCGACGGTGTCGCCGCTGCTCTTTGCGATCAGCATCTGGCCGGAGATCACTTCGCCCGGACCGTGGCCGGTATGCAGGGTGGTCACGCCGTGCTCGCGCTGCCAGCTCACCAGCTTCTCGAGCGGGTTGTAGGCGTCGATGGCGCGCAACTCGGGCTGGATGGCGGCCGAACGCTCGAGCTGATCCTGGTCGTGGGGCTGGTTGAGGTAGCCCGACAGGCCCACGGTTGAACGGGCGTCGATCAGGCCGGGCGTGGCCACGGCCGCCTCGAGCACCAGCAGGCCCTCGGGGATGTCGGTCGAATCAGCCGGGCCGACGGCGCTGATCCTGCCGTCCTCGATCACGACGACGCCGTTTTCGATCATCTCGCCGGGCGCGGTGTGGAGCTTGCCGGCGCGCACGGCGATGTCCTGCGCCAGAGCGGGGCCGGCGGCAGCCAGCAGGGCCAGTACGGTCAGGGTTTTCGTCATGGCTTTCATTCCGTACCTCCGTGGCCGTGGATGTGGCCGTTGCCGTCGTCGTCGGACAGTGCGTTGAAGCCGCCTTCGGCGACCAGGCGGTCGTCTTCGTCGTCCAGGTCGAAGCGGCGCTCGCCTTCGACCCAGGTTTCGAGCACGCGGGTGTAGACGCTGAACGGGTCGCCCGACAGGATCACGAAGTCGGCGTCCTTGCCCGGCGTGAGCGAGCCCGCGCGGTCGGCGATGTCGAGCATCTCGGCGCCGCGGATGGTCAGCGCTTCGAGCGCCGCCTCGCGCGACATGCCGGCGCGGATGGCCATGCCGGCCATGCGCAGAAAATAGCGCGAGTCGGTCACCCAGTCGTC
>JAZBPT010000061.1:0-2736 GCA_036351755.1 Wenzhouxiangella sp. | reverse complement strand
GGTATATCGATCGACGTGTACTCGAGAACGCCGTCAGCCGGCAGTTGAATCTCGGTATCGACCGATGGATTCAACGCACCGTCGGCGCCGCTGCTTCCGCTGTCGAACGCGAAAATCGGCTGCGAGACGAACGCCAACGCAACGACACAGAGTCCTCGTGGTGCAATACGCATAGTCTTCTCCCTATCGACAAAAACACCCCCTTACGTCCCCTCTCGGGACCTCCAATCAAGAATCTCCGGCCGCCGATGCCCCCATCGCGGCCACGTATTCCCAATGCCTTCGAGTTCGAAGACATCGGGTCATTGCTCCATGTAAATCCGAACCGCATCGGAGTTGGCAGCGAACTTGATGCTCTGACCGTCGCGGTACTCGGAACCAAAACTTGTTGCCAAATAGGCCGAAGGGCCCGGATCGAACTGTCGTTCCTGGGCGTCCAGAATCACCCAGCGGTCGTCCACGCGGATTTCCGCCCAGGCGTGAAAATCGAACGGACCGAGGCGACCGTCTTCGTGCACGACGAAGCCGTTGACCTTCCTGGCTTGCATACCCAATGCCCCGGCGAGCGCGACACCCAGGGATGCAAACTCGCTGCAATCACCCTCGCGTTGCTCGAAAGCCGCGATCGCACCCCGCTCGACCGGATCGTAGCCGCTGTACCGGATTTCGCTGACCAACCAGTCGTAGATCGAACGCGTCGTTTCCATCGCGGTGGCTCTCTCCAGCTGTCGGGCGAGCTCTGCAATGCCAGCATTTTGCTCAGCGGCTGAAGCCTGGCGATAAGAGGATGCATTTGGGTTCTGCATGTGTGCGTTCCGGTGGTCATCGGCCATCGCCATCGTGGCCTGGAACCGGATATCGCGCCGACCGAACGGCGGAATCAGCGCGACATTGGCGCGGACCGCGCCCTTCCCGGGAGTCTCGTCTGCTTCGATGAGCGGGACGTTTGCTTCCAGTGACAACCGTTTCTGCTGCCAGGACAAGCGCACCGGCGCAAAAGAATGAATCTCGATGTCTCTCAGCGGCTTGCTGGTCGTGTTCTCCACGCCCAGCTGCCAGTACACGACACGATCCTTCGGGTAGTGACCCGCCGGCTCGTGCATCAGCAATCGCAAAGTGATCACGGCGGCCACCAGGGCAATCAGCATCGCTGAACCGGCGAGAAGCCGACCTGGAGTCGCGAATCGCATCACCCGCATGGCCTGCCCCCGACCCGCCGGCGACCTTGTACGAGCTGCGCCTGCCGATCCATCTGTCTCCCGATCTGGGCGCGATCCCCATTGACGTAGAAGACTGGCCGCCCGATCGCCCCCGATACCTTGAGCGCCGCTTCCCCGACTCGCGCCGGATCATAACCGGCCAGCACGATCGTCCGATCGTGATTCGATCCCTGCGCCCCGAGCCGTTCAACAAGCTCGTCCACGGATTGGAACCCCGAATCACTCATTCCCGGCAGGTTGGCCCGCATGCTTGCCGGCACGACTGAAGACCCGAACCAGACCAGGCCAACATCCGCCCGGCGCCCGAGTGAAACGGCTTTGCGGACAGGGATCGCAAGCAGTCGTTGCAGTTCGGCACTTCTGATCGCGCTTGAGCCCGCCACGGCTACTCCAGCCGCACCAAATCGAACCACGCGCACGCGTCCGGACTCTGCAGACTTCCAGCGCGCGATACGCCCGGCGATCCGCTCGTCGTCATAGCCGCTGCCGAAAACGTAGACCGGATCCTGCGATCGGCTCGCCAGCACGCGCAGCTCCAGAAGGGACATTGCCAGCGCACCGTCGGGCTGCCAAAGCGGACGAGCCGTGCGCCGCCGAACGTCGACCACGCGGGATCCGGCCGACGCCCTGCTCAACTCCTCCGGCGTGACGAACCGGGGGCGGTCTGATGGAGACGGCCAGACCTGCACGGATTCCACGCGAGATTCGGGCTGGGTCCCCGGGCAGGCGCCGGCTTTCGTACCGTCCGCCACGGCCGAACGACTGCCGCATGCGGCCAAGACCGCGGCCAGCATGATCATCGCGTTGGCAGGGCAAGCACGCCTCACGGCTCGTCCTCCTCGAAGCGATCGGAGAACAGCTTTCCAGCCAACTCGAGCAGCCTGGTATGGAAGCCCTTGCTCAGAACCCAGGCGCTGGCAGCCTCGTCGCCCTGACCACGGATCGCATTGGTTTCCACATCCTGGTCGACCAGAAGACCGGGGCCGCCGTTCTCGCACAGCCGCAGCCAACCGCCTCCGCCATGCGTCCGAGACCGTAGCGAGCCAACAATGACGGCATCAATGCCGTAAATCTCGAGCCCCGGCGCTGGACTGCATTCGTCATCCCAGGGTTGGGCCGAAAGACCGCTCACAATGGCAGTCCAGTTGATGAACCCTGCTCCGGAAGCGAACTGTCCCTGACCGGCATCGAGTGCAATCCAGCCGGCGGTCTCGGCGCTGTCGATGGAACCATCCGTCACGCTTGAGCGCTCCAGCGCAATGTTGGCGCCGCTCTCGCTAACGTTATCGACCGCAACCGACAGCCACGGCGACGACGGCGACTGCGGGAGAGAACTCGACTCGTTGGCCAATTCCTGCAGCGAGGCGAGGAATACCGGCGGTGCATCGAATTCACGCTGGAATTGAACCTCATCCCAGGTGCCGGTCTCGCCGGCCAACTGCACGGCATCGACCAGAACATGACCCGCCTCGAGCGCGGCGCCTCCGGGCAGAAGATGCGATCCCGGTGCCACAGC
>JAZBPT010000060.1:0-2347 GCA_036351755.1 Wenzhouxiangella sp. | reverse complement strand
TATCGTCTCGCTTTCGGCCCCGTCGGTGAGCGGCAACAGCGCCGGTCAACCCGGGATTTTCGAGGTACGTATGGTCACTGCCTCCGGAGCGGAGATCTGGACGAAGCACAGCATTGCTGTCCTCGCACTTCAACAGGCGTCCGGCAGTCACATCCATCTCATTGAAGACATCAGCGCCAGAAAGGCGGCCGACAAGGCCAGAATCGCGAGTCAGGAGCTCTTGGCGACAGAGCGGGAGCGAGCACGTGTGACGCTGGAGTGCATTGGCGACGCCGTGATCAGTACCGATCCCACGGGGCGGGTAACCTACCTCAACGGTGTGGCCGAACAGCTCACCGGCTGGCTTCGGGACGAGGCAATCGGGCAGCCGCTCTCCCGCGTCTTCGATGTGCTCGATTCCGAAACCGGCCAGCCCATTCATGACCCCGCCGAACGAGCCATGGATAGGCTCACGGTCGTGCAGATGCCGGCGAACGGCCTGCTGCAGCGGCCCGATGGCAGCCAGCTGGCCATCGAGGACTCCGCCGCCCCGATTCTGGACAAGGTCGGTCGGCTGACCGGTGCGGTAGTGATCTTCCGGGATCGCCGGCTGTCGCGGGAAAACACGGCAAGGATGGCGCATCTGGCGCGACATGATGACCTGACCGGGCTACCGAACCGGTTTGCATTCGCCGAACACTTCGAGCAGGCTCTCAAGCTTGCTCGCCGACACGACAAGCGGGTTGGTGTTCTGTTCATTGATCTCGACCAATTCAAGCAGGTCAACGACAGTCTGGGTCACAAGGCGGGTGACCGCCTTCTCAGGAGCGTTGCTCGAGGTATGACTGCCTGCGTACGCGACACCGACCTGGTCTGCCGTCACGGGGGCGACGAGTTCGTCGTGCTTCTCAGCGAAATCAAGGCGCCCGAGGATGCCGCTCGGGTTGCCGAGAAGCTGAAAGCGGCCGTGGCCAGGCCTCGCCGAACCCAGGGCTGCTCCATCGGCCTGGAGCTGAGCATCGGAATCAGTCTCTTTCCTGACGACGGTATCGACATGGAAACGCTGATGCACCGGGCCGATACGGCGATGTATCACGCCAAACTCAACCCGGAGAAAGGCCCCTGCTTCTATCAAGACGGCATGAGTTCCCGTTCTCCGGATGGCGCGGGCCCGGCTCAGCGCTTGGGCAAGGCGGGCAAGGCTGCCGGCCAGAGACAAGCCGTGGCCAAGCGGAGTACGTCATGAAGGAACTTCGCCGAGACATGCTCGGTGCGGGCCCGGCCCCTGGCCCGAATCCCGGCTTTACGAGCGCTACGACTACGCCATGGCCCACGAAATGGCGCACGCTGTCGGTCACTCAGTTGAACTGGCGCCGGTAGGCTGCGAGGGCGGCCGGATAACACTCGCAGGCGATCGACTCCAGCCCGGGGCGCGAGAGCACCCGGATGTGCCCGCGGCGGTAGCGGATCATCTCCCTGTCCTGCATTCGACCGGCTGCGATCGTGACTGCACTGCGCCGAACGCCCAACATGTCCGCCAGAAACAGGTGCGTCAGCACGAGGGGCTCGCCCCGGGTGCGGTCATCCATTATCAACAGCCAGCGCGCCAGGCGGGCTTCGACTGCATGGAAGGCATTGCAAGCGGCAGAATGAGCGAGTTGTTCCGCCAGCACGAAGAGGTAGCCGTGAAGCGTTTGCTCGAGGCGCTTGCTGTCCTGAAGCAGACCGCGGAAGTCGGCTGCCGATATTTCGTGGGCCTGACCCGCTCCCGGGACGATCGCCCGCAGTGGGTGGCGATCGACGCCCAGCGCCATGGAGGCGCCAAGCATTCCCTCGAAACCGATAACGCCGATCTCCAGCGGATGGTGGCCGCCGATGGCAGCCGTGAGCGAGATGACCGCCGTCGTCGGAAAATGGACCCGGGAGATCGGCGCGCCGGCTGAATTGAGCTCGGTGCCGAACTCGAGGTCGGCTGGTCGGCACCTGGCCAGGAGCGACCTGGCGTCGGCGGCAGGGAGTCGGTCGATCAACTGATTGGTGGAAGCTGGTACAGGTGAGATGGGCATGAGGATTCCCGGGCAACTCGCCGCCACTGCCGGACGGGCGAGTGTTGCGGCATTCTTGCCGGGTTCCATGCTGGCTGACCCGGCCTTGCCCGTCTGTTCGCCAGGGTACGTTGGAGGCTGCGAGCGCTCTGGTGGCGCTCACGCATGACTATCTGGAAGCGGCCTAGAGGTTCCTGGCGTACGCAGAGAGCCGGTCGGTCTCGGTCTTGACCACCCGGTAGCACTCGCAGCAGAGCGCCTCGAGTCGCTTGCGGTCGAGTACGGTGATGTGCCCGCGCTGGTAGCGGATTACACCCAGCTTC
>JAZBPT010000059.1:0-10302 GCA_036351755.1 Wenzhouxiangella sp. | reverse complement strand
TCGACGGGGAAGCCTTCCTTGAACAGCACGCGGCGGATTTCGCGGGTGAGCCAGTGGCGCGACAGAACCTCGCGCACGGCGGCCTCGACCGCCGAGCGGTCCGCGTCCGGCTCGGGCTCGATGACGATCACCGGCTCCTGGGCGCCCTTCTCGCCGACGCCCACCAGCGCCGATCGGAACACCCCGTCGACGGCATTGACCGGCCCTTCCACGCACTCGGTGAACAGCGTGCCCTCGGGCGTGACCACGCGCTCGGACTTTCGGCCGCAGAACCACAGCCGCCCTTCGCCGTCGCTCCAGCCGAGATCGCCCATGCGGTGCCAGATGCGGCCCTTGTCGTCGGTCATCTTGGCCTCGCGGGTCTGCTTCTCGCGCTTCCAGTAGGTGTCGGTGACGGTCGGGCCGGCCACGCAGATCTCGCCGATCTCGCCGTCGGGCATCTCCCCGGCGTACTCGGTCAGGTCGATCGGCTCGTCGGAAATCGGAATGATGCGCACCTCGTTGGCCGCCAGCGGCCGGCCGACGCAGATGCCCTTGCCCGAACGGTTGCCGTCGGAGAGTTCACCGACCAGCTCCCGCCCGGACACCGTGGCCACCGGCAGGGCTTCGGTCGCACCGTAGGGCGTGTGGATGTCCGACCAGGGATCCAGCGCGCCGTGCATGCGCTCGATCACGCTCGGCGGCACCGGCGCGCCGGCCGACAGCGCCCGCTTCACGCCGGGAATCCGCAGCCGGTTGGCTTCGAGATATCGGCTGAGCGTATTCATCAGCGCCGGCGAGCCGAACAGGTTGGTCACGCCGTATTGCTCGACCAGGCTGACCAGCATGTCCGGGTCGGCCTTGGCCGGCTTGGTGAAGTCCATGATCGGAATCACGGTGGTCATGCCCAGCGCCGGGTCGAACAACGCAAAGGGCGGAAAGGTCGGCAAGTCCACTTCACCGGGACTCATCCCGAACGCTTCTCGCATCAACTCGACCTGGGCGGCAAACATGCGGTGGCGGTAGACCACGCCCTTGGGAATGCCGGTCGAGCCGGAGGTGAACAGGATGGCGGCCTCATCGTCGCCGCTCACTTCGGGCGGCTCGAATGCCTCGACCCGGGCCGAAAGCAGGTCGGCATACTTCAGCCCCCGCCAGAAAGGCCGTGGCCCGACTGTGATCGTCTGCCCGATGCTGCCGCGCGCCCATCCCAGGACCATGCGGGCGATCTGCGCACGCGTCACGCCGATGAAGACTTTCGGCTCGGCCTCGGCCAGGCAGGTCTTGAGGGGTTTGAGCCCGATGCCCGGATCGATCAGCACGGGCACCGCGCCGGCCTTGAACAGGGCGAAGAACAGCGCGAAGAATTCCAGCGAGGGCGGCACCATGAAGGCGACCCGCGTGCCCTTGCCGATGCCCCGGGCCTGCAGCCCGGCGGCCAGCCGGTCGGTCAGCTCGTTGAGTTCGCGATAGCTCCAGCGCCGGTCCGTCCAGCGCCCGCCGGAGCGCTTCTGCGGCAGGATCAGCGCCGTCGTCTCCGGCTGCGCCTCGGCTTGCCGGGTCAGGGCTTGGGCGATATTGATTTGCTGTTCAGGGGCCATGATTCCAGAAGAAAATCAAAATCTAATTGTCCACAGATGAACACAGATAAACACAGATTGGGTGTGCCGATAATCAGAGATTGGGGCACTCGTCCATCCAACCATTCATCCGGCGCCGAAAATCTCAAATTCCAAGCACCAAATATCAAACAAATTCCAATTACCGAAATTCGAATGACAGAAACGACCAACCTGCTACGAATTGCTTCGCTGGATGCTCATTGGCGCTAGCAACTCTCAACTTGGAAAGCCTGGCACCAAGGCAACATTCAAACGCTCGAATAACAGAGTTTTTGATCTGTGTTCATCTGTGGACACAATTCTTTTCTTTTACTGGCCCAGAAACTGCCGAATACCCGCTACGACCCGCTCGGGGGCATCTTCGAGGACGTAGTGGCCGGCGTCTTCGAGGTATTCGACTTCGGCGTCGGGCCAGATCTCGCGCCACATGTCGAGCACGCGGTCGTCGAAGACGAAGTCCTTCGCGCCCCAGATGAACCTGATGGGCTTGTCGGCCAGGCGATCGAGATGCTTCTCGGTTTCCGCCAGCACCGGCCAGGCGGGGTCGGATTCCTTCAGCGGGATGTCCTGGACGAAGCGCAGGGTGGCGAGCCGCCGGTCCGGGCTGCCGCGGTAGGGCGCGGTCAGGCCGCGCGCCACGTCGCGCTCGAGCTTGTGCGCCGTGGCCAGTCGGGTCGCGAGCCCGGAAAAGGCGTTGAAGCGGTTGATCAGGAAACCGCCGATGCCGGTGCGCGCGAACTTCAGGGCGAAGGGCAGCGGCTCGTCGGGCGGGATGGTGAACGCCCAGGTGTTGAGCAGCACGATGCGGCGCACGCGCTCGGGATGCTGCACCGCCCAGGCCATGGCGATCGCGCCGCCCCAGTCGTGCACCACCAGGTCGATCTCGCGCTCAGGCTCGACTTCGTCCAGCCAGTGCCCGAAATCGGCGACCCGGCTGGCCATGGTGTAGTCGTAGGCCGACTCGTCGGGGCGGTCCGACAATCCCATCCCGACATGGTCGGGCGCGAGGCATCGACAGTCGTCCTTGAGCGCCTTGATGACGTTGCGATAGTAGAACGACCAGGTGGGGTTGCCGTGCACCATGACCACGGGCCGCCCGTCCAGGGGCCCTTCGTCCACGTAGTGCATCCGGTGACCGGCGGACTGGACATGGAAATTCGGCTCGAACGGAAAGAGCTTATCGGGAACCAGGGGCATTCGATTGCCTATGTTGGCTGGTTCGCTCGTTGGCTGCTTGGCTGGTTACGGCGACAACGAGCCAACCAGCCAAGCAGATAACAAGCCAACTCGTTTACCAGATGACTTCCGCCATGCAGCAGTTCAGGCCCGAGCCGATGCCCATCAGGGCGACCTTGTCGCCGCGCTGGATGCGATTCTCGTCGACGATCTTGCTCAGCACCGTCGGGATGGAGGCCGGGCCGATATTGCCGAACTTCGGGAAGATGCGGTAGACGCGCTCGGGCTGCACGCCGAAGGCCCGGATGAACGCTTCGGTGTGCACGCGCGAGACCTGGTGGATGACGACATGGTCGAGCTCGTTGGCCACCCAGCCCAGCACCTGCCGGGCCGTGGAATAGGTGGCGCCGGCAAGCTTCATGCCTTCGCGAAGCAGGCTCTTGGTGTCGGTCCACATCTGGTGGTTCCAGCCGCGGCAGAGATTGTTGAACTCGGTGGCCGCGCGGGAGACACCGCCCTTGTACTGGTGGCCGTCGGGCTCGAGATCGCCGCGCGACATGATCATGGCGGCCGCGCCGCAGCCCAGGGTCAGGCTGGCGAACTCGCTCTTGAACTGCTTGCGGGTGACCTTGGGCTCGAGCAGGCGGTTGATCGTGATCTCGTTGATCTCCCGGCTGTTCTCGGCATTGACGATCAGCGCGTAGTCGATTTCACCGCGATCGAGCATGTGCGCGGCGATGTTCATGCCGTTGATGAACGCCAGGCAGGCATTGCCCACATCGAAGCTCTCGCAGGTGTTGGGCAGCTTGAGGTTGCCGTGCACCATGCAGGCGGTCGAGGGCTCGAGGAAGTCGCGCGAGACCGAGGTGTTGATCAGGATACCCACGCGGTCGGGATCGATGTCGGCGCGGGCCAGGGCCTTCTCGGCGGCCATCGTCGCGGCCTCGGAGGGCAGCACGCCTTCATCCCAGAAACGGCGCTCCTCGATACCGGCCAGGTCGATCAGCGGGTTTCCCCGCAGGCGCAGTTTCTTGAAGGTCGGCGCGAGCCGCTCGCGGATTTCCTCGCTGGTTACCGTGTGCGGGGCATCCACGGAGGCCACCGACTTGATGACGACATTGTCAAACAGCATGTATCTTTATCCTGGCCGCGCTAATCGAGGCAGTTCGTTGAGTTAACACGCTATTATAGCGTGAAATGATGACCGCAAATCTTCACTGACCTTGTCTCCCTCCCCCTCCGTCGCCGGACGTATCACGAAGGCGGCCGCGGCCTTGCGCGAGGCCGAGCAGCCGCTGCGCATCCTGGGTCTTCTGGCCTGGCCCCTGTCGGTCCGGGAACGCTTTCTCCAGGGCGGCGGCCGCGAACTGCCCCGGGTCGACTACCCCGATATCGACACCGCCGCGGTCGACCAGGCCCTGCTCCGGGCCCGCCCGCTGATCGCCGGCACGGGCCCGGCGCGAGAGTGGTTCGAACGCATCGCCGACCGCCTGGACCTGGCCGGCCGGATGATGAAAGGCGTCGGCAGCGCCGCCTTTTTCGACGCCTCCAGGGAGCTCTACGGCAGTCCGGGGGAGGCCCTGCCCGATTCCAGCGACAGCCCGCTTCAGCTGGCCAGGCGGCTGCGGCGAATCATCGACGGGCTCAATCATCTCGACCTCGGGGCGCCCGACGACCCCAGCGCCACGGACCGCCAGGTGGCCCGCCGGATGCGCGCGGCCGTGACTCGCTTCTTCGGCGCCGATGCGCCCCCGGTCGAGATCGTGGAAGAACTGTCGGCCAACGCCACGGCGGGACCCGATCGAATCCGGATACGCGCCGGGGCCAGATTCACCGACCGCGACGTCGAGCAGCTCGTCCACCACGAAGCCGGGATCCATGTCGCCACCGCCCTCAACGGCCGCGCCCAGGCGGCGCTGCCGATCCTGGCTTCGAGCCATCCGGGCACCACGCGCACCCAGGAAGGCCTGGCGGTATTCGCCGAGTTCATCACCGGCGGCATGGACGTCGACCGGCTCGGGCGCCTGGCCGATCGCGTGCTGGCCATCCAGATGGCCGTCGAGGGCGCCGATTTCATTGAAGTCTACGACCACTTCCTCGAGCAGGGTCGGGCGGCCGCCGCCAGGCAGTCGATCCAGCCATCCGACGAGACGCTGCAGCGCACGGCCTTCGAGCAGACCCGGCGGGTCTTTCGTGGCGGCGTGCTGGCGGGGGGCGCCCCCTTCACCAAGGACGTCGTCTATCTCGACGGCCTGCTGCGCGTCCACGATTTCCTGCGATCGGTCGTCGCGGCCGGGCGCGCCGACGTGCTGCAACTCCTGTTCTGCGGAAAGATTTCCCTTAACGACATCCCGGTGCTTTGCGAGCTCGCCGAAATGGGCCTGCTGCGCGCACCGAAATTCCTGCCCCGCTGGGCCTCTGACCGGCGCTTCCTGGTTAGCTACCTGGCCTACTCGGGCTTTCTCGGCCGCGTGCGGATGGGTCGCGTCCACGAGCGCTACGCCGAGGTCCTGGCCACCGCCCCGGTAGCGCGTTTCTCGCAGCCCTGACGTCAGCTTCCGCGCCGACGCCGGGGCATCATGCGGGTCATCACCGACCGCAGGGCCAGAGGCCGGATCGGCTTGTGCAGGAACTCGCAGCCGGCCCGGCGCGCGGCCTGCCGGACTTCGGCGGCGTGATCGGCGCTGATCAGGATCGCCGGCGCCGCGCAGCCGGCTTCCCGCAATCCGTCGAGCAGTTCCAACCCGGTTCGGCCGTCATCGAGATGGAAGTCCACGATCAGCAGCTCCGGCGCGAAACCCTCGGCGGCCGCCCGCGCCTGGGCGGCGTCGCCGGCCACGCGAACCTCGAAGCCCCAGCCCGAAACCAGGGTGTCGAGCGAGCCGAGCATGGCCGCTTCGTTGTCGACGATGAGCACGCGGCCCGAACCGGGCTCCGAGCGATCCGCAACCCGTTGCGGCGCAGCTCGCGCGGGCTCGGTCCGGGGCACGTGAACGCCGAAGACCGTGCCGCGACCGGGCTGGCTGGCCAGTTCGATTTCGTGGCCCAGCAGCCGGGCCATGCGCTCGGCGATGGCCAGGCCCAATCCCAGGCCCGGCGCATGCTGGCGATCGCCCAGGCGGCGAAACTCCTCGAAGATCACCGCCTGGTCTTCGCGCGTGAGGCCGGGACCGGTATCCCAGACACCGATCATCACCCGCCCGCCGCGCCGCCGGCAGCCGATCAGCACCCTGCCCTTCGGCGTGTAGCGCACGGCATTGGAGAGGAAATTCTGCAGAATCCGGCGCAGCAGCTGCGGATCGGTCTCGACCCAGAGACGGGTTTCGACGCAGGCCAGTTCGAGCCCGCGCTCGCGCGCCAGCACCGAAAACTCGCCCTGCAGCTGGGAAAACAGTTCGCCCAGGGGAAAGCGGCTCCGCCTGGGCTCCATGCCGCCGGCGTCGAGGCGGGAAATGTCGAGCAGCCCCTCGATCAGGTCCTCGGTCGCGCCCAGCGCCCCGGAGATCTGGTCCAGTGACTGGCGAGACGACTTGTCGCTGACCCGGCCGATCAGCGCATGGGTCAGCAACTGGGCGGCATTGAGGGGCTGGACCAGGTCATGACTGACGGCCGCCAGAAAACGCGTCTTCGCTTCGCTGGCGCGCTCGGCGTCCTTCATCGCCCGTTCGAGCTTGCGCGTTCGATCGGCGACGCGCTGCTCCAGCGTTTCGTTGATGCGCCTGAGTTCCTCCTCGGCATGGCGGAAGGCCGTCACGTCGGTGAAGGTGGCGACGAAGCCGCCCCCCGGCATCGGATTGCCCCGGATCTCGATGATCCGGCCGTCGGGCCAGGGCCGCTCGATGCGGTGTCGGGTGCCGGCCCGCTTGTGGGCCAGGCGGCGCTGGATCTTGCGCTCGGTATCGCCACCTCCCATCAGGCCCGACTCGGCGTTGTGACGGAGCAGGTCGGCGACCGGCCGACCGACCCGGATCAGTTCTTCGGGGTAGTCGAACAGGGCCAGGTAGGCGCTGTTCCAGGCTACCAGGCGCATTTCGCGGTCCACCACGCACACCCCCTGACTCATGTTCTCGAGCGCGCCCGAAAGCACTTCGCGGCTGAAGCGCGCCTGCTCGGCGGCCTGGCCGACCAGGTCGGCGACCGTGTCCAGGGGCGCCGGCGTCCGCCGACGGGCAGCGTCGAGCAGCAAACGGGCCGAGGCGGATCCGACAACCGCCGCCAGCTCGTGCTCCAGGCGCGCGGCCAGGCTGCGGGCATCCCGGCGGCCGGCGAACAAGGGCGCCAGGCGTTCTTCGGGCAGAAAGCGCTCGGCCAGCCGGTAGAGCATGTCCGGACGCATCGGATCGTCCTCGGCCACATCGCGCCCCGGCGAGGCATCGAGCCGGGCACCCAGAAGCGTGACCACCAGGTTGACCGCCAGGCTGGCGACCACGGCACGCGTCAGCGGCGCCAGTTCGGCCATTCCGAACAGGTTCTCTGGCGCCAGCCAGGTCAGCCCCAGCGGCCCCGTGCTCATCCAGTCGCCCTGGACGCCGACCCCGGCCAGCAGCAGCGGCAGGAAGAGCACGTAGGCCCAGACCCCGACACCGAAGACGATGCCGGCCAGGATTGGTCGAGCCGACAGTCCCGGGCGATACACGGCCAGGATCACCGCCGGCCCCAACTGGGCAAGACCGGAAAACGACAGCGCGCCGATGTCGGCCAGGGCGTCGGCGACGCCGATCGAGCGGCTGTAGACGTAGGCCAGCAGCAGGACGACGACGATGCCCAGCCGCCGCTGCTGACGCACCGGGATGCCGAGCTCGCTCACCCGCCCCCAGTGGCGGTTGAGCAAGGCCGGCGTGAGCCAGTGGTTGCCGATCATGATCGACAGGGTCAGGCTGGCCAGGATGACCATCGAGGTCGCCGCGCTCAGGCCGCCCAGGAAGGCCAGCAGCGCCAGACCCTGCTGCCCCTCGCCCAGCGGGAGCATCAGCACGTAGAGGTCGGGTGTGACCACGCCCTCGAGCAGCGCGTTTCCGGCACGGGCAAGCGGCAACACCGGCAGGCTGATCAGGATCAGGAACAGCGGGAACAGCCAGCGGGCCATGCGCAGGTGGCGTTCCTGGCGGCATTCGACAACGCCGATGTGGAACTGGTGCGGCAGGGTGAACATGGCCAGCGCACCGAGCAGCGTCAGGGTAAGGAAGGAATCGAGGCTGGTGAATTCCGGCGAGGGCGCCCGCTCGGCCATTTCAGCCGGACCGGAGAAGAGCCCGAACACCACGAAAGCGCCCAGTGCCAGCATGGCGGCCAGCTTGAGCAGGGACTCGAACCCCATCGCCAGCACCAGGCCGCGATTGTGCTCGGTGGCGGCGGCACGCCGGGTCCCGAAGAGCATCGCGAACACCGCCATGATGATCGCCGCGTACAACGCAAGATCCTGCCAGGCTGCCGACTCTCCGGCCGTCACGCGTCCGTGAATGGCCTCGAAGCTCATCGCCACCGCCTGTAGCTGTAGCGAAATGTAGGGCACGATGCCGATCACGGCCACGCCCGTGACGACCGCCGCCAGCACGGAGGACTTGCCGAAGCGCGTGGCGATGAAGTCGGCGATGCTCGTGGCGTTGGTCGCCTTGCTCAGCGCCACCAGCCGGCGCAGGAAGGGAAAGAAGGCGACGAAGAGGATGATCGTGCCGATGAAAGTCGGCGGAATCGGCCAGCCCGACCGCGCCGCCTGCGTGGTCGTGCCGTAGAAGGTCCAGGCCGTGCAGTAAACCGCCAGGGAAAGGGAGTATACGACCGGCCAGAGGTTCTT
The DNA here is from genome assembly GCA_036351755.1 of Wenzhouxiangella sp. Taxonomy (GTDB): domain Bacteria; phylum Pseudomonadota; class Gammaproteobacteria; order Xanthomonadales; family Wenzhouxiangellaceae; genus Wenzhouxiangella. Next base: position 1,731 of record JAZBPT010000059.1, on the reverse strand, counting down.
CCAGCGCGCCTGAGAACGCTCGCCGAACAGGGCGACGGCGAACAGCAGGCCCAGCCAGGCCAGCCCGGCACCGATCAGCATCAGCGTCGACACGGAAGCCCCGGCGATGAAAGACGTGCGTTCATGACCAACAGTTTAGAAGCAACAGGCCCACGCCACCTCATCTGTTGCACGGCTCGAATAAAGAAGGGCCGGCAGTGCCGGCCCAAAAGGAGAGTCAAGCGGGACTCACGGAGCTCAGAAGTTCACCGTGGCGGTCAGCGTGACCGTCCGCGGCGGACCGTAGAAGGCGTTCATCACGCCCTCCAGGCCCAGGGTGGACGCACTGCCGTCGGGCGTGGCGAACACGTAACCGGAGGTCTTGTACTGCTCGTCGCTGAGATTGCGACCGTGCAGGCCGATCTGGTAGCGCCCGTCGCTGCGCTCCCAGATGAGGTGCAGGTCGTAGAGCGAATAGGCGTCCTGGTCCAGGAACTGCGACGGAACCTCGAACTGGTTGGTCTCCCCGCGGTACGACCAGGCGCCGATGATCGAGAACAGGCCGTCGTTGCCGAACAGCGACATCGGCGTGTCGTAGCGCATGTTCCAGTGTCCCGTCCAGTCGGGGGTGTTCTGGAAGACACGCTGATCCGAGACATCCTCGAGCGCGGTCTCCCCCGTCGCCGGGTTCGTGACCGAGGTGATGAACTCGTCGTACTCCGCGTCGATGTAGCCCAGCGTCAGCATGGTCGTCAGCGCATCGCCCTGCGCGGCCAGGTTGCGGCCCAGGAGCGCGTTCATCTCGAGCTCCACACCCTGGACCGTGGCGGCGCCGGCGTTCGTCGTCACGCCGGCGAAGGTGTCGGCAATGCCGTCGCCGTTGTTGTCCACGCCGATCGAGCCGGGCACCTGGATGTTGGTGTAGTCGCTGTAGAAAAAGGCCAGGTTGGTGTTGACGCGACCGTCGGCAAAGGACGACTTGGCGCCGATCTCGTAAGTGTCGACCGTCTCGGGCTCGAATCGCATGAACTCGAACACCTCGTCCTCGCTGACCGTGCCGTCGCCGTCGAAGTCGGGTGCGGCGGTGGTCAGGCCGCGCGGATCGAAGCTGCCGCCCTTGAAGCCCTGGCTCCAGGACACGTAGAGATTCTGGGTGTCCGTCGGCTGCCAGGCGAGGCTGGCGCGCGGCGTGAATTCGGTGAAGGTGTCCGACCCCTCGAAGTCGGACGTCGTTGCGATCACGATCGGATCCCCGCCGAAGTAGGAAGAAGCGCCCAGCATGTTCTGGCGCAGCACGCGCGAGGAACGCTTGTCGCTGGTATAGCGGCCGCCGACGGACAGTTCCAGCCCGGTGTCGAGACCGAACATGTTGGCCAGGTCGAAGCTCGCATCGGCGAACACCGACCAGGTTTCGGTATCGACATCACCCAGGGTGAACGCGTTGAGCTGAGGCGCGCCGATCAGCTCGCCCGTCTGGTAGAGGCGAACATCGAAGGGTCCGAAGGCGTTGGCGTCCAGGTAGTAGAAGCCGGCCACGCCAGTCACGTTCTCGCCGGAATAGTTGAGCTGGAACTCCTGGCTGAACTGCTCGTTCTCGTAGATGGTCGCGACGTCGAGGTCGACCGGCGGCAGCGCTTCGAAGTCGATCTGGTTGATGGTGTCGTCTTCCCGCCAGGCGGTGATGCTCTTGAACAGCCAGTTGGGGTTGATGTCGTACTCGACGAGCAGGCTCAGCCCCTGTTGCTCGGTCTC
>JAZBPT010000058.1:0-20381 GCA_036351755.1 Wenzhouxiangella sp. | reverse complement strand
TTCTGGTCCGCCTTGCCCTGGCGAGCCGCCGTACTGGCCACCGGCGGGGCCGGCGTCGTGGTCCTGATGATGTGGTTCGGTACCGGGCACGAGGTGATCGACGGCAACCGGGTACTGTTGCTGCTCAACCCCGCCTGGCTGCTGATGCTCCTGCCGCTGCCCCGCCTGGCCGCGGCTGCGCTGTGGTGGCTTCTCCTTGCCGCGGCGGCTGCCGGTGCGGTTCTGTTGGCCTGGCCCGGCAGCCTGCAGTACCGACCCGAGGTCGTTTTCGGGCTCGTGCCACTGCTGGCCGTCATGCTCTGGGTGGCGCGTTCGCGCTACAGCGCCAGGACGCGATCGTAGCTGGGCAGCAATTCGGGTTCGTGGCTGACCGTGATCGTGGTTCGCCCGACAAGCCAGGACTCGAGGCGGTTCGAGAGGCTCCGGGCGGTTGCCGGGTCCAGGCCCGTCGTGGGCTCGTCGAGGATGACCACCGGCGGGTCGATCAGCATCAGCCGGGCCAGGCCGACGCGCCGCAACTCCCCGCCTGAAAGACTGGCACCGCCTTCGTCCAGCCAGGTGTCGAGGCCGTCTTCCAGGCCGGCCAGCCAGTCGCCGAGTCCGGCGTCGGTCAGCGCTCGGCTCATGGCGGCCTCGTCGGCGGCGGGGGCGGCCACGCGCAGATTCGCGGCCAGGGTATCGGCGAAGACTACCGGCTGCTGGGGCAGGTAGCCGACCGTCTTTCGCAGCGCGTCGGGATCGAGCCGACGCAGGTCGATCCCGCCAAGGCGGACGGCCCCCGTATCGGGTTCGATCTGACGCATGATCAGCAGCGCGAGCGTGGTCTTGCCGCTCCCGCTCGGGCCCGTGACCAGCAGGCGCTCGCCCGGGCCGATCTCGAGATCCAGCTTGTCCAGCACGCGATTCGGGCTGTCGGGCCACCGGAACGAAAGACTTTCGGTGCGGATTGCCGCCGCGCGGGAAGGCGGCGGCTCGCCGCTCCCGATTGGCATCGCTGGCCGCCGCTGCGCGAGCTCGTCGACTCGCTCCGCGGCGAAACGCGACTGCGACAGTTGCCGCCAGGCGGCCGGCAGGGCCTGCCAGACCTCATTCATCCCGAGGACCAGGATGACGGCCATCACCGCCACCGGTCCCGTCACGGCGTCCAGGGACGCCGCGCCGAGAACGACCAGCAGCATCGCCCATGCGGCCGTGAAGCCCACCGCGTTGACCAGGCCCCTGCCGAGGGCATCGATCCGGTCGAGACGCCGCTGCTGCGCGAGGCGGGCCGCCGAAAGGGCGGAGAGTCGGTGCTCGAAGTCGCCGGATCGACCTTCGGCCAACAGGGACTTGAGACCCTCCAGGCTTTCGGTGCCGTGACGGCGGAGTTCGGGTTCGCCTTGCGACAGCAAGTGTCCCGGAGCCCGGCCGGCACGCCCCGCCAGGGCCGTGACGGCAGCCGCGGCCAGCCCCATCGCCATCACCACGAGCGCGGCCCGGGCGGATGCCAGGAACAACAGGGCGGTGGCGACGCCCAGCGTCGTCACCGCGGCAGTGAACAACGGGCCGACCACGCCGGAGTACAGGTGATCGAGGGCGTCGACGTCGCGCGTGAGCCGGTTGAGCGTGTCCCCGCGCTGCAGTCGCCGGAGCTGGATTTCGTCGAGGCGCAGAAGTCGCCGCATCAGGTCCAGGCGCAGGCTCGCCAGCAGGGCGAGCGTCGCGCGGTGGGTCGCCAGGCGTTCGCCGTAGCGTGCAAGGGTTCGCGTGACGGCGGCCAGCCGGATCCCGCCCCCGGGCGTGAAGATATCCAGTGCCGAAATCATGCCCAGGCCGGCCAGCGCGCTGGCCGTGATCAGCCAGCCCGACAGGCCCAGGAGTACCAGTGCCGCGGCGGCGGATGCGAGCATCAGGCCGATACCCAGCGCCAGCCAGCGCCACTGATGCCGCCAGGCACTTGCCACCAGCCGGCGCGGCTTCATGGCGAGATCTCGCTGAGTTGCCCGCCGGCCAGCTCCAGCACCCGATCCGCCCATTGGCAGGCGGCGGGGTCGTGGCTGGCGCAGAGCATGGTCGGCCCGCCGCGGCGGGACAGGTCGGCAAGTGTCTCCCAAAGTTCCCCGGCGGTCTCGACATCCAGGCTGGCCGTCGGTTCGTCGAGCAGCAGCAGCGGTCTGGGCCTCAGCAGGGCCCGGGCGAGGAGGATTCGGCGGGCCTGCCCGCCGGAGATGCCTTCGCCGGAAGAGCGGATGGGCGTATCCAGGCCTTGCGGCAGGTGACTTGTCCAGTCCTTCAGGCCGGCCTTCGAAAGCGCGGCCGTCAGGGCCGCTTCATCCGCATCGGGGTCTGCCAGACGGATGTTGTCGGCCAGCGTGCCCTCGAAAAGCCCGCCTTGCTGCCCCATCCAGCCGCGCAGTGCGGTCATGGACCCGGAATCGATCCGCTCCAGGTCGACCCTGTCGATCAAGATGCAGCCCGAATCCGGCGCCAGGAATCCGCCGACCAGGTCGAGCAGGGTGGACTTGCCCCCGCCGCTGGGCCCGCGAATCAGAAGGCGTTCACCGGGCTCGGCGCAAAAGGCGATCCCGTTGAGAACGCTGCCGCGGCCGGGCCGTGAAAGGGTCAGGTCGGCGACTTCGAGGCGGCAGGCCCGTCCCGGCTCGATGCGTGCGGGACGTTCCGGTTCCGGGCGGGCCGGCGGGGTTTCAAGAACGCTTCGGATCCCGCCGGCGGCCGCCAGCGAATCCGCCCGGTCGTGCCAGGCCTGGGAGAGCTGCCGCAGCGGAAGGAAGAATTCCGGTGCCAGCAGCAGCACGAACAGGCCGCTTTGCAGCGTCAGCGACGATGCCGGCCCGAACTGGATGTAGTCGAGCAGGCCGAGGCCGACGTAGATGGCGACGGCGGCAATGGCCACGGCGCTGAAAAACTCGAGCACGGCGGTCGAGAGGAAGGCGATCTTGAGTACGGCGAAGGTTCGCTCGCGGAACCGCTCGATCAGCTGCGCCAGGCGGCCCAGCTCATGTTCCTCGCTGCCGAAGCGGCGAATCGTGTCGAGCCCGCGCAGGCGGTCGAGGAAAACGCCGCCGAGCCGGACGAGCTCGCGCTGCTGTTCGCGACTGGCCTGCTCCGCGCCCCAACCGACCAGGATCATGAACAAGGGAATCAGCGGCGCGGCCAGGGCCAGGAACAGGCCGGCCAGCCAGTCTTGCCAAAACACCGCGAGCAGCAGCACGGGGATGATCACGGAGGCAGCGATTCGCTGCGGCAGGAATCGTCCGTACCACTTTTCCAGCAGGTCGACCTGTTCGATCAGCGTGGTGGTGAGTGCACCGGCGCCCGCGCGGGATGCATAGCCCGGGCCGGCCCGGGCGATTTGCCGGAAAAGCCGCGGGCGCAGTTCGGCCCGGACACGGGCGGCGACGCCGGAGGCATACCAGCTGCGCCCCGCATCGACGGCGGCCCGGCCCAGGAGGACGGCCAGCAAGGCGAACAGACTGGGTGCCATGTCGCTGACCGGCCGGCCGTCGACCAGCACCGCGCTGATCGCGGTCGACAGGAGCCAGGCCTGCCCGACGATCAGCAAGGCCTGGGCGAGGGTGAATGCTAGCAGTGCGGCGCGAAAGCCGCCCGGCTCGCGAGCGCTCAGCCAGCGTTCTTCGGATTGCACTCCGGGAGCGATCTCCTTGCCCTAGTGGACCACCGGCCGGCTCAGTGCCCGTAGCCTTCGCCAGAGCGCAGCTTGCCCCGGAACACCCAGTACGACCAGGCCGTATAGCCGATGATGATGGGCAACAGGAACAGCACGCCCAGCAGCAGGAAGAGCTGGCTGCCGGGATCGGAAGCCGCATCCCAGAAGGTGTGTTCGGGCGGCACCGCGTAGGGCCACATCGAGGCCAGCAGCCCAAAGTAGAACAGGGCGAAGAGGATCATCGAGCCGACGAATGGCAGGCCGTCCCGACGCTGCCGCAGCTTGGCGAAGACCCAGGCGGCCACGATCACGGTCAGGACCGGGAAGGACCACAGCGCGGAGACCTGCCCGAACCAGCGTTCGCTGACGTGTTCGCTGGCCAGCGGTGTCCAGATGCTCACGAGGATGAAGAAGCCCATCACGACGGCCAGCAGCCGCGGCGCCATGCGATAGGCCCAGTCGCGCGTCTCGCCCTCTGTCTTGAGGATGGCCCAGGTGACGCCGAGCAGGGCGTAGCCGGCGACGACGCCGAGACCGGTCATGACGGTGAACGGCGTCAGCCAGTCGAAGGCACCGCCGACATAGGAAAAGCCCTCGACTTCGAAGCCCTGGATGTAGGCCCCGACCACCGCGCCCTGGGCGAAGGCTGCGACGGTCGATCCGATCGCGAAGGAGCGGTCCCACCAGTGCCGGGAATTGCGGGCCTTGAAGCGGAACTCGAAGGCGACGCCGCGAAAGATGAGTCCTGCCAGCAGCAGGAACACGCCGATGTAGAGCGCCGGAAGGAAGACCGCATAGACCAGCGGAAAGGCCGCCAGCAGGCCGGCTCCTCCCAGGATCAGCCAGGTCTCGTTGCCGTCCCAGACCGGGGCGACCGAGTTCATCAGGTCGTCGCGGGCCTGGTCGCTGGGCGCGAAGGGAAAGAGGATGCCCACGCCCAGGTCGAAACCGTCCATCAGGACGTACATGAACACGCCGATGCCGATGATGACGATCCAGATCAGTGTCAGGTCGAACAGTTCCATGATCTCAGCTCCTTCCTTCCGCCAGCGGTTCGTCGTTGTCGTCGCGCACGACCGACCACGGGCGCTTGGCGTGCGCCGATCCGGTCTCGCCCTCGTCCGGCTCGGGAGCCGGTCCGGCCAGGATGACCCGCCGCAGGTACGTGATGCCGGCCGTGAAGACGATCGCGTAGACGGTGACGTAGCCGATCAGGGTGGCCAGCACCATCCAGCCGCTGAGCGAAGGTGTGACGGCCTCGCTGGCGCGCATGATGCCGTAGATGATCCAGGGCTGTCGTCCGATTTCGGTCACGAACCAGCCGGCGAGTACGGCCACGAAGGGCAGGGGGATCATCCAGGAAATGATGCGCAGCAGGCGGGGCGAGTGTTCCAGCCTTTCGCGAAGTACCTGGATGGCCCCGAGGATGGCCACGCCGATGAAGACCACGCCGAGCCCGACCATGACCCGGAAGCTCCAGAAAACGATACCGACCGGCGGCCGGTCTTCGGATGGAACCGATTTGAGCCCTTGCACCTCACCGTCGAGGCTGTGGGTGAGGATCAGGCTGCCCAGGTAGGGAATTCCGATCTCGAAGTGGTTCTTCTCGGCGTCTGAATCCGGAATGGCGAACAGGATCAAGGGCGCGCCCTGCTTGGTTTCCCAGTGCCCCTCCATCGCTGCGACCTTGATCGGCTGTTCCTCGAGCGTATTGAGGCCGTGCAGGTCGCCGACGACAAGCTGGAGCGGGGTCGCAATAGCCAGCATCAGCAAACTCATTTTGAGGGCCGTGAGGCTGCTGTTTCGGTGACGACCCCGCAGGAGATACCAGGCGCTCACGCCCGCGACCACGAAACCACCGGTGATGAACGAAGCCAGTCCCATGTGAGCGAAGCGATAGGGCAGGGAGGAGTTGAAGATGGCTTCGCCCCAGGAGGTCACCGTCACGGCGCCGTCGACGATTTCCACGCCGGCCGGCGTCTGCATCCAGCTGTTGGCCGCCAGAATCCAGAAACTCGAGATGAAGGTGCCGACGGCCACCATGCAGGCGGCGAACAGGTGGGCGCCCGGCGGCACCTTGTTGCGCCCGAAAAGCAGCACGCCGAGGAAGGTCGCTTCGAGGAAGAAGGCGGTCACGACCTCATAGCTGAGAACCGGGCCGAAGAAGTTCGCCGCCTGGTAGGAGAAGATGCTCCAGTTGGTGCCGAACTGGAAGGACATGACGATGCCCGAAACCACGCCCATGCCGAACACCAGGGCGAATACTTTCGTCCAGAACTGCGAAAGTCGCAGGTAGACGGGACGACCGGTGCGGTAGAACAGGCCCTCGAGAACCGCGATGTAGGACGCCAGCCCGATGGTGAAGACGGGGAAGATGGCGTGGAATGACACCACGAAGGCGAACTGGATTCTCGACAGCAGAAGGGGGTCCAGCTCCATGATCGTCCGCTCCTTTTCAGAATGGTGGCCCGTGTATTATATAACGCTAATATAGCGTATGGGTAATGAATCTATCGACGAGCCTTGGATTGCGAACAACGGCTCGCAAGACCAATGATAGCTATCGAATCGTGACCACGATGTGTCGGTGATGCGGCTCGTAGCGGTGCTCCCAGAGGAAGATGCCCTGCCAGGTGCCCAGCGCCAGTTTGCCGTTGCAGACGGGAACGGTCAGGTCCGTGTGGGTCAGGGCCAGTCGCACATGGGCGGCCATGTCGTCGGCGCCTTCGGCCCGGTGGCGGAAGCGCGGGTCGCCGTCCGGAACCAGGTCGGCAAAGAAGGCCTCGAGATCGCGCTGCACGTCGGGATCGGCGTTCTCGTTGATCAGAAGCGAGGCAGAGGTGTGCTTGAGAAAGATGTGACAGAGTCCGGCGTCGATGCCGCTGGCCGTTACCTCGCGGGCAACGCATTGGGTGATATCGATCGTGTCTCGACCGCTCGTTTCGATCGTCAGTTGCGTCTGGTGCATTCGCCGGTCAGTGGGAATGAGCCGTCAACTCTGCCAGTAGCTCCGCCTGGTGGGCTTCGACCAGTGGCTCGATGACGGTTTCGAGCTCCCCATCGATGATCTTGTCCAGATCATACAGGGTCAGGCCGATGCGGTGGTCCGTGACCCGGCCCTGCGGGAAGTTGTAGGTGCGAATGCGCTCGGAGCGGTCGCCGGAGCCGACCTGGAGCTTGCGTTCGGCGGCGCGTTCGTCCCTTTGCTGCTGAACCTGTGCTTCGAGCAGGCGGGCGTTGAGCAGGCTCATGGCGCGCGCCCGGTTCTTGTGTTGCGAACGCTCGTCCTGGCATTCGACCACGATGCCGGTGGGCAGGTGGGTGATGCGGATCGCCGAGTCGGTGGTGTTGACGTGCTGGCCGCCGGCGCCGGAAGAGCGGAAAGTGTCGACGCGCAGGTCGTTCGGGTCGACGTCGACGGAATCCACGTCGTCGACTTCGGGCAGGATGGCGACGGTGCAGGCCGACGTGTGGATGCGTCCCTGGGACTCGGTTTCGGGTACCCGCTGGACGCGGTGAACGCCGGACTCGAATTTGAGCCGGGACCAGGCGCCCTGGCCGATGACGCGCGCGATGACCTCGCGAAAGCCGCCGGCCTCGCTCTCGTGGGCCGACATGATCTCGACTTTCCAGCCGCGCCGTTCGGCATAGCGGGTGTACATGCGCAGCAGGTCGCCGGCGAAGATGCCCGCTTCCTGACCGCCCGTACCGGCCCGGATCTCGAGGAAGATGCTGCGCTCGTCGTTGGGGTCGCGCGGCAGCAGCAGTTTCTGCAGCCGTTGTTCCAGCGATTCGGTTTCGCTCTCGAGGGCGTCGAGCTCGTCGCGTGCCATCTGGCGCATCTCGGGATCCTCGCCCTCGAGCAGTTCCCGCGCTTCCTTCATCGCCGCTTCGTTGTCGCGGAAGTTGCGCCACACGCCGATCACCGGTTCGAGTTCGGCGTACTCGCGCGAGAGCTGCTGGAACTGGTTTCGGTCGCGGATCACGTCGGGGCTGGCCAGGAGTTGTTCGAGCTCCTCGAAGCGGTCCCGGGCTTCAGCAAGTCGTTGCCGCATTCCCTCGTTCATGAATCCTCGTCCGTGAAGTAAAAGCGGGCCGCGGCCAGGAGTTCCTCGTCGCCGGCTTCCGCGGCCTGCCTGATCCGGATGCTGGGACCATGCAGCAGGCGGTTGACCAGGCGGTGGGAAAGCCGGCGCATGACGTCCTCGGGATCCGCGCCGCGCTCGAGTTCCTGGCGTGCGCGGTCGAGGAGCTGATCACGCTCACCCTGCGCCCGCTGACGCAGCGACTTCAATGTGCTCGAAGTCGACTGCAGCCGCAGCCATCGCTCGAAAGTGGCCACTTCCGACTCGACGATGGCATTGGCCTGCTGCAGCGCTTCCTGCCGCTGCTGCTGGGCCGATTCAACGATCGCGCGAAGATCGTCGATGGTGTAGAGGTACAGGTCGTCGAGATTGCCGGCGTCGGCGCTGATATTGCGCGGGACCGACAGGTCGAGCGCGAACATCGGCTGCCGGCGCCGGGTTTTCAGGGCGTCCCGGATCATCTGCCGATCGATGATCGCCGACGGGCTGGCCGTGCAGGCGATGACCAGGTCGCTTTCGCCGAGAAGCGCCGGCAGGGCTTCGAGCGTGGCCGATCGTGCTCTGAAGCGTTCGGCGAGCCGACCGGCGCGCTCGGCGCTGCGGTTGGCGATGGTCAGCGTGTTCATGCCGCTGGCGTGGAAATGCGTCGCGCAGTCCTCGATCATTTCGCCCGCGCCGATGAGCAGCACCCGCAGGGAATCGAGCCCGCCGAAGATCTGTCTTGCAAGCCGCAGCGCGGCGAAGGGCAGGGTGACCGGGTCGCGGCCGATGCCGGTCTCGCTGCGAACCCGCTTGGCGGCCGCGAACGCATGCTGGAACATGCGGTCGAGCCGGCTGTCGAGCGTGTCGGCGGCCTGGGCCTGCTGCCAGGCCTGCTTGGCCTGGCCGGCGACCTGTGGTTCGCCGATGATCATCGAGTCCATTCCTGAGATGACCTTGATCAGGTGGTAGGTGCAGGCAGCGTGCTCAAGCTGGTAGACGTGTTCGCGAAAGTGGCCCGGGGCAAGACCGTGCCACTCGTGCAACCAATCCATTATGCTGCGCGTGATAGCCTGTTCCGACGAAACGTACAGTTCCGTTCGGTTGCAGGTGCTCAAGATGCTGCAGCCTTCCACGCCGGGAACCGCCGACAACGAGGAGAGCGCCTCCGGCAGTGTCTCAGCCGCAAACGCCAGTCGCTCGCGAATGCTGATCGGTGCGGTCTGGTGGCTGATTCCCAGGGTGAATAGCGACATTCAGGACCAGTTGATGGACAAACATGTAATTTTCCTACCCGCAGCCCGGCAGATCAAGCGCGCGCTGGCTGTCGGCGGTCTATGCCTGATGCTCGGCGCCTGCGCCACCACCGGTCAAGGTGAGGGACAGGAAGGCCAGGCAGAAACCGGGCAGGGGCAATCCGAAGCGATGCTCCATATTGCCACCGCCGAGAGGCTCATCGACGTGGGTGAGTACGAGTCGGCGCTGGAGGAATACCTGGCCGCGGCCAGCAAGTCCAGTGACCCCGAGATCGCCCGCATGGTAACCCGGCTTGCCGGGCGACTCGAAAACTGGCCGGCTGCGATCACCGCCGCCGAGCGCTGGCTTGAACTGGACGAAGATGCCGACTCGGCCCACCACGTGCGCATTATAGCCCGGGTCAACCTCGCCCAGACCGAACAGGCTGTCGATGCCATCACGTCCTGGCTTGACCGCGAGGCTTCCGCTGATTCGCCGCGCTGGTGGCGCCGTGCCGCCATGCTGCTGGCAGCGACCCGCGACGACGAAACCGCGCGCGTGGTCTTCGAGCAGCTGCTTGAACAGCGGGGCGAGGCAGCGCCGGCGGGTGAAGTCGCTCATGCCGAGAGCATCCTTCTGTGGCGCCAGGGCGACCGGGCGCGGTCGCTCGAACGCGCCCTCCAGGCCGCGAATACCAGCGGGCAAGTCGATCATTTGATCTGGGCGGCCCAGCTGGCCGCTGATGGCGACGACCTGGAGCGAGCCCTGTCGCTGTATCGCCAGGCACGTCGGGACAGCGCCGACGACCTGTCCTTGGCTCTTTCCGAGGCCGAGGTCCTGCGGCAGCTAGATCGGGACGAGGAATCGATCGAACTGCTTCGCTCGCTGCCGGCCGACAGCGAGACCCTCTACACGCTCGGCATCTACCTCGTTGAGCTCGAGCGACATGCCGAAGCAGAACAGGTCTGGGAGCGGATGCGCGAGCTGCCTGAACCGGACCGGCGTGATGGCCACGTTTTCCTGGTCGCCCAACTGGCCGAACTGGTCGGGCGCGACGAGGCGGCGCTGGAGTTCTACGAAGGGGTCGACGATCCCGCCCGCCTCCAGGAAGCGAAACTCCGGCGCGCGGTAATCCTGGGGCGCCTCGGGCGCATCGACGAGGGCCGCTCGCTGTTGGCCGAGCTGCGAGAGAACGACGACGACGACGGGATGGTCCTGGATACCTGGCTGATTGAGGCCGAGATGCTGCGCAGCAACGGCCGGCCGGCCGAGGCCGTGACGCTTCTGACCGAGCCGCTCGCGGACAATCCGGGCAGCACCGACCTCTTGTACGCGCGAGCGCTGAGTGCGGCTTCTGCCGACAATGTCGACCTGGCCGAGCAGGACCTTCGCCGCATCATCCAGATGGAGGGCGACAACGCCATGGCCCTCAACGCCCTGGGATACACGTTGACCGACCAGACCGATCGCCACCAGGAAGCGTACCGACTCATCCAGCGCGCGCTGGAGCTGGATCCCGAGGATCCGGCGACGCTCGACTCGATGGGTTGGGTCCTTTACCGGCTGGGGCGGGGCGAGGAAGCCGTCGAGTACCTGCGCCGGGCGATCGAAGGCGACGAGAATCCCGAGATCATGGCCCATCTCATCGAGGTGCTCGATCACCTCGGAAGGGATGTGGAGGTGGGAGAGCTCGCAGAGCGGGCGATTGGCGAATATCCCGATGACGAGTACCTGCGCCGGACGCTCGAACGGATCGGCCGGCTGCCGTGAGCGAACGCTTCAACGAAGCGGCCCGGATCACGTTGGTGTTTCTGGCTGCCGTGCTCGTGGTGGCTTGCGCGACCCGCGAACAGCGACCGGCCGGTGCCTGGTTGAGCGAGCGCGAAGCCTGGTTCGAAGAACACGCGCAGTGGTCCATTTCCGGCCGCGTCGGACTTCACGACGGCGAGCGAGGCGGTTCGCTGGGGTTCACCTGGCGGGCCGAGGGCGACGAACACCACATTCACCTGCGCACCTCGGCGGGCGGACAGCAGTGGCGGCTGAGATTCTCGCCCGACCACGCGGTCCTGCGGGGCAGCGAAGTCGGGAGGCTCACCGGTACAAGTCCCGATCCGCTGGTCGAGGAGGCCGTCGGCTGGCCCATCCCGGTACACGCCCTGTCCTGGTGGATCCGGGGTCTTGTGCCGCCGGAGGGCGGCGATGTCCATTTCGCCGACGACGGCACGCTGGCGGGCGTCACCGATCCCACCTGGACGCTGGAATACAAACACTTCAATCGTGTCGACGGGCGCCTACTGCCGACGCGCCTGGAGGCTCGTTCGGATCGCTACACCGTTCGCATCGTGATCGCCGATTGGCGTTTCGGGGTCGAAGCGCGGTAAAAAATCGTTATAATGCCCGCCATCGCGACCGGTGGCGCCGACCGGATCGCCGGCTAGAACGGTTTCGCCTTGCAGGGACGTCGCCAAGCTGGTTAAGGCACGGGGTTTTGATCCCCGCATTCGCAGGTTCGAGTCCTGCCGTCCCTGCCATTTATTCCAGCTCCAGCCACAATTAGGGTGTTTTCTTGAGTCATCCCTCGCTGATGGTATTTGCCGGGAACGCGAACCCGGAACTCGCCCAGGCCATCGCCGAAAATCTGGGTGTGCCCATGGGCCGTGCCAACGTCGGTCGCTTCAGCGACGGCGAGACCATGGTCGAGATCATGGAAAACGTTCGCGGTCGCGACGTCTACCTGGTCCAGCCCACCTGCCAGCCCACGGCAGAGAATTTCATGGAGTTGCTGGTGATGATCGACGCCCTCAAAAGGGCCTCGGCCTACCGTGTGACTTCCATCATTCCCTATTTCGGCTATGCCCGCCAGGACCGCCGTCCGCGCTCGTCGCGCGTGCCGATCACGGCCAAGGTCGCAGCCCGGATGATCTCGACGGCCGGCACCGACCGGGTCGTCACCGTCGACCTGCACGCCGACCAGATCCAGGGTTTCTTCGACGTGCCGGTCGACAACGTCTACGCCTCGCCGCTGACCCTGGCCGACATCTGGAAGCACTACACCTCCGACGAGATTATCGTCGTCTCGCCCGACGTGGGCGGGGTGGTGCGCGCGCGCGCGATCGCCAAGCGGCTGGACTGCGAGCTGGCCATCATCGACAAGCGCCGGCCGCGGGCCAACGAAGCGACCGTGATGAACCTCATCGGCGACGTCGACGGCAAGATCTGCGTGCTCGTCGACGACATGATCGACACGGCCGGCACGCTGTGCTCGGCCGCCGGCGCCCTAAAGGACAAGGGCGCGAAGAAAGTCGTGGCCTACTGTGTCCATCCCGTGCTTTCGGGCAAGGCCATCGACAACATCAATGACTCGCGCATCGACGAGATCGTCGTCACCGACACCATCCCCCTGAGCCAGGCGGCGAAGGACACCGGACGAATCCGCCAGCTCTCCGTCGCCCAGATGCTCGCCGAAACCATCCGGCGCATGGCCGAGGGCGAGTCGGTCAGCTCCCTTTACGTCGACTAGGACGGGGCGCGACGACTGCCCGCGTAGGTCGGGGTCGCATCCCGACAGACGACCCAACGGCGCGGATTGCAGGTAGCTGATGCATGTACCAGACTCATGTGTCGTCGGCCCTCACGCCAAGGCGCCAAGGCGCCTTGGCGTGAGGATAGACGAGAGTTCAGTCTTGAACGTCGGGGATGCGCCCCCGGCCTACGAATACCCGATCTGCACCGCTACGACCATGAACACCGCGGCGAGCGCCAGCAGCTTGAGGATCAGCGGGAAGACGAATCGGAACCAGCGGTCGTAGGGAATGCCCGCCAGGCCCAGGATGCCCATCAGCACCGGGTTCGTGGGCACGATCATGTTCATGAAGCCGTCGCCGAACTGATACGCGAGAACCGACACCTGCCGTGTGATACCGACCAGGTCGCCGATCGGGGCCATCAGGGGCATCGTCAGGTAGGCCTGGCCGCTGCCCGAGGACACGAAGATGTTCATCACGCTCTGGATGCCCAGCATCCCCACCGCCGACAGCTCGGCGGGCAGGTCGATGAGCGGGCTGGCCATGGCGTTGACGATGGTGTGCAGGACCTGGCCGTCCTCCAGGATCAGGGCGATCGATTTGGCGAAACCGATGAGGATCGCCGTCCCGGCCAGCTCCGAGGCGCCGAACGAGAAGTTCTTCGCGAGGTCGTCGAATGACATGCGGTCGATCAGGGCCACGACAATCGCCAGGGCGATGAACATCGCGCCGAGCTCCACCAGGTACCAGCCGTGCTCGACGATGCCGTAGACCAGCACGGCCAGCGCCAGGCCCGTCACACCCAGGATGGCCTTGCGCTTGCCGGTCATTTCCGGCAGCTCGGATTCCTGCGGCGGTTGCGCGGAGGCCACGCCGTGAACCAGGCTGGCTTCGGGGTCGCGCTGGACTTTGCGGGCATAGGACCAGACATGGTGAATGCCAACGGCCAGGAACGGCCAGAAGATGATCGATCGGAACATGAAGCCCGAACCGGGCTGTAGCTCGGCGATGTCCTGGGCGATGAACAGCGTGAACGGGTTGAGCACCGCCGCACCGTAGCCGACACAGTAGCCCACGACCATGATGCCGATGGCCGCGACCGTGTCCATGCGCATGGCCACGCAAAGTGATATCAGGATCGCGGCCAGGGGAATGTACTCTTCGGCCATCCCCAGCGTGGCCGAGGCGGCGGCGAAGAGAAAGACCCCGAAGGCGATCAGCCCGAAGGCATTGTTGCCGAAGCGCTGGATGACCGTGCCCAGGAAAGCCTCGATGGCGCCGGTCTTGCGGATCACGGCGAGCGAGCCGCCGATCAGCAGCACGAAGAAGATGATCCCCTGAACGTCGGCCATCGCGCGCGGCACGGCCGTGAACAGGTGCCAGGGCGGCAGCGTCTGCGCATCGTCCACCGTGGCATAGGTGCCGGGCTGGACGACTTCGCGGCCGTGATCGTTGGTGATCGTCTCGAAACTGCCGGCCGGCAGCACCCAGGTCAGCACCAGCGCGACGATCATCATGATGAACATCAGCACCAGCGTGTGCGGCATCCGCAACGTTTTCGACATCGGCTTGTTCTCCCTCGATCAGTCTTCGGCTTGCGCCTGCTCTCCGATATGCTCGTCGAAGAACTCGAGCATGCTGTCGTAGAGTTCGACCCGGTTGTCCACGTCATAGAAACCGTGGCCTTCCTCTTCCTTGACCATCCACTCGTAGTCCTTGCCGGCCTCGTCAAGCGCCTTGCGCAGCCGCTCGAGATGACCGATGACCACGCGCACGTCGCTGCCGCCGTGCACCAGGTAGAGGTCGGCCTTGATCCGGTCGACGTTGTGCACCGGCGAATTGGCCCGCAGCTTTTCCATGTCGTCGCCCACGGCGGTGGACATGAAGCGCTCGAAGTTGGCGCGGGCATCGCGGCCGTAGCCACGCTGGCTGGAAAAGTCGTTGCCGTCGCCGCTGCGGAACCAGGGCAGGTCGTACACGCCCACGTAGCCGACGGCACACTGGTAGAGGTCCGGCTCCTTGATGACCCCCATCAGCGAGGCGTAGCCGCCGTAGCTGCCGCCGTAGATGCAGATGCGATCCGGGTCGGCGATGCCTTGCTCGATCGCCCAGCGCGTGGCGTCGGTGACGTCGTCCTGCATCTTGCCGCCCCATTCCTTCCAGCCAGCGCGCTCGAAGTCATCCCCGCGCCCGCCCGAGCCGCGGTAGTTGACCTGCAGCGTGGCGTAGCCGTGGTGCGCCATCAGCTGCGCTTCCATGTTGTAGCCCCAGCGATCGACCACGCCGAAGGGGCCACCGTGCACATTGACGATCAGCGGCAGATCTTCGTCGCGATCTTCGGGCAGCGTCAGCAGGGCGTGCAGTTCGAGGCCGTCGCGGGCCTCGATCCGGACCGGCCGCATGGGCACTAGCTCGTCCTTGGGCAGTTCGGGCAGGGCGGCGACGAGGAAGCGCATCTCCATCGTCTCGGTGTTGAGCAGGTAGAACTCCCCGGGGTTCTGGTCGCCGCGCACCCAGACGATGGCGCGACTGGCGTCATCCGAACTCGAGACCAACGAGACGTTGTTTCCCGGAAAGGCCTGCACGAGCCCGCTGATCATCTGCACGCTGCGCCGGTTCTCCTCGACTTTGTCGTCGAAGAAGTGGTAATTCATCGGCCCGAAGCGCGTCGTGGCACCGAGAATCTGCCCATCGGGGCCGTAGATCAGCCCGCCGACGTTCATGTCATCGTGACGGAAGAGCAACTCGACCTGCTCTGTGTCGAAATCGTAGCGGAACACGCCCAGCCGGTCGTTCTCGGCCATGTCGTGGTTGGAGGAGAAATAGACCTGGTCATTTTCGCTCGAAAAGCCGAGGAAATTGATGTTGGGTGAAGGCCGCTCGGGCTGGATCTGTACCTGCTGCCATTCGTCTTCGTGCCGCACGTGTAGACGGAGTTTCCGTTCATCGAGGCTGTCGCCCCACTCGGCGGCGGCCGCGCCGCGCAGGTTGCCGTCGTTGTCAGCGACCAGCGCGAATATGTCATTGTCGACCGGCAGGTCACCGGCCGGCCGCATTTCAGCGTCGTACATGTCGACGTAGTTGGCCTTGGGCTCGCCGCCGTCGGTCGGGTGGTAGCGGGCGATCATGATGCGGCGATCGTCGTCGGGCAGGGGATGCAGCATGCGGTACGCCCCGCGGGTGGCCGTGTCGAAGATCTCGCGGCGTTTCTGGCCGTCGAGGTCGGCGGCGTAGAGCTGCTGGGCCCGCCCGGTGTTGTCGAGGTTGCCCGTGACTTCGCCGACTGACATCACCAGGCGCTCGTTGCTGCCCCACCAGAAGCTCAGGACATGCTTGTTCTTGCCGAACTCAAAGCTGGCGGTGATTTCCTGGCTGTCGAGGGCCATCGAGGCCAGCTTGACCTGCGTGCCTTCTTCGTAGGTGAAAGCCACGTGCTCGCCGTCCGGCGAGATCCTCATGCTGCGTACGTCGGCGTGGCTGACGAATTGCCGGGTGGGGATCGTGTCGGCTGCCGCCGTGGCGAGATTGAGGACGGCAAGGGCCGCGATGGCTGCGGTCACTGCGAGCCGATAGGGCATGGTGGACTCCGGGATGCGTGAAACAAACCGGGCCATTCTGGCAGAAAGCCGGCGACCTGTCAGGCCGCCGGCCTCCGGGGCTTCAGAACGCCGACTCGTCCAGCGCCATCAGCGTATCGCCGCCGGCCAGGATCTTCTGTTCCAGGCCCAGGGTTTCCGGCAGCATGCGCGCCATGAAAAAACGCGCCGTGTCGAGCTTGGTGCGGTAGAAGTCGGAGCGCGCGCCATCCGACTCGAGGCTGCGCAGCGCGGCCCTCGCCTGCGTGGCCCAGGACCAGGCCATGGCCGTCAGCGCGAACAGTTCCAGATAGTCCACCGAGGCGGCTCCGGCCTCGAGGGGGTCGCCGGCCATCTTCTGATAGACGGCCGCGGTCGTGCTCTTGAGCCGTTCGGCGGCCCCGGCCAGCGGTTTGGTGAACTCGGCCATGGCCGGCTCGTCGGCGCATTCGCCCAGCAGCCGCTCGACTTCGGTGAAGAAGGACTTGACCGTTTCGCCGTTGGCGGCCGTGAGTTTGCGTCCGACCAGGTCGAGGGCCTGGATGCCGTTGGTTCCCTCGTAGATTCGAGCGATGCGGGCGTCGCGCAGGTACTGCTCGACGCCGGTGTCGACGATATAGCCGGCGCCGCCGTGCACCTGCATGCCCAGGCTGGTGACCTCGAAGCCCATGTCGGTGAAGTAGGCCTTGATGATCGGCGTCATCAGGGCGACCCAGTGACCGGCCCGCTCGCGCCGTTCGGCATCGGGGTGATTGTGCTCGATGTCGAGCTGAAGAGCGGTGTGGACGGCCAGGGCGCGTGCGCCCTCGATGAAGGCCTTCGAGGTCATCAGCATGCGCCGGACGTCGGGGTGGACGATGATCGGGTCGGCCGGCTTGTCGGGATTCTTCGCGCCGTCGAGGCTGCGCCCCTGCAGCCGCTCGCGCGCGAAGGTCACCGCGTTCTGGTAGGCCACCGAGGCCAGCCCCAGGCCCTGGATGCCGGTGCCCAGGCGGGCGCCGTTCATCATGGTAAACATCAGGTTCAGGCCCTTGTTCTCCTCGCCGATGAGGTAACCGACCGCGTCTTCGTAGACCATCTCGCAGGTCGCCGAGGCCCGGATGCCCATCTTGTGGTCGAGGCCGGCGCAGCGCACGCCGTTGCGCTCCCCGACTCCACCGCCATCGTCGACCAGGAACTTGGGCACGATGAACAGGCTCAGGCCCTTGGTGCCCTCCGGCGCGTCCGGCGTGCGCGCCAGCACCAGGTGGACGATGTTCTCGGCCAGGTCGTGCTCGCCGGCGGAGATCCAGATCTTGGTGCCGGAGATTCGATAGCTGCCGTCTTCGCGGCGTTCGGCCCGCGTGCGGACCAGGCCGAGGTCGGTGCCGCAGTGCGGTTCGGTCAGGTTCATGGTGCCGGTCCATTCGCCGGCAATCATCTTCGGCAGCCAGGTCCGCTTCTGTTCATCGCTGCCGTGCAGGTGGATCAGTTCCCAGGCGCCGTGAGCCAGGGCGGGGTACATGCCCCAGGAGGTGTTGGCGGCCGTGATCATTTCCGACATGGCAATGCCGAGGAAATGCGGCATGCCCTGGCCGCCATAGTCGGGAGAAGACGTCAGCCCGGGCCAGCCGTTCTCCGTATAAGTCCGGTAGGCATCGCGAAAGCCCTCGGGCGTGAAGACTTCGTCGCCTTCCAGGCGGCAGCCGGCTTCGTCGCCCGGGGCGTTCAGCGGCTGCAGTACCGACTCGCAGAAGCGAGCGCCTTCGGCAAGAACGGCATCGATGATGTCGCTGTCGACGCCCGCCAGGGATGGCAGGTCGCGGCATTCCTGAAGATCCAGGCACTCGTGGATCAGGAATCGGAAGTCTTCTACGGGTCCGGTGTAGCTCGGCATTCGTCGCTCCTCGACGTTCGGTGGGCTCGTTGATTGACCATACGGCAAGGTATGGTAGCAGACTAGCATGACTGTCAGGCCGATGGAATTGACGCGGGGCAATGTTGTCGCCAGACTGAGAAGAGACAATGTCGCCAGTCCAGTGGAGTGCCGTCATGCAAGCAAAAGAGATTGCAGAACTTCTTGAAAAATCGGGCTTTTTCGGGGGACTTGACGCGGAGCACCGCGACTGGCTGGCCGAGCACGCCAGCGAGACGCGGTTCGATGATGGACAGCTCGTGGCGCGCCACGGTGATACCGCGGACCGCTTCTTCCTGGTCCTGGACGGCGAACTGGTGGTGGAAGTGCCGGCCCTGACCGGACCGGCATTGGAAGTCACGCGCCTGGGGCCGGGCAAGATCTTCGGCTGGTCGTGGCTGATCGAACCTTACCGCTGGCATTTCAACGCCCGGGCCTCGGGCGAGACCCGGGTGCTGGATTTCGACGGCCTGGCGATCCTCAAGCGCGCCGAGGACGAGCCGAAATTCGGCTACGCCCTGCTCAGGCGGTTTTCAGCGCTGATGGGGACGCGTCTCGAATCGGCCCAGCGCAAGATGATGGACCAGTGGGCGCCGGCCGGGCTGCCCTGAGCGCCGCCGTCAGGTCCGCCCAGAGATCGTCGGCCTCCTCCAGGCCGACCGAAACCCTCAGCAGGCCATCCCCGATGCCGCCGGACTCGCGTCCCTCTTGGGACACGACGCGGTGGGTCAGGCCGGCCGGATGCTGGATGAGCGTATCCACCGATCCGAGGCTCACCGCCGGCGTCATCAGCGACACCTTCCGCATCACGGTTGAAGCGGCCCCGTAGCCGCCCTTCGGTTCGAAGGCCAGCACGCAGCCGCCGCCGCTCATCTGCCGCTCGAGCAGTTCGCGCTGGTCGGCGTCGTTCCAGCCCGGATAGAACACCCGTTCGACGTCTGGGTGGGCGGCCAATCTTTCGGCCAGGTCCACGGCCGTCTGCTGGGCCCGCTCGACGCGCAGTTTCAGGGTCGGCAGGCTGCGGTGCAGCAGGTACGCGGCCCAGGGGTGCATCAGCGCTCCCGTGGCCACGCGCACCTGGCGCAGGCCGGCCGCCAGCGACTCGCTGCAGGCGACCGCACCGGCGATCACGTCGCCGTGCCCGCCGAGGAACTTGGTGGCGCTGTGCAGCACCATTGCCGCGCCCATCTCCAGGGGTTGTTGCAGCACGGGGGTGGCGAAGGTCGAGTCGACCACCACCGGCACGTCGTCGGCCTGGCGGACCACGTCGGCGATGTCGACCAGTTCCAGGGTCGGATTGGCCGGCGTCTCGATCATCACGAAGGCAGTGTCGTCCGAGATGCACTCGGCCACGCGATCCGCCGTGGTCCAGGTCACCCGGTTGCCGAGCAGGCCGCTGTCGAGCAGGTGATCGCTGGTGCCGTAGATCGGGCGGACCGCGACGATCTCGCGCCCCCGCTCCTGCGTGGCCAGAACGATGGCGGTCAGGGCCGCCATGCCGGAGGCGAAGCCAACGGCAGCCTCGGCGTCTTCCAGCCGGGCCAGGGCCTTTTCGAAGCGCGACACCGTGGGGTTCAGCAGCCGCGCATAAACCGGGTTTTCGGCCTCGGCTTGTCCGGCCACCAGCGCGTCCAGGCTGGCCGTGCCGGTACCCAGATCCTGCAAGGGATAGGTGGTCGACAGGTCGACGGGCAGGGCATGGACGCCCAGCTCGCGCAGGTCCTCGCGTCCGGCGTGCACGCCCAGGGTGTGATCGTAGCGGCTCATTGGTCTGGCTCCAGGGTTGTCAAACGCCGCCTATTCTAGGAATATATTCGACATTATTGTCTCACTCCGAAGAGAAATCGGTAATGGCAAAGAATATAGAATTAGATGCGAAAGACGTGCGCATCGTGCGGCTCCTGCGGAAGAATGCACGGATCTCCAACAAGGAGCTGGCGGCCAAGGCCGGCCTGGCGCAGTCGAGTTGCCTGGAGCGCGTGCGCCGGCTGCGCATGGCCCGGGTGCTCACCGGCTATCACGCCGACGTCGATCCCGACCCGCTCGGGATCGGTCTGCAGGCGATGGTGGCGGTGCGCCTGGCCCGGCACGCCCGAGCGGACGTCGAAGCCTTCGAGCGGCATCTCGAGACGGTCACCGAGGTGGTGACCATCTTCCACGTTGCCGGCGCCAACGACTACCTCGTCCACGTGGCCGTCCGCGATTCGGCTCACCTGCGCGAACTGGCCCTGTCGGCCTTCACGGAGCGGCCTGAAGTCGACCACATCGAAACCCAGCTTATCTTTGCCCACCGGCGCAACCACGAACTGCCGGTCTACCTGGATCTGGAAGAAGCCTGAAGTCGAGGGGACGACGGGTGCCGGGTCATAGGCCGGGTTCATACGAAATCAAAGATTTCCAAATCACCCGGCCTATGACCCG
>JAZBPT010000057.1:0-15805 GCA_036351755.1 Wenzhouxiangella sp. | reverse complement strand
CTGGGCGAGGAACGACGCCTGGCCGACTACCAGGCCGAACGCGAGGTGCGGCGCCTGCAATCGGAGAAGCTGGCCGCCGACCAGCAGCTTGCGATGCTGCAGGCGCAGATCGAACCGCACTTCCTGTTCAACACCCTGGCCACGATCCGCTCGAGCCTGCGCGGCGACCCGAACCACGCCGAGGCCACCCTGGACGCGCTCTGCGACTACCTGCGAGCGACCATCCCGCGATTGCGGCGCGACCAGTCCGGCGCGCTGTCGACCGTCGAGGAGCAGCTCGAGATCTGCCGACGCTACCTGGCCGTGATGAAGCAGCGCATGGGCGAACGCCTCGACTACGAGGTGCGGGCCGAAGGCGAGGCCGGCGCTGTGGGCTTTCCGCCCTTCATCCTGCTGTCGCTGGTCGAGAACGCCATTCGCCACGGCCTGGAACCCAAGCCCGGCGGCGGGCGCATCGACATTACCGCCCGGCGCGAGAACGATCACCTTCGGATCAGCGTCGAGGACAGCGGTGTCGGTTTCTCGGACGACAGCGGCAGCGGCGTCGGGCTGGACAACATCCGCCGGCAGCTGAAGCTGCGCTACGGGGAGGACGCCCGGCTCCGGCTCGAAAGCAGTCCGGCAGGCGGGGTCAGCGCAACGATGATCCTGCCCCTGGAGTCCGCATCGTGAGTGCCCGCATCCTGATTGCCGAGGACGAGCGCGCGCAGCGCGCCGAACTGATTCGCCTTCTCCGGGAGCGCTGGCCCGCGGCCGAACTGGTGGCTGAATGCGAAGACGGCGACGCCGCGCTCGCCGCCCTGGAGGAAACGCGTCCGGACGTGCTCTTCCTGGATATCCGCATGCCCGGCGCCAGCGGCATCGACGTGGCCCGGGCGGCCAGCGGTCATGCCCACGTGGTGCTGATCACCGCCTACGAGGAGTACGCGGTGAAAGCCTTCGAGGCCGGCGCGCTCGACTACCTGCTCAAGCCCGTGACCGTGCCCCGCCTGGACGCGGCGATCGAGCGGCTCCGGGCGCGCCTGGCCGAGTCGCCGCCGCGCATCGACGAGCTGCTCGAGCGGCTGGAAAATCAGCTTCGTCCGCAGCGCGAAGCACCCCTGAACTGGATCACCGCGACCTGCGGCGATTCGGTGCGGCTGATTCCGGTCGAGGAGGTGCTGTTCCTGCGGGCCAGCGACAAGTACGTGCGCGTGGTCACCGCCGAGGACGAGGCGATCGTGCGCACGCCGCTCAAGGAGTTGGGCGAGCGCCTCGACCCCGATCGCTTCTGGCGCATCCATCGCTCGGTGATCGTGGCCGCCGAGGCGGTGCACCGGATCGAACGCGACGAGCTGGGCCGCTGGCATGCGCGGCTGCGCGGGCACGAAGAGGTATTGCCGGTCAGCGAGAGCGGCCGCAGCCTGTTCCGCGGCATGTAGCCGCCGGCGCTTCGATTGCATCCTGCGAAGGGGTTTCCTATGCTTCCCCTTCATCTCGCGCTTAAAAGGGTGGTCATGGAAATCGAGGCGTACCTGCACACGATGGTCAAGCACAACGCTTCCGACCTGTTCTTCAGCGCGGGCGCGCCGGCCGGCATCAAGATCCAGGGCGAGACCCGGCGCCTGGGCAAGGACAAGCTGTCCTCGCAGGACGTGCGCAAGCTGGCCTACTCGCTGCTCAACGACAAGCAGATCGCCAGCTTCGAGGCCGAGATGGAGCTCAACCTGGCCATCGCGCTCGAATCACTGGGCCGATTCCGGGTGAACATGTTCCGCCAGCGCGGCTCGGTGGCCATGGTGATCCGCTACATCAAGAGCGAGATTCCCTCGATCGAGGATCTCAACCTGCCGCCCATCCTCAAGGACCTGATCATGGAGCCGCGCGGCCTGATCCTGGTCGTGGGCGCGACCGGGTCGGGCAAGTCGACGAGCCTGGCCTCGATGATCGACCACCGCAACGAGAACAAGACGGGCCACATCCTCACCATCGAGGAGCCGATCGAATTCCTGCACCAGCACAAGAAGTCGATCGTCGACCAGCGCGAGCTGGGGCTCGACACGCTCAGCTACGCCAACGCGCTCAAGAACGCCATGCGCGAGGCGCCCGACGTGATCCTGATCGGCGAGATCCGCGACCGCGAGACCATGAAGCACGCGATCAGCTACGCCGAGACCGGTCACCTTTGCCTGTCGACCCTGCACGCCAACAACGCCAACCAGACCCTGGACCGCATCATCAACTTCTTCCCGGAGTCGGCCCACCACCAGCTTTTCATCGACCTGTCCGAGCACCTGCGCGCGATCATCAGCCAGCGACTGGTGCCCTCGACCGACGGCAAGCGCGTGCCGGCCGTGGAAATCCTGATTCGCACCCCCTACGTCGCCGACCTGATCCTGAAAAACGACATCGACAGCATCAAGCAGGCGATGAAGGAAGGCGGGCAGGCCGGCATGCAGACCTTCGACCAGGCCCTGCTCAAGCTCTACAAGGAAGGCCAGATCACCGAGGAGCAGGCGCTCGAACACGCCGACTCGCGCAACGATCTCGGCCTGGCCATTCGCACTTCGCGAAGCCGCAGCGCCGACGACGCGCCCGAGGGTCTGAGCATTGACCGATTTGAATGAGGGTCAGGGCGGCCGGGGCGAACCCGAACGGGTCGGCAGCGCGCGGCTGATCGATGCGCACGCCGGCACCCGCCGGGCGCGCCGCAAGTTCCTGCGCTACGCGGAATTTCGCTACCGCCAGTTCATCAACGACCCGAAGCAGCACCCGCACGGGGTGGCCTGCATCTATTTCAACAACTGGCGCGAATGCCGGGATCATTTCGGCTTCGGCGGCCTGGAGACGGTCAACGGCCTGGTCGAACGGCGCACGCTCGACCAGCTCGCCGACCACGACATCTTCCTGCGCCTGGCCGACAGCAGCCTGGTGGGCGTGCTCTGGCCGGGCGACGGAGAACGCGACATCGAGCGCTGGGCGGCGGACATGATCGAGAAACTGGTCGAGTCCGAGTACCCGATCGGGTCGCGCTGGCTGACGGCGACCTTCAGCATCGGCCTGTGCTGGTTCGACCGCCGCGTGCGCGGCGCCGAGGAAGCGCTGCTCGATGCCATGCACCTGGCCGAGCAGCTGGCCGAGCAGGGCGAGAACCAGTTCCGGCTGTTCAGGCCGGTGCGCGCGCCGCGCGAGGAACTCGGCAGCGACGAGCAGCTGGCCCGGCAGATCCGGCGTTCGCTGCATTCCAACCGACTGCGGATGGTGTTCCAGCCGCTGCTGGCCGCTTCGCCCGAGGGCGGGCGGTTCTACCAAGTCTGGGCCCGTCTGATGACCGATTCGGGCAAGCTGATCCCGGCCCGGCATTTCCTGGACGTGGCCCGTCGGCACGAACTGATCGGCGCCCTGCAGCGCTGGACGCTTCGCCGCAGCGTGCACTACCTGGCCACCACCCACGGCAACCCCTCGGCCGTGCGGCTGTTCGTCAACGTCTCGCCCGAGGCCTTCGACGAGCGCATGCTCGAATGGCTGGTGCGCATCCGGCAGCGCCACCCCGAAGTGGGGCCGCGCCTGATCGTGGAGTTCGAGGTCTTCGACCTGGAAAACCGCTCGGGCGAGACGCGCCGCGCGATGGAGCGGCTGGCCGCCCTTGGGGTCCGCATCGGCCTGAGCGGAATCGGCGAAAAGCAGCTCGGCCATCGCCTGATCGACGAAGCCCCGGTGGACTTCCTGCGCCTGGCTCCGGGTTTTGCCGACGGCCTGCACGATCGCGCGGGCATGGTCGGCGAGTTCATGGGCTTCATCAGCCGCGCCCATCACAAGGACCGCGCGGTGATCATGCCCGAAGTCGAGCGCGAGGAGCAGGTGATCGAGTTCTGGCAAGCGGGTGTGGACTTCATCCAGGGCAGCTACATCGAGCACCCTTCAACCCGGCCGGATGATTCGAGCCCGGATTGATCGAGGACCGATTTGTTCCATCTGCCTTCCGTTGCCGCTCTCACTCCTTGACAGCGCCATTCCTGACAACGTAGCTTTTCGATTGTTGGCTGTTAATGCTCTGGGGATTATCTTTGGCTGGGCGCTAGAGTGCCTGCAAATGCCACCCATCACCTTCTCGATCTGGAGTGGGCAATCGCATTTCTGGATTGTTCACTGGCCAACGGAGCATTGCCCGCGCATCAGGTTCAATCCTTACAGTTATGGGGACAACAATCATGCCTTTTCGTTTTGCCCAAACCACTCTCAAGTTGCTGCTTTGCCTTGTCGGCCTCGCCCTCTCCTCTTGCCTTTGGGCGCAGCCGAATAATGGCTGGGGACCGCACTACCAGCAGTGCTTGCCCCAGTTTTTTGATGCGGATTTCGGCTCCATGACTATTCCCGGGGACGCAGTCTCGAGCACATTCTCGAAGTACGACGACAACGATTTACTCGTGTGGACCAAGGAGCTCACGGTCTGGCGCAAGGCATGCAGCAATGATTCGGCCTATCCGGCAACCTTTGTCAAGGTGGAAACCATCGAACGGGGACCTGCCGACGATTCAATGGGCTTCTGGGACAGCCTAAGCGCCGAGAACCTTAGAGTTCTTCAAGGGGGCATCAATTCTGAACCTCACTCTTTTGCCAGCTGCTCCAATGTCTCTGCCTGTGCGAAATCCTGGGTGGAAGTCTTTGAAGGACCAGAAATCAGGCTGATCCCTCGAACAAGGAGCGGGGGCGTGAGCTTGGCAAATGCCTTTACGATGAAAATCGAGGGGACGGACGGTTCACTGAGCGTCCCGGATATGGAGTCTGGTGAGCTTCCGGAAGAGATTTTTCTCCAAGGGTCCCTGTCGGGCAGTTGGTTTGACCCGGACAGGAACGGGGAGGGCCTAGTGCTTGAGTTTGGCGAATCAAATGAGCGCCTGGCGCTCACCGTTTATTGGTTTACGTACCTGGAGGGACGTCAGTACTGGTTGATCGGCACGCAGAGTTACTCGTCAGGCGATACAAGTATTACCGTAGATCTGTTGGAGGTCAGTGCGAGTGGTTTCGGCGAAGCCTTCGACCCTGATACCGTTGAACACCGCGTGTTTGGGTCGATGTCACTCGAGTTCTCATCCTGCACGACCGGACTGGCTACCTGGGAGTCCGCAATCGGTCTGGGTCAGGGCGAATTTCACCTAGAGAGAATTACGGGCGGCTTGCACGGCTTGGACTGCAATTGAACGGACGTTGCGTCCAAAAACTCAGACGGGCGCGTCGGATGGCATGCGGCGCTCGGCGTAACGCCGGGCGCCGGACATCCTGGACTGGAAAAGTGGTGGAGCCGAGGGGAGTCGAACCCCTGACCTCAGCAATGCGAATGCTGCGCTCTCCCAACTGAGCTACGGCCCCACTGAATCAGGCTGGCCGTGTATTTTACCCAAAATCATCGTGAAAAGTCACCAAGCCCTTTGCGGGGCAACCAATCGCGCCGGCGAGAGTCGAAGCAGTACGCCCTTCCCGGTTGCCCGCCCTTGGCCTCAACCCGAATGCTGACACCCACCGACCTGCGCGGCCTGGCGCGACTCGCCGGCGACGGCGTTAGCGGCACGAGCCGCCTGGTCGAGCAGCTGCACCTGACGATCGCGTCCCGGGCCGCCCCTGTGGGCCGGGCCGTCGAGGGTCGGACGCGGGGCATCACCGGCCTGGTCTACGGCTCGATTCGGGGCATCAATGGCCTGGTCGGCGCCGGCGTCGATGTCGCATCCCGGGTGTTCGAGCGAGCGCCGACATCCGATGTCTCCCACGCCCGCGAACAGTGGCTGGCCGGTCTCAACGGCGTGCTGGGCGATCACCTGGCCGAAAGCGGCAACCCGCTGGCCATCCCCATGCGCTTTCGCCGGGACGGCCGGGCGCTGGTCCTCGAGCGCGACCGACTGGCCGAGGCGTTCGCCCGGCCCTCGGGCCGACTGTTGATTGCCGTCCACGGCCTGTGCATGAACGATCTCCACTGGGGCGGGGCCGACGGCATGCCCGAGCGCCTGTCCCGTGCGCTGGGTTTCACGCCGCTGCATCTGCACTACAACACCGGACGGGCCATCGCCGACAACGGTCGCGACCTGGCCGACATGCTGCAGAGCCTGTTCGAGCAATGGCCGGTCGCGGTCGAGGAGATCGTGATCGTCGGCCACAGCATGGGTGGGCTGGTGGCCCGCAGCGCGCTCTCCGCGGGTACGGAGGCATCACACCCGTGGATCGACTCACTCTCGCGTATGGCTTTCCTGGGCACGCCGCATCACGGTGCACCGATGGAACGTCTCGGCCACCGGTTCGAATCCCTGCTGGGCTTCAGCCCCTACTTCGCGCCGTTTACCCGCTTGGGATCAATCCGCAGCGCGGGCATTACGGACCTGCGACACGGCGGGCTGCCGGCGCAGGTCGGCGACGTGGAACTGTTTGCCGTGGCGGCCACGGCGCGGGGGCGGGTCGGCGGATGGCTCGGCGCCACGGCGGGAGACGGCCTGGTGCCGATCGACAGCGCCCTCGGGCGGCACGTGGACCCGGAACGAGCGCTCGACATCCCCGAGGCCAATACCCTGCTGGTACCCGGCGCCGGCCACTTGGGCCTGCTCGGCCACCCGGCCGTCTACCGCGGCCTCCGGCGCTGGCTGCGAGGCCGGGATCGATCCCGCTGAGCGCTCAGCGGACCACGTGCCAGTCGGTCTGTCGGCCGGCCAGGTAGATCACGCGCTCGCCGTCGAACACGGCGGTCTGTTCCAGCTTGATGTTGACCAGCTGATCGTCCCACTCGGGCACGGGCGTCTTGATGCTGCCCTCGATGGCGTAGGCGGTATTGGCGTGCAGGGGCCAGTCGCCGGTGTGCTCGACTTGCGCGGGCAGGTCCCACATGCCGATCGTCGGGCCGGGCGCGTGGCCGAAGAAGCCGATGGGGTGGGTGTAGATGTTGAACTGCCAGGGCGCGTCGGCCATGGCGTCCTGCGCGGCGGCCAGGATTTCGTTACCCGTGCGGCCGGTTTCGAACTCGGCGGTGAGACGATCCTGCCAATCATTGCCGCGCGCCAAGGCGTCCTTCAGGCCCTGCGGCACGCCGCTCTCGCCGAGTTCCGGCACGTAGGCCATCTCCTGGGTGTCGGTGCACAGCTTGAGATAGCAGATGCCGACGTCGGTATGCAGGATGTCCCCGGGCTGGATCGTTCCCGCCGAGCCGCAGAAGGGCGCGTCTTCGCCGCAGTCCATGCCGGGGCGCTGGATGTTCACGTAGGGCATGAACCAGGGCTCCAGGCCCATCGACTCGAAGCGTCGACGGATGAACCAGGCGACATCGTCGGTCGTGGTCACGCCGGGGGTGATGACCCGGCTCGAAAAGGCCTCGGCGATGACGCCGCGCGCCAGCGAGACGATGTGGGGATAGACGTCGAGTTCGCGCTCGCTACGCGTCTCCAGCCAGCGAATGACGAGCTCCTCGGCCGGCACGAGGCGATCGTGGAATTCCGGCGGCAGGGCGGCCAGCAGCTTTCGGTACAGGCCGTGCGTCAGGCCGTCGGCCTCGGGCCAGTGCTCGGAGACGTTGATGCCGATGCGCGCCGGATCGCGATCGACGATAAGCTCGCCGAGTGCGGCCCACTGTTCCTCGAGCGAGCCGCCCTCCCAGGCGGACTCGTAGGGTTCGCCCAGGGGATAGCGATTGACCGTGAGGCGTTCGACCGCGCCGTCTTCATTGCGATGGAACACCAGCATCGTGGTCCGGCGGGCGGCGAAGCTGGGCTGGGGCACAAGGGTGAAATAGACCGGGTCCTCGCCGTACTCGCGGTTGAGGACCAGCCACATGTCGATGCCCGTCTCTTCCATCAGACCCGGCAGCAGGTTCTCGAGCCGGTCGGCAAGCATGGCGTTCTCCGGCTCGGTGCGCTCGCGGGTCGTGAGCACGGCGCGATCGGCCGATTCGAGCATGCGACCCTGGGCGCGGGACGAATCGGCGGCGGCTTGCGGATGCGCAAGCAGCAGGGCCGGCGCCAGGGCCAGCAGGAGGGTGGTCCTGATCATCGTTTCTCCCGGTGGGGGCTTACTTGAAGTGCGATTTGAAGTAGTTGAACGAGTTCTGGAGGGCGTCCCAGGTGTATTCCGCCTCGCGCTTGAGCTTCGACCACTGCAGTTCACCGGCCGAACGCAACTCGTCGAGCTTGTTGGCAAGGTCCTTGCGGCGGCTGCGCATCTCGGCCAGCTTCTCGTGGTATTCCTCCCGGGCCCTCGAGCCGGCCTCCTCGGCGCGCTCTTCGTACTCGTCGATCTTGTCGTCGAGTTCGTCCAGGCGCGATTTCAGGCGCTCGATGAAATCCTTCCGTTCTTCACTGCTCATGACGGCCTCCCGTGCTGTGCGTCCAACAGGCGTTGAAAAAGTCTACGACAGTTGCCCGCGGCGAACCAGCCCGGCGATAGCGGCGTCAGGCCAGCCAGGCGAACAGGCCAAGAAGGCCCCAGACGGCGATCAGGGCGACGAGTCGGCGGGCGGTCAGTCGGGATTGGTTTTCGGGGATCAGCATGGCGTTTCTCTCTTGTTGCGTGCCTCGGAAAACTAGGTTGCAAAACGCAACTCGATTACAGGCTACGCCGATTGGTTGCATTTTGCAACCCAATCCCGCAGACTGGCCCCATGAGCAAAGCCAACCCCTGTCACGGCAACTGCCCCATCGCCCGCGTGACCGCGCTGCTGGGCGACGGCTGGAGCCTGATGATCATCCGCGAGGCCTTCCTGGGCAGCGGCAAGTTCAACGAGTTCGAGAAGCGCCTGGGCATCGCGCGCAACATCCTCACCAACCGCCTGCGCAAGCTGGTCGAGGCCGGGCTGCTCCAGCGCAAGGCCTCGGAAACCGACCGGCGCGTGATCGAGTACCGGCTGACGCGATCGGGCCGCGCGCTCTTCCCGGTGCTGATCGCCCTGTCGCAGTGGTCCGAGCAGCACCTGAGCGATTGCTCGCATTCGGTGCGCTACGTCGAACGCGCCACCGGCGAGGAGATCCAGCGCATCAAGGTGCTCAGCGCCGACGGGCGCGAGCTCGACGCCGGCGAACTGGCCATGCTGCCCGGCCCGGACGCCGACCCGGCGCTCAAGGCCCGCCTGGTGGCGGCGATGGAACAAGCCGGGCGTGAGGCGGCCCATGCGGCGCCGTGATCCAGGCCGGCCATTCGACCTCGCGGCGGCCTGAGCATGGCCGCGCCTTCCCAGAAGCGCTTCCCGTGGCACCGGGTGCTGTTGTTGCTGATCGTCCTGGGAGCGGCGCTGGTGTTCTGGCCCAGGCTACCTGAGCGCCCGGACGCCGATCGGTCGCAAGCGCTGCCCGCCGAGGCCGCGCGCGAAACGCGCCTGGGGCGCTCGCTGGGCGAACAGATCAGCGACCATCCGGGCGAGAGCGGCATCCACCCGCTCTACGACCCGCTGGACGCTTTCGCCGCCCGCTACCTGCTGGCCCATTCGGCCGAACGCACGCTGGACGTGCAGTACTACATCTGGGGCGACGACCTGACCGGCACGCTGATGCTGCACGCGCTGCTGCAGGCGGCCGATCGCGGCGTGCGCGTTCGCCTGCTGCTCGACGACAACGGCGTCGAAGGTCTGGATCAGACGCTGCTCGCCCTGGCCCGGCACGAGCGCATCGAGGTCCGGCTGTTCAACCCGCTGGCCCTGCGCTGGCCGCGCTGGGTGAACTACTTCACCGATTTCCGCCGCATCAACCGGCGCATGCACAACAAGGCCTTCACCGCCGACAACCGCGCCACCATCGTGGGCGGACGCAACGTCGCCGACGAGTACTTCGCCGCCGGTACCGGCCTGCTGTTCGCCGATGTCGACGTGCTCGCCGTCGGCCAGGTCGTCGGCGAGGTCTCCGACGACTTCGACCGCTACTGGAACAGCGAATCGGCCTGGCCGGTCGAGGCCCTGGTCGAGCCGGCCGACGGGGATCCCGTCGCCGGGCTGCGCCGGGCCGCCGCCCGCATCGAACACGACGAGGCGGCGAGCGCCTACCTGGACAACTTCGAGCACTCGCGCTTCATCGAGCGCTTTCTCGACGGCCGGCTGGAGATGATCTGGGGCCCGGCCGAACTGCTCAGCGACGACCCGCACAAGATCCTCGACAAGCCCGGCCCCAAGGGCCTGCTCAGCGACCAGCTGCAGGAAACCATCGGCCTGCCGCAAGATCGCATGTACGTGGTCTCGCCCTATTTCGTACCGACGCGCACCGGCGCCAAGCTGTTCACCGAGCTGGCCCGAAGCGGCGTGGAAGTGGTGGTGCTGACCAACTCGCTGGAGGCGACCGACGTCGCCGCCGTGCACTCGGGCTACAGCCGCTACCGCAAGCGCCTGCTGAAGGCGGGCGTGAAGCTGTTCGAGATGCAGCGCCTGTCGGGCCAGGAACGGATGCGCGGCACGGGTCCGCTGGGCAGTTCCGGCTCAAGCCTGCACGCCAAGACCTTCGCGGTCGACGGCGAGCGCGTGTTCGTGGGTTCTTTCAATTTCGATCCGCGCTCGGCGCGGCTCAACACCGAGATGGGCCTGTTGATCGACAGCCCGGAACTGGCCGCCGAGCTGGAGGAGACCTTCGCGGTAGACGTGCCCGAGCGCGCCTACTCGGTGCACCTCGACGACCACGGCGGGCTCTACTGGATCGAGCGTACCGAGTCGGGCACGCTGCGCCACGAACACGAGCCGCACACCAGCGTCTGGAAACGCATGGGCGTGGCGATTCTGGCAAGACTGCCGATCGTCTGGCTCTTGTAGGGACCCGGCTCAGCCTCGCCGGTGCAGCTGGTAGGCGCCGAAGGCGAGGTCGGATTCGCTGATGCCCAGGCGCTCGAGTCTTTCGGCACTAAGGGCCGGGGGCGCCACGGGCGGCAGGTAGAGCGTGGACACCTGGCTGAAGCGCGCCTCGTGCAGTCGATTCAGCGACACCTGTTCCATGCGCGGCTCATCGAGCGGAAAGACCGCGGCTTCGTAGACGGTCACCGGGTGGTCGGCCGGGTAGTCGGCCGCCAGCACCTCGGCGAGCACCTTCACCCACTTCGGATCGTACTCGAAGGCATCGCGGCCGAGATCACCCAGGGTGACCGGCTGCCAAAGGATCAGCGCGGCGGTGGGGTCGAAGCGGCGGGCGTGGAGCAGGAAATCGGTGGCCTCGAAACTCTGGCAGCCGTTAAGCGCCGGGTCGATTCCCAGGTCGGCGAAAAGGCAGTCCTCGGCCGAGATGCCGGGATACATCACG
Source organism: Wenzhouxiangella sp. (assembly GCA_036351755.1). Taxonomy (GTDB): domain Bacteria; phylum Pseudomonadota; class Gammaproteobacteria; order Xanthomonadales; family Wenzhouxiangellaceae; genus Wenzhouxiangella. The sequence goes on along the minus strand of JAZBPT010000057.1, from coordinate 4,592 downwards.
GCCCGGTGGCCGGCCGCGCGCGCAAGCCGGATCGCTTCGTGCGCCGGCCAGACGAATACGCCGGGGTGGCCGTAGAAAGCGGCGCAGACGTGGGCGCCTTCGTCGAGGGGTGCGAGGATGCGCCGCACCATCTCGGCGTAGCTGTCGTCGCGCTGCCGGCCGACGGCGTAGGCGTCCTGGAGCGATTCGACCCGAGCGTTGAGCTCACGCAGGCGATCGAGGGTGAGACCGTCGACCACGGTGAATACACGGTCGGCGGCCCGCAGCAGGTGCTGCGCCTCGCGGGTGAGATGGCCGCCCGGGCGGATGCCGGTGCCGACAACGCTCAGGCGGCCGGGGTCGCTCATCAGAGAATGACGAGCTGCATCTTCTGATCACTCAGGCCCGTTTCCTTGGCAAGCTTCGCCTTGTCGCCGGAGAGAATCAGCTTCTGGTGGTCTTCCGGCACACCGTACTCCTTCATGACGCCCTGGGGATCCTTCTTGAATCGTTCCAGCGTCTCGGGGTCTTCGGCGAGGCTCGATAGCAGTTTGTGCGTGTTGTCGGACATGTTTACCTTCCCTTTCGTGGTTTTGCAGAAATGACCGTCGAGCGGTTCAGTTCGACGGATCCAGCCAATCGGGTGCGGCCAAGCCGAAGCAGCGCTGGAGCATGTCCTCGGCCGACTGCAGCGCGCCCTCGCTCCAGCCCTGGGCCGTGCTGTAGCTTTCGCCGCAGATATGCAGCGGCAAGCCATTCACGGGGGCGCACATGGCGTCGGTGACCTCCCAGCTCTTCCAGCCGGGCATCCAGCTGTGCCAGCCACCGCCATAGGGCCACAGGCTCCAGTCGATGAAACAGCCAGCGGTGGGCTTCGGCACGTCGACGCCGTGCATCTCGGACAATTCGCGGCGGATTTCGGTGAGCGCGACTTCGCTGAGATCGCTCTCGATCCTGAGCCCCCGGCCGCTGTCGGGCGTCAGCGCCCGCCAGAAGCTCACCGCATCGGTGTCGGCGTAACTGGCCATCATCAGCGCCTCGCCCGAACCATTGTCCACGCCCAGGTAGTAGCACTGGCGCATGGGCAGATCGGTATGCGAGACGCCGTAGGTGCCGTCCGCGATCTTGCCGGGACCATCGGGCACGTCGCGCCACCAGGGCTTGTCGAAGGTCAGGAAGATCTTGCAGGCGGGCACGCCCTCGACCGAGTCGACGCGAGCGGCCAGTTCGCCTTGGCGCAGGGCGGGGCTCGCCTCGATGAGCTTCGTCAGGGGGAGGCGCGGAATGGCGAGAACGACGCGGTCCGATTCGAGCTCGCGCTCGGTCCCGCCGGCCCGGACCGACAGGCGCATTCGATCCCCGGCCGTCTCGATGCGCCGAACCACGTGCTCTCGATGAATCGTGGCGCCGGCGCCCTCGACGGCTTCGGCCAGGGCTTCCGGCATGTGCTGGTACCCGTGGGTCAACCGGTACCACTTGCCGCTTTGCTCGATCACGATCGAGACCATTGCATCGAAAGCGTTCCAGTTCGACAACATGGCGTAGACGCTGGTCATGCCTCGCAGTGCCAGCCAAGCCTCGTGGCTGACCACACGGGAGAGGAGGTTCCAGAATCCCCAGCGCCATAGCGGGCGGCCGTCGAACTCGTGCTTCTTGAGATAGTCGAGGGTCTCCTCCCGCGAGCCCTTCGGGTTCCGGGGCCAGAGCTCCTTGATACCGGGCGCGATGCGCGTGCAGGCCAGATCGAGCAGCTGGTAATAGCTCAGGCCCTGTTCGTCGGGCGCCAGGTTGTAGGGCTGGACCTTCGGGTCGGAAAACTCGGCGACCTTGAAGCGCGTGGCGCGCAGCCAGGCGAAGTCCGGTTGCGGCTGGACGGTTTCCTTCGGCAGTTGGAAGACCCGGCTGCACAGCCCGTAGACCAGCGGCTGCTGGTCGTTGAAGAACATGCCGCCCAGCTCCGCGGGCAGGGTGCTGTCGGGGTGCATCTTCAGCGACCATAGCCGCCCGCCGATTCGATCGGTGGCTTCCAGGACGGTCAGCCCGGCCGGATCGTGGCCGGCCTCGATCAGGCGCCAGGCCGAATACAGGCCGGAAACGCCGGCGCCAACGATGGTGATCTTGTCGTTTTTCATGCTTCGTGCCTTTGGGGAACGCGGGAGGGACCGTGGCGGAAGGGCGTGGCCTTGTCGGGATCGAACAGCACGGCGCGGTTACGACCCGCCTGCTTGGCCTGGTAGAGCGCCTGGTCGGCCATGCGCAGAATATCGCTGACCGCACACTTCGGCGAAATGCTCGAGACTACGCCGATACTGGTCGTGACCGGCATCTCCACGCCGTCGAAGAGGAAGGGTTCGGCGGCCACCCGGTCGATGACGCGGCGTGCCACCTGCAGGCCGGTGCGGTCGGTCTGGTCGGACAGGACGATGACGAACTCGTCGCCGCCCAGCCGGCACATAACATCGCCCTCGCGAAGCACTCGCTGGCAGCGCCGCACCAGCTCCCGCAACACCATATCGCCGGCCGCATGACCGTACTCGTCGTTGGTCTCCTTGAAATTGTCGAGATCGAGAATCAGCACCGCCCGATCGAAGGTATCGGATGCCGGTCCCGGCATCACGCTTTCGAGATAGGTCTGCAGGAATCGACGATTGTAGGCGTCGGTCAAGGGATCCAGGTTGGCCAGTCGAGCGGCCTTGTGTTGTTCTTCCAGGGCCCGGGCGTGTCGTGTGTAAAGCTGTCGCACGCGCCAGGTCAGCCCCAGGGCAAGAATGGTGGCTTCGGCAACGACACCGAAATAGATCATGTACTCGAGCGCGTCCGTGCGCGGAAGCAATCCGAGCGACATGAAGACGCGCAAGAAACCGCTGAGGAGAAACAGACTCCAGGCGGCCAGAAAAATGTAGCCTTCGGTGGCGCCCTTGCGGCCCACCATGAACGCAGCCGCCAGCAGAAGCACCTGGTAGATGAGCTGCGTTGGCTGGACCAGGGTCGCGACGAACAGGAAGTGTTCGATCGGAACCAGCACAAACGCGACGGCGAAGATACCCAGGATCGACAGCGTCGCCCGGATCAGCCAGGCCGTTCTCGGAACGTATCGAGGTGCATTGGTGAAGGCGAGGAAGAACAGGCCGATCATGGTCAGCGTTGCGCAGGAAAACAACATGTAGAGGCGTGCGATGTGAGGCTGTAAGACGCCGGGCAACAGATAGGTCTGCAGCAGCCCCGAATCGATACCGAGCAGGAGTACCATGTTGAGCATGGCCATGACGTAGTACAGATGACCTCTCTGGCGGAGGTTTACGTACAGCACGAGGTTGTAGAAGATCAGCGCCAGCAGCACCCCGCACAAAAGTCCGAACACCACGAATCCGTTCAACTTGGCATCGGTGAAGGACTCCCGGTCCTGCACCCACAACTCCAGCGGTTGAAGCGAAGCCTGGAGCGTGTCGACATAGACGAGCAAGGTCTGGGTCTGCCCCGGCGGGACGGTGAAGTCGACCGTATATTGCCGGCCGACCGTCTCTGCCGTAACCGCTTCGCTAAAGGCCGCCCCCACCTGGCGCAAGGAACCCCCTCGCTCGGGGATGTAGACGTCGAAGTCGACGAAGAAACGGCGCGCAACGCGAAGCACGTAGCGACCCTCCGAGTCCCGCGGCGCCGAAAACCTGATCTTGAGCCACAGCGGCGGTGCCGTCTCTTCGAAATCGCTAGAGTAAGGCTCGAAACCGGCATCGCTGCGGATCAGCGCCTCGGGCCGGAGTCGCTTGTCGGGATCGAACTGCACGGCCGCCGACTGCTTGACGTCGCCGACGGTGCCCTGGGCGGGCAGCTGGATCAGCTCGGCTCGATACTGGGCCTGCAGCGGCAGGCTGGTCGCGAACAAGATGAACGCGAAGGCAAGCCACGCGAGCCCTCGACACCCGGCGCGGCCGCTCACGATCGAGCCTCCCAGCATTGGCGGCGGGCGCCTTTGAGCATCTGCGGCATGTTCCCTCGAACCCTTTGGCGCAAAGAGTAAACGCCAAGGGCAGGCAAGTCCACTTGCCGCCCGCCTCCACGCGGACGCCGGCGGGCCTTCAGCGGCGATCCAGCCGGTCGATGCGCAGGCGCTCGCGCGCATCGAACAGCCGGCGACTGCCCAGCGATACGGCCACCATCGTGCCGAAGCCGGTGCCGGCGCTGATCGTGAACATGATCAGGATCTGGTATTCGACGGCCACCGCCGGCGGACTGCCGGCCAGGATCTGGCCGGTCATCATCCCCGGCAGGCTGACCAGCCCGGCTGCGGCCATGGCATTGATGATGGGAATCATGCCCGAGCGCATGGCGTTGCGGCGAATCTCGCCGACGGCGACCTGCCAGTTCTGGCCCATCATCAGGCGGTGCTCGATGACGGCCCGCTCGCGCCAGGCCGATTCGGTGAGGCGATCGAGGCCCAGCGCGATGCCGTTCATGGTGTTGCCCAGCAGCATGCCGAGCAGGGGAATGGCGTACTGCGGCGAGTACCAGGGATCGGGGCCGATCACGACGATCAGCGTGAGCACGGTGACGCTGAAGGCGGAAACGAACATCGACACCGTGCCGATGCCGAAGGCCCAGCCGCCGGTGAAACG